>CALMSP010000135.1 GCA_937872405.1 uncultured Saprospiraceae bacterium | reverse complement strand
GTAAATATGAACCTGTTTTCATATAACGACCTCACCAAGCTAAGGTCACTTCTATTGCGGCGGACATCTGCGCGAACTTTTTCCAATTGTTTTGGCTACCGTACTTATAAAAATGGGTGGCACCCACTTACAGCGTCTAATATCATTTTAAAAGTGATTTGGCGAGCAGTAAACGGTGATCGTCAATGATAATCAGTTTATTGTAAGAAAATGGATACGTCTTTATTTTTTGAAAATAGGCTAAGGTATCAAAAAAAATAGTATCTAAATTTTAGAATACAAGCCTTTATCAAAAATACGTTCATCAAATAGTCAATATTTTACTACCTTTAACAGATTTTTTTGAGTCCTTCATTAATTCCTTATTCGCTATGAAACGGTTGATATACGTTGCCATTTGTACTTTTGTTGGCTTGTGTTTGTCCGCTTGTGTAACACAAAAAAGCTATCAAGCTTTGGAGGCGCAAAAAAAATACTATGAATCAGAAGCTACCTTTGCCGATTCGCTGCGTACCGACAATGAATTGCTGGGTGAAAAATATCGGCTCAGCGAAGCACAATTGCGCAAAAATCTGCAAGATATGGAAGGATATATCGTTGCTAATCAGAGTCTTACAGAAACTTATCAGGATTTACTCGAACGATACAATCTTCTGGTGGAGCAAAGCCGCACGGTGCTGAGCACTTCTTCTTACGAAAAATTAGGTTTGCAGGAGCAACTGGCAGCTCAGCAAGAAGAGTTAGACCGTAAAGCACGCGACCTGGCCGTCATGGAATACCAATTGAATGAACGAGAAAATCGCCTAAGTGCCGTAGAGGGTAGCTATAATACTTTGGAAGGCAATTTGGCAGAGCGCAATCGTCGAATACGAGAGTTAGAAACGTTGCTCGAAGCCAACCAATCGAAAATAAAAAACCTCCGCGGAAGGGTAGATGATGCATTGCGGGGGTTTACGGCTACTGACCTGACGGTAGAAGAAAAAAATGGTAAACTGTATGTTTCGTTGAGTCAGAATTTGTTGTTCCGTAGCGGTAGCAATGTACTGGACCCTCGCGGTCGTCAGGCTTTACAAAGGCTTGCAGAAACCCTGAATCGGAATACAGATATAGATATTTTGGTGGAAGGACATACCGACAGCGACGGTAGCGCCGAACAAAACTGGGACTTGAGTGTCACACGCGCAACCTCGGTGGTGAAGGCCTTAGCTGGATTTGGAGTAGATTCTAAACGCATGACCGCCGCTGGCCGTGCGCTCTATGCGCCTATAGCCTCCAATAGTACCGCTGCGGGCAAAGCTCGGAATCGTCGTACGGAAATTATCCTTTCGCCAAAGCTGGATCAATTGTATCAATTAATAGACCCGTGAGCCGATTATTGGAGAAATTGCAGCAATGTATTTTCGTGCCACTGTTGTTGGCGGTTGTAGCGAATGGCTATGCGCAGCCGGTACCTTGCGCCGCAGATTTATACTGGCAACAGCAACCCGGCCATCAAATAACACGCCGAGCAGTAGAAGATGCTATTCACGAATGGATTACGAATAACGAAAAAATCATATTCAATCGGTCATTGATCACCATTCCAGTGGTTGTGCATGTGGTTTGGCGCACACCAGAAGAAAACATCTCCGATGCACAAATCCAGTCGCAAATAGAAGCACTCAATCGCGATTTTCAAGCACGCAATACAGAAATTGCCCGCGTACCGGCTATTTTTAGAAGTGTCATTGCTACCATTGATTTTGAGTTTTGTTTAGCCCAAATGGATCCCAGTGGCAATGCTACAACTGGCATTACCCGCACGCGAACGCCCTTTGAACAGATTGGTGCGCGCTTTGCGGAGGGCCGAAGGGCCATTTGTTTTACCAATCTTGGTGGTCAAGATGCCTGGGACACAAGACATTATCTGAATATCTGGGTGGGGCAGTGCCGTCCGGTGTTCATCGGAGAGGCCAGCTTCCCAGGTATGGCATCGCCTGACACAGACGGTATCCGCATGGATCCTACGGCCTTTGGCACCATGGGCACCGCTCGCGCACCTTACAACCTGGGGCGAACGCTTGTACACGAAATCGGACATTTTTTCAACCTTTTTCATCTTTGGGGTGCACAGGGAGACCTTGAAAATTTAAATTGCGATCAAGATGACGGCGTAGCCGATACACCCCGGCAGGCTTTTTCTTATCGCGGGGAGTGCCCAGTGCACCCGCAAATTTCCTGCGGTAGCGCCGATATGTTTATGAATTTTATGAACTACACCAACGACGCCTGCATGGCAATGTTCTCGCAGGGGCAAAAAATACGCATGCTTGCTGCACTGCACACTTTTCGGGCAGGATTGCTCACCGCTGCGGGCGCCTGCCTCAGACCGGTTGCCGCACCCCACCGACCAAATTTAGAATCGCTGATTCAAGTGATGCAAAATCCAGCTCATAGGCGCATTCATCTACAACGCTCAAGTACCATTAGTACCGAACCCCTGCGCTTGCGAATATTTCATACCGACGGACGCCTATTGTTTGAAGATCAATGGATGAACGGTACGGATTATCAAAAAGATTTTTTGCCGCTCTCCGCCGGATCTTATTTTATTATAATAGAAAATTCTTACGGAACTTTTTGTAAAAAAATCGTTTTATTATATTAATATTGCAATAGGAAATCGAAATAAACACCCAAAAATATAATCTAATTTTTTATCATTTACATCATAATATACTATGAGCCGACTACTGCACCCCGAAAAACGGCAGCCCGTATTTGCCGCGTTGTTAGTAATTATCTTATTGCAAAGTTGTACCAACGCCTCGCTCAACCCACTTCAGGCGAATCTGCAGGAACTTGACCGAGTGATAGAAATGACAAAAGGCCCATGCTATGGCGCCTGCCCTGTATTCCGACTCACTGTTTATAAAGGAGGCATTGTTAGTTATCGCGGCGAACGCTACACCGAAAAAAAAGGGATGCACGTAAAACGCATCAGCAAAGCCGAATACAAACAGTTGGTCAGCGCTTTCCAACGCGCCAATCTCTGGCAATTCAAGGATGTGTATCGCAGTAATTTTTCTGATAATCAAACCGTGACGCTTACCTATTATGAAGCCGGCGACCAGAAAACTATTATAGGAAAAGAGACGCGACCAGAAGCGTTGTTAGCACTCGAAGCCCGCCTTGATGCTTTAGCTAGCAGCCCTGGATGGCGGGTAAAAGCCGGCGCCGCACAAGAGTATATCATTGAAAATGAGTTGATTGTACAATTGCGAAGCGGAAGTGATGCCTACACCTGGGTACGCAACTACCGAAAGTATGAACTCAACGTGGTAGAACAACTTGCTGTCGGCGATGCCAACCAGTGGTTGCTGCGGTACAACAAAAAAACCTTAGAACCCGAAAAAATGCTCTCTCAAATTCGGGATGATCGGGATGTTATTGCTGCTGAATTTAATAAAAAACTTACCGCACGAAATTAATGATATACTGCTAAAAGATTTTAGAGGGTGTAATATCTTTGTATTTTAGGGTCAAAAAGTTGTCTGTGTCAAAACTACATGAAAATGCTGCTTTAACAATTGCCCAAAGAAAATTAATAAGGAGCTTGTACTTAGCGGGTGCCTCGATCAGTTCTTTGGCTCGCCAATCCGGATCACGGCGCTATCACGATTTCCTTTTATCTTAAGGAGAAATTTCCTTTTGCCAAAAAAGGTACGGTACAAAAGATTTTTGACCAAGCCCTAGGGAAATGTATTATAATCGCCAACGACCACACCAAGGACTTAACATGAAAACCCCTTGGCAAGTTGGCAAAAAGCAGCATTTTCAAAGAACTTCTAATTTGACCCTAAGTTAAAGGGATATTACAGCCAATTGCAATAATCTCTTAGATCGGCGCAATGCTCGAAGCGTTACTTACAATCATGATTATTCTACATCAAATTACAGCTGGTTTTCTCGTCGAATTATTTTTGTCGGCGGCGTGTTTAATTTTCTTTAAACGCATCATTATTTTTTAATATGATTACATTTTAAAATAAAACAGACAATTAGAAGTGGTCGGTTTATTATATTTTTAAAAACATTACTTAAGTACCACTTTACCATCTGTTTACATCCTATCAAGCTAAGTTATTAGCGTTCTTTACAGATGCTTTTGTGGTTCAAAAGAGATGGCTTCTTGTAGCCTGCGAAGCTGGTGTGCCGATACCCGCTATTGCCGAAGCCTTGTTCGCGCGTTACACCTCTGTCTGGAAGGCGGAACGAACACAGTATCATGAAATGTATAAAATCAACAGTCATGATGTAAATATTACCCCCAATGCACTTTGGCAGGCGTATATGTTTGCACGTATCATGAATCATCATCAAGGATTAGCGCTCATCCAGCGGGTATCGGCAGAGCAAGGCTGACGCTGCCACATTTAACTGATTGATTATCAAGGGCACTTTGAAAGAATCTTTGACTTTGGAATAATTAAACTTTATAAAATATTGAAATATATTGGTTTGTAAAAAAAGATATTTTGTCTTTTAAATCTATTTTTGCATCTAACATTTTTGGTGTGCTTTTAAACAACTGTAAGTGAGTGCGTTGCTTAAAGAACTTTTTTGCTGAATAGTTACCCAATGTTTAAAATATCCCAATGTAAATTTCCTGCCCGATAAGCTACAAACTTTCCCGGAAAAGTGGCTATTTTTTTTTGATTTGGGTGAAAGTCGCTCCCTTGACGTTTTCTGCATAATTATCTAAATCCAATTTTGTAAGCGCAGCTAAAATTTTTAATTTCACCCAATGAACGGTAAAGCAATCATTATTACAGGCGTGTCCGGTAGCGGCAAAACGACCATCGGTAAAGCCTTGGCCGCAGCACTAAAGCTCGATTTTTACGATGCGGATGCCTTTCATTCGGCTTCGAATATTGCTAAGATGCAGGCGGGCATTCCATTGGAGGATACCGACCGGATACCTTGGCTCGAAGCTATGAATCGGCACATACGTCAGGTAGGCGCAACGCGCCCCATTGTACTGGCATGTTCAGCCCTAAAAACGCAATATCGGCGCATACTAACGCAGCATATTCCTGCGGATGACATCATGTGGGTACACCTACAAGGCGATTATGATATCATTTATGATAGGTTAATAAAAAGAACCGAGCATTATATGCCGGCGGCAATGCTGCGCTCACAATTCGATACTTACGAACCACCAGAGGAAGGACTTCTGATTTCTATCCACCAAGATATTACAAATATTATCCAACAAATTATATCGGCAATGAAATCGCAAACAGCAACACAGCAGCACGTCTGGGTAGCAGATGTGGGGCTGATCGGGCTGGGCGTCATGGGCACCAGCTTGGCACGCAATATAGCACAGAAAGGATTTTCCGTTGCTTTATACAATCGGCATTTGCCACCACGAGAAGTGCAAGTGGCACATAAGATAGTAGAACAATATGCAGAATTGCAGCAAGCGCACCCCTTCGATCATTTACCTGATTTTATACAATCTTTACAGAAACCACGAAAAATTATATTGATGATTAGCGCTGGAGAAGCAGTAGATGATATCATCACTCAGCTCACTCCGCTTTTAGATGCGGGCGACATCATCGTGGATGGTGGTAATTCGCATTATCAAGATACCGAACGAAGACAAAAACAACTGATAATCAAGGGAATAGACCTAATTGGCGCAGGCGTATCTGGTGGTGAGGCGGGCGCCTTGGAGGGCCCATCAATCATGCCTGGCGGCAGCGAGACCGCATTCAATAACATGCAAATTATTTTACAAGCTATCGCCGCTAAAAATGAACAAGGTGAAATTTGTTGTAACTATATGGGCACAGGCGGCGCAGGACACTTTATAAAAATGGTGCATAATGGCATTGAATATGCGGAAATGCAGCTCATAGCCGAAATATACAGTTACTGTCGTTATCAGCAAGGTCAAACGTTACAGGAAATCGCCGATTTATTTACACAGTGGAATCAGGGGGATACCGAAAGCTATTTACTTCAAATTACATCTTCCATTTTAAAACATAAAGATAGCGATGGGGCCCCTTTGATTGACAAAATAGCCGATGTAGCCGCCAATAAAGGCACTGGCAGTTGGGCAACCATCGCCGCCTGCGAAGCTGGCGTACCGATACCCGCTATTGCCGAAGCCTTGTTCGCGCGTTACACCTCTGCCTGGAAGGCGGAACGAACACAGTATCATAAAATGTATAAAATCAACAGTCATGATGTAAATATTACCCCCAATGCACTTTGGCAGGCGTATATGTTTGCACGTATCATGAATCATCATCAAGGATTAGCGCTCATCCAGCGGGTATCGGCAGAGCAAGGCTGGGGTACCGACTTAGCGGCGGCACTAACCAATTGGACCAGCGGCTGCATTATACGCTCCCAGCTACTTCATATCATAAAAAATGGGCTTTCTGATTCTGATTATGACTTGATGCAGCACCCCTATGTGCAATCGTTTTTGCAAGAGCATATAAATGCCATTCATAAAACGATTATAAACATGATATCCACTCCCCAAGCGATTCCTGTGCTCAGCGCTTGCTTGGCTTATTTTAAACAACTTATAACACTTCGAAGCAATGCGTATCTTATTCAGGCACAGCGTGATTACTTTGGTGCGCACACCTACCAGCGCGTGGACGACCCCGACCATAAAAGTTACCATACCAATTGGAGTACATCATAAGATGAGCAGATACAATTTAATATTTTAAGAATGAGTACACAAATTTTAATAGCTGTGCTATTGGGCATTGTATTGTTGTTATTCCTTATTTTAAAATTAAAATTGCCAGCTTTTATTGCATTACTGCTCACGAGTATCATAACTGGGCTATTGGCGGGTATGGATCCTGCCGGAATCATTGACACCATAAAAACCGGAATGGCTTCTACACTTGGCTTTGTTGCTACCGTGGTGGGGCTGGGCGCTATTTTTGGCGGCATACTCGAACAAACTGGCGGTGCTACCACCTTAGCATCTTGGATGCTGCGCCGCACCGGCGAACGAAAAGCACCACTTGCGATGGCTATCACCGGTTTTTTAGTCTCGATACCGGTTTTTTTTGATGTGGGTTTTATTATATTATACCCTATGATTGTAGCATTGCATCACAAAACCGGCAAATCCATGATACATTATGCTGTACCTTTGTTAGCCGGATTAGCCGTTACACATGCTTTCATCCCACCCACGCCCGGCCCTTTAGCTGTAGCCGAAATTATTGGCGCGCCCTTAGGCTGGATTGTAATCATAGGTGTCCTTACGGGTATTCCGGCCGCCTACATAAGTGGTATTCTGTATGGTAAATATTTAGGTAATCGTTTATATGTTTCCGCAGTAGAAATGCCACCAGCATCTACATCCGATACCAAACCAGTGAGGATCAATCTGGTGTTACCTATTTTATTATTGCCGATTGTGCTCATTGTAATAAGTACCCTGGTAGATACCGGTATATTCACTACAGGCAGCGAAAAACTAAATAAAATAATTAGTTTATTATGCCATCCATTTAGCGCATTGCTTATAGCCAATTTGTTAGCATGGTACATACTTGGCAAAAACGCTGGTTTGAGCGCGGCGCAATTATCCGCAATAAGTACACGATCTTTATATCCGGCAGGTGTCATTATTTTGGTAACAGGGGCGGGCGGCGTATTCAAACAGGTACTGATAGATACCAATGCGGGTAAAATGGTGGCGGAATCTATGCAAATGATGGGTATGAGCTTGATTCTATTTGCCTTCTTGGCTGCTACACTGATTCGACTACTACAAGGTTCGGCCACCGTAGCCATGATTACTGGGGCAGGGCTGGTGGCGCCAGTGCTAGCATCTTATAATGTAAACGATATACAACTTGCTGCGATTGTAATTAGCATTGCTTCGGGCGCTACTATGGCCTCGCATCTTAACGACAGTGGCTTCTGGTTGGTAAAAGAATACTTAGGGCTTTCCGAAAAAGATGGCATGCGTACTTGGACAATAGCCTCCAGCATACTTGGACTCACGGGCTTTCTTTTTTCTATTATTATTTTTTATTTATTCGGCAATTAAATGATAGTTGTTTGCTTTTAACAAAACATCATATCATATAACATCTATTTAATATCCGACATTTAAAAAATATGCGCCATTCAAACCGTTTCTGATGATGCGGCGCTTGTTCGCGGCTGTCGAATACGAATATTGGAAATATCATGCATCACGACGGTAGCCGTTACAGCTGCCAATACAGGGCCAGCAATAGGCCCGACAATCGGAATATGAATGAGTACGTACAGCACGACGCCCACCCCAAAGGCCACGCCCATATAGCGGGAAAAGGTTTGCTGGATGCTTGTTTTCAGCGAAAGATGAAACTGCTCGTTGTAATTATCCACCACTGCCCAGCCCATTAGCGCGCATTGCACCAGTACGATAATGCCGGGTTTGAGCCATTTTAAGCCAAATATACTCAGCGCAATACCGATCAAAATACCTAGCACCAACTCAATCACCCACGAATAAATTCCAATTTTGAGCATCCGAACCTGCGCCTGAACAAAGTTCTTGAACGATAAATCGGCTTCTATATCATCGCGCAAAATATCCAATGTGCGC
Organism: uncultured Saprospiraceae bacterium; assembly: GCA_937872405.1. Classification (GTDB taxonomy): domain Bacteria; phylum Bacteroidota; class Bacteroidia; order Chitinophagales; family Saprospiraceae; genus JADJNW01. The sequence continues at coordinate 22,535 of CALMSP010000135.1, read as the reverse complement.
CGACTCACATGAAAAATAATCACCTCTAAAAAGATGAGCATCAGGTACTTACCGCCACCAGAAAATAAGCGCAGGTACCCTTCCGTAAACAGCTCACTGAGCATACCCGATACCGCCATCATCATTTGCGTGCGCTCGGTGTGGCTAAACTCTTGTAGCCAGTGAAAAAAAATGGTGAAAAATTTCAACCCAATGAGCAGGGCAAAAATAATGAGCAGCCGTGTTACCCAACTGTACTGCCAGACCCCCTCCCAGAGCCGGTGCTTGCGCACAAAAAGGATAGAGCCTTGATACACCTCGAGGGTTTTTCTAAATTGCGGCAGAAATGCGGACCAATGAATCTGCATCATACAAGCATAGTTATAGGTGTACAATGATACGACAAGGATACTAAAAATTGCCTATTCCTATTCTATCTTTTAGACGAATACCGCTCGCCGGCAGATAAAAAAGCAACATCATAAGCATGTTGATAAAAACAGAAAAGTGCTGCGATGTGTTAATAATTTTAAATAGATTTTCAATTTGTGAAGATAAATTATATCAAAAGTTATTAATTCTTAAGTTCTTCAATCACGATAAAATTATTTGTTTTTTTGCGCGATTGCCGCTATCTTTCCAGCTTCGGGTAGCACCAAGTTTGGGCTCCACTTAGCGAATAGAGCACTTGTTTTTAAGAATAAACAGCGTGCTTTGTTGTTTTGTATAATCATTTGATTTTTAGATACTTATTGACTGTTTCTTGTGTGAACAAGTAAATACCTAAGCCTAATATGATGTCCCAGCCAGCAGCATTGCGCACACCCTCATCTGTCCGTCGCCCACTGCGCGTGGGTATTACCGGTGGCATTGGTAGCGGTAAATCTGTAGTTTGTAAAATTTTTGAAGTGCTAGGCATTCCTATTTACTACGCAGATGAACGGGCGAAGTGGCTGATGGTCAACGATTTAAATTTGATGAATGCTATTCGTGCTTCATTTGGCAACTCGACTTATGATGCAAATGGACAATTGAATCGGTCTTATTTAGCGGATAAGGTATTTCATGATGAACAGCAATTACAACGACTAAATGCGTTGGTGCATCCTGCCGTGGCACGCGATAGCGAGTCCTGGAACGCTTTGCAAGTAGGCATACCTTATACCTTGCGCGAAGCAGCACTGATTTATGAAGCAGGTATTGACAAACAGTTAGACAAAGTAATTGTGGTCACAGCGCCTTTGGAAGTGCGCATACAGCGGGTAATGATGCGTGATAGGGCGCCCCGTGAAGCTGTTGAAGCTCGTATCAGCAAGCAAATGCCAGCGTCCGAAAAAGTGCAACGCGCTGATTTTGTTATTTATAATGATGGTACACAATCGCTCATTCGGCAGGTATTAAAAGGGCATAATCAGCTTTGTGACCTGTACAATGCTACAACGTAAATATCTGATAAACAGAACTTTGTACGCGAAAGTTGAACTTTAAAACTTGCACATCAAATCAATTGTTGTTATCACCTCACCCTAAAGCCGGTTAAGCTTATAACAACAAAAAAGCACCAGTAGGCTTGCTTTTCAAAATTATTTTCCTATTTTAACCACCATTCGGGTTTTGTTATAAAGTATGATAATTCATGAAAAAGTTAGCACTGCATTGGCAGATTTTGTTGGGTATGTTGCTGGGGGTATTATTCGGTATGCTGGCTTCCACTATGCAATGGAGCGGGTTTGTGATAGACTGGATTAAGCCGTTTGGCACTATTTTTATCAATTTATTAAAACTGATAGCCATTCCATTAATTGTAGCATCTTTAATAAAAGGTGTTTCAGATTTACAAGATATTTCAAAATTATCAAAAATGGGTGGGCAAACGATTATAATTTACATCATAACCACCACCGTTGCTATCATATTAGGATTGGTATTAGTAAATATAATACAACCGGGCAAACTAATTGCGCCAGAAACCCAAGCCCAACTCATGGAAACTTACGGTGGCGACGCCTCTGCCCGTATTGCCGAAGCTGAGAAGCAGCGCAACCGCGGCCCGCTGCAGCCACTGATAGATATTGTACCGGATAATATTTTTGGCGCTGCTACCCAGAATGGTAATATGCTACAAATTATATTTTTTGTTATATTTTTTGGCATTGGTTTGATTTTAATACCCGCCGATAAGGCCCAACCCGTTAAAGATTTTTTTAGCGGACTAAATGAAGTTATTTTAAAAATTATAGACCTTATCATGTTAGCGGCTCCCTATGGCGTATTTGCGTTGTTGGCCGCTTTGGTTGTTGAATCACCCAACACCGATTTGTTCGCAGCTTTGTTAGGATACGCCGCGTGTGTATTGTTGGGTTTGTCCATACTTGTCTTTGGTTTCTATCCAGCCTTGATACGCACTTTTACAGGCCGAGGCTATCGTTTTTTTTTCAACGGCATTTCACCGGCACAGTTGTTGGCCTTTTCCACCAGCTCGAGCGCGGCTACGCTGCCCGTCACAATGGAGCGCGTGGAGGAGCACCTCGGCGTGGAAGAAGAGGTGGCCAGCTTTGTGCTGCCCATTGGCGCTACCATTAATATGGATGGCACCAGTTTGTACCAAGCAGTAGCTGCGGTGTTCATCGCGCAGGCCTTCGGCATGGAGCTATCACTGGGGGCGCAGCTCAGCATTATCTTCACAGCACTACTGGCTTCTATCGGCTCGGCGGCAGTACCCGGTGCTGGTATGGTGATGTTGGTGATTGTGCTTAGCCAAGCGGGTATCCCGGAAGCTGGGCTGGCTTTGATTTTTGCAGTGGACCGCCCCTTGGATATGTGTCGGACGGTAGTAAATGTGACCAGTGACGCCGCCGTTTCAATGCTGGTGGCTAAGCGCATGAATAAACTACGCGAACCACACGAAAAAAAGTGGGACGACTATTATCCGAAAGACCGGCGCGGTATGGACTGAATCTTGCAAATGGTAACTGTTGTTTTTTTATAAAGTAAATAATTGAAATAAGTTATGAAAAAACATTACATTTATTATTGCCTGCTGGCCGCACTATTCGTAGTCGCTTGCGAAAAAAAGGCAGAGGAAACAGCCTTGCCAGACACTCCTGTAACTTTAGAGTACCTGAGAATCAACTTTCAAGATGTAAAAAATTTTCAGAATGTGATTAAAATATCACCAACGGAAGGCTTTCGAATTGATTATAAACTCTCGGATGAAGGATTGATTATGACGCATGAATTATTCGCATTAGTGAATGACAATCCTAATATGAAATACACTGCATTTCATCCGACTGTTTTGGGTGTTAGTAACATGACATTTGGCTATGTTATTCAAGACATACGAGAATTATATTTAGATAATAAAACTTGGCGCACATTACAGCCAAATGATCAATTGCACTTTTATTTGCTATTTAAAGATGATAATCAGAATAAATCAACGGTTCGTTTTATTATCGGGTTTGAATAAAAGCCGATGAACTGATTAGTTAATGTGCCGATTCAATGATAATTCATTGGAAATCAACATGTTTCAACAATAATAAGTCGTGTTTAAATTGGCACAGCTAAGAATAAAAAAAAATTCTCCAGAAAGAAACCTTTTGCATGATGTAACGTCTTTGGTTAAAAGGAACTTTTTCCAAAATGAAACCCGATTCTATAAAATGAAACGCCTGATCATTCTACTCTATTTGCTTGCTGCAACGCTAACATTGTTGGCACAAGATTATATTACGATTTCCGGTACAATCACCGATGCCGATAGTGGCAAGCCCTTAGGCTACGCACATGTGGGCATTCCTGAAAAAGGCATTGGTACAACCACCGGCATGGATGGCAGTTTTGTACTCAAGGTACCGGAAGCCTTTTCACAATCTACGTTGATGGTTTCCTACTTAGGTTATCGCGACTATCAGCGCCCTTTGCTTGATATACAAAGCCCCGTGCGCATTCGGATGAAGTCCACACCGATGAACCTAAAAGAGGTAGTGGTGATGAGTAAGACCGGCATTGAGAATATCATTCGGCGAGCGGTGAAAGCGATTCCGCAGAATTACACCACCCATCCGATAAAGAATTTATGCTTCTATCGGGAATCACGCAGTGATAGCAACGAAGAATACGTATATCTTGCTGAAGGCGTGTTGAATACGTATAAAACAAGTTATAAAAATGACGACGAAGGGCAGGCGAGCTTAGTGCAAGGGCGGCAGGTCATTTTGCAACCCGAAAAAACAGCCACACACGTTGGCTTCACGGCAGGGCACTTGGCAGCGCATCGGTTTGATTTTGTAAAAAATCGCGCCGATTTTATAAATGAAAAAAAATTTGTTGATTACCATTATTGGATCGAACAGATTACTACCTATCAGGATCGTCCGGTATATGTAATTGGTTTTGATAAAGACGAAAATGGCAAAGGCCGGCTCAAAGGGCGCGTGTATATTGACACCCTGTCGTATGCGTTTTTACGAGCGGAGTTTGAGGTACGCCCAGAAGCCCTACGCCAATTGAGCGATTATCCTTTGTATTCGGGGCGCTGGCGGGCGAATAGTTATGTAATTAACTACCGCAGAATCGGCGATAAATGGTTCTTCAGCGATGCTGTAAGAGAAGGTACTTATGCCGATGGTGGTTTGTATAGCAATGAAGTGGTCATGACAGAAATCAACCCTAAACGTTCGGGCCCCTTGCCTTATCTGGAGCGTTTGGGGCGAGAGGCTGCCTTTCTGAAGTCCACGGGCGAATATGATGAAGATTTTTGGAAAGCGTACAATACGGCCCCCTTGAGTAAGGCCTTGCAGGACCGGGTAAGCCAGTTGAAAAATGCGGAAAAAGCGGCCGAAGTATTTGATAGCAGCTACATGGCCGAATTGCGGCGCGTGCAAGCGTTGCAGCGCTTGCAAGATTCTATTAAGCGAGTTGAAGCAGAGTCCACAAGCATGAACGAGGCGGAGATACCGCTCCTACTCAAACGTCAGATTGATCCAGTAAGTCGCAGCAAACGTCAGCGCTGGCGCCTGCAGGCAGTCTCTGGGCAGGGTGCGCATTTGCTACCCACCAGAGCCGCCGATATGACATTAGCTTACCTACGGGAACGAGCAGGCGAGACCATTCTCAGCCACAGCAACCAATTGTCGGCCCGACCGGCAGAACCCATCTGGCATGGTGATTTGCAATTGTTTTTTCATAAAAACTTTTTTCTAACTTGGAATATTTCGCGCGACCTCTGGGACAGCTACTACCGCGAACGCGGACTGGGGCTGGGCGCTCAGGCAAATATTTCGAACGGCCGGCCTTTGTTTCTGCGAGCGAGCGTGCAAGAAAGCCGCCTGCGTTATGCGCGACTATTGGGAACCGCCGACAATACGCATGGTACATTTCGCGCTGATGGTAGCCGTTTTCGAGCGGATCGCATCAATATGTACTACGGCAGCCGCACGCACAATTTGAAACTGAATATAGAATTGGCCTTAGAATTGAACCCCAGTCGAGAACTTTTTATTCGGGGTGGTTATATGTTGTCTTACGCCGAGCAGGAGCACCTCTACCTCAAAGAGCGTGGGCGTTTCTTCAATCGTCGAGCACGTATTCCACTTTCCGGTCAAACACAGATTATTTACAATGGAGAACCCTTTAGCGGCAGCATTATACCGGCGCAGTCTTTTGCTGTTAGCGTAGGTTTGATTTGGAAATAACTTAACGGCTGCGTTCGTAGCGCACACGTTCCAAAATGCTATTGCCAAAAATGGACAATCCGGCATTGAAAACGCTGAGCGCTACGGTACCTGCCAGCACCCACTGCGGCCAAGCCACACCGCTTGCTTTAAGCATAGCAGATTCAGCAATCAAACAAGCACCAAAACCAACAAGCACCAGCCCCAATGGCGCCTGTATCAGCCAATTGCGATAATGTTTGTTCATACTATTCGTGCATTTTGGATTATACAAAATTCAAAGTGATACCATCTTAAAAGCGATCTGGCGAGCGGTGATGATAATCAGTTTATTTTGTTTTTAAAAATGGTATCATTTATACCCTGTTCAACTCGCCAATCTTAAAGATTTATAGAATCTCATCCATCGTTTTGACCTATTACCAGTTCGTTTTGCGCTTAGCAGCAGTCTAAACTTTGCAAACGGCGCTTTTCTTTTATATTTTACAAAAAAATATATTAACAAAGTACGCAATTAAACGTTGAAGTTAGGTGAAATCTTTAATCAAGTCGAAAAATTGCGGTCTTTATGTCCACTATGCTGCCTCTTTTCCCATTACAATTGGTCGTTTTTCCAGAAGAGCGATTAAACCTGCATATTTTCGAGCCGCGTTACAAACAGTTGGTGCAGCAATGCGATACGCAAGGCAGTACTTTTGGTATTCCGGCTTACATTGACAATAAAGTAATGGAATTTGGTACGGAGGTGAAATTGCTCAAAATAGAAAAAAGCTACCCCAACGGCGAAATGGATATTCGGACACAAGGTGTGGGTATTCTTAAAATTACAGATTTTTTTCCGATTGCGCCTGGTAAGCTGTATCCTGGGGGTGACATTGAGCGGATCGCAATGGACACGGAGTCAGGTGATTATGTGTTGGCGGAATCCATTTTGAGCTTACTGCGTGAAATTTTTGAGCTTATCCATATCAATAAGGAATTACCAGAAAGTGCTATGGATTTCCGGATATACGAATGGGCGCACCAGATGGGTCTAACGCTTGAGCAAGAATACCAACTACTATGCCTGCCTACAGAAAGTGAGCGCCAGCATTTTGTAAAATTACACTTGGAGCGCGTGCTGCCTAAAGTACGTGAGGTAGAAGAAATGCGACGCAAGGCGATGATGAATGGGCAATTCAGAAACATTATCCCCCCAGCAGTGTGACCAAAGGAAAAAACCACACAAGCATCATAGGGAGTTTTCGACCCCCGAAGCGACAGGATTAAGGCAGCCAACGTGGTTCTGTAATCTTCTTGTCTTCCCGAAGGAAGAATCCTGACAAGTCAAAGGATTGAAGCCCGCCATAGTTACGTTACGTCTGACCTTTATTTGTCTAAAGTGTTGAGGCAAAAACTAAAAGCGATACTTGCGTGGTTGCGTCATAACAGCCTTTTTGCTATTATGTTGATGCAAGTTAAGCAGGTTTTTTGAAAATTACAATATGTTATATGTTAAATCTTAATCGCGGGGGTTGATTAATTGTTGTGGTAGGGTTCGTTGCGCAAGATCGTCATAGCCCGATAGAGTTGCTCTACAAAAAAAAGGCGTACCATTTGATGAGAGAACGTCATGGCTGACAATGCGACTTGCCCATTGGCGCGCGCATAAAGCGTATCCGCGACTCCATAAGCGCCGCCAATCAAGAAGATTAAGCGCTTGCCACTACTGTTGAGGCGTTGTTCTAAAAAATGTGCAAATGCCTCTGAAGTAAATGTTTGGCCGCGTTCGTCCAGCAGAATCAGCACATCCTCCTTTTTCAAGCGGTCGAGTATGGCTTCAGCTTCTCGCTCCTTGAGCTGTTCGGGATGTAGTTTGTTGCCTTGTCGAACATCCGGTACCACTTCTATGGAAAAAGGGAGATAGTGCTTTAGGCGTTGTGCATATACGGCAATACCGGTTTCGAGATAGGCATCGGCAGTTTTTCCAATTATCCAAAGCGCTACTTTCATGGGTGCAAGGTTTCTAATTCCTCAATGAGTGTGTGGCGTTCAGGAAAATCAGCCAGTAATGCCTCAACTAAATGGTCGGCAAGCTCACCGGCACCTGCTTCTCGGAGGGTAGCAACAAGTGCTCGTACTTTTTCCGACGGTTTTCGCCCAACATGCCCACTTAAATACCGATACGCCAACTGTCGGCACATGCTTACCGTATGTGCTGGATTGTAAGCCAACAGGGTAGGAATGAAATCTTGCGCCAGATCAAGCGATTGTATTTGCTGCAAATACTGCAACAGTTGCTCATATCGTCCTTCTGCTTGTAGAATAAGTGCTATTAAGCGGTGCTTGTCAGGCGCATAGGGCCGCTCCTGCAAAGCCTGAAGTAAGTCCGACACAGCCGCTGCGCTTTGTTCGGATTGAAACTGCCGCCACAATTCATAATATACTATTTTAAAAGTGTGCAAGAGCCGAGTTTGAGCGAGCTGCAAAATGTCGGTTTTATTCTGTTCTTGTTGGGCAATCTGCAACAGATTTTCTTCTAATGTATCTTGTAGCGGTTTCGGAGGTGATTTTTCTAAGGCCTTAAAAATCAAACTTTTGGCTTGCTCAAAATTGGATTTTCCAATGGCGCGCTGAATCGCCAACAGTAACACTTCCGGATACTGCATGTAGCGCTGTAGCAGTTGCTCGGCGTCGGCGTCGCGCTTCATATTTTCTAATAAAGTCAGCTTTTGCAGCACTAATAGCGTAATATCTCTTTTCTCATACATATAACGCCGAATTCGCTCCTGAAACAGTACCAATAATTGTTCTGCTTGTGCATCCTCTTCCGCCAAGGACAAAAGCAAGCGAAAAAAATACGAATCCACTTGATTGATGCGGTAAGTAAGTTTTTCTGATTCTTCCAAGGTATAGCGCCAGAGGGCCTCGCGGAGGGCCGGTGGGGGCTGTTGCGCAATGACATGACGCAAGGTATCGAAGGCGGTTTTTACCTCCTGCCGAATCTCGTCTTCTTGGGCTTGCATTTTGCGAAGCAGGGGCGCTGTCTTTTCGATAATGCTTTGCGCAATGAACACCGCTTCAGCAAAATGCCCTACTAACAGTTGCGCTTCGGCTTGGCGATTCAATTCGAGCAATATTTTATGAATGCTGCCCGCTCCACGTCGGTTGAAGGTACGATCAGGGCGACGAGCGCTGTTGATCGTCGCATCCAGCAGTTGGAGGTATTTTTCCTTGCTGTCTATGTTTGGCATTTGCGTAGCAAAACGGGTTTTGAGCGCAAGTGCAAAGGTGCGATTCGTTTTGGCGTACTGTTGTACAAAAGCAATTAGGTCATGGTGCGGCACTTGCTCTAAGATGGCGCCAACCGTTAGTTTTTTAGAGGTATTATCCTGTTTATCAGGCTTTTGTGCATTGTGTTTTACAATATTCCGACGCAGTGCCAATAGAGTAGCCGCCACATGTGCACACATGCTATGCTGCTGGAAGTAGGGGCATTCGCAAGAAGCAGCTTTTACTTTCGACGGACTTATTTTTACTTCTATTTCTACATACTGGCCCGCTTCTTGCACTTTAGCTACCCAAAGGTGCCGCTGTATTTCATGCAGGTCTTCTACCGCATCCGCTTCCAGCAACGCTTCGGCTCGCAGTAGCACGCTTTCCTCCAGTTCGGATTCTATATATTGTAATGAAAAATTCATATCCCAGTAAAACACTTTCGAGGCTTACAAGTTTGCTCGTAGAATGTTTTATACGGTTTTATCACAAGTTAATTAATTGCTAATCATTCTTATATCATTGAAAATGAGCAACTTGCATTTTTTATTACAAATCATTTAATTTGATTTTTAATAAAAATGATGGGCTTGCATTTCATTCAATATTATTACGCCTTTTACTGTTTGCCTTCCAATGCAGCATAAACATCGTAGCCTTGCCCTTCCAGTTGTTGGGCTTTTTGAAGTACTTCCTGTTGCAGTTTTTGTTTGTAGGCAAGCAGGCGCATTTGTAGTGCTGGATCGTGCGTGCCCAGTATTTGTGCGGCTAAGATGCCTGCATTTTTAGCGGCATTGAGTGCTACGGTGGCTACGGGCACACCATTAGGCATTTGTAGGATGGATAATATGGAGTCCCAACCGTCAATAGAATTAGACGACTTGATGGGTACGCCAATAACAGGTAAGGGAGAAAGCGAAGCTACCATGCCCGGCAGATGCGCTGCACCTCCTGCGCCGGCTATGACCACTTGTACGCCTCGCTGGTGGGCGGTACGGGCAAATTCAAACATACGCTCCGGTGTGCGGTGCGCCGACACAATGGTCACTTCAAACGCAAGGCCCAATTCACGTAGCAGATCAGCGGCTTGGCGCATGACAGGCAGATCAGAATCAGAACCCATAATAATACTTACCATAATCCATTTTTTATTTTAAGAAAATAATGTGTAAATTGTAAATCGTTTACACTTCAAAATCCACTCCTCGCCTGATCAAATCTTCGTATTTGGCACGAGCCAGTTCGAGGTATTTTTCTTTATCAAAACTATACAAAATAGCTGGCCGGTGCGCTACGCCTTGTTGTTTGCCTGTTTCTCGCAGTACGCTCATTTTTAAGATGCGGGTACGAAAATTACGTTTGTTAAGAGATTCTTTTACTCCCAGAATTGTTTCGTACAGTTTTTGTAATTGTGTAAGCGTAAACTGCTCGGGCAGCAACTCAAAACCGATCGGCTGGTATCGCACTTTTGCACGCAAGCGTTCGATAGCCATTTGTAAAATATCCGCATGATCAAATGCTAAGGCAGGCAAGTTGTCCGTTTCAAACCACTGCACCATGCTGGCGTCAGATGCCGGACGTACCGGATGTTCGGCCAAATTGACCAACGCAAAATAAACAACACTCACTACACGCCCACGGGGGTCGCGCGAAGGATTGCCAAAAGTATATAATTGTTCAATAAAGACGTCGCGCACGCCCGTCTCTTCCCAAAGCTCGCGCAAGGCAGCCGCCTCTAAGGTCTCGTGCCCGTCCACAAAGCCGCCGGGTAAGGCCCAGTAGCCCTCAAAGGGGTCATGCCCACGTTGGATGAGTAGCACCTTGAGTTTGCTGCTTTCATCCAGTCCGAATATCACACAGTCCACGGTGAGCGCAGGTCTAGGATAATCATAAGTGTAAGGCATACCATTGTGCTTGTCAGATTGTGAAAACCGGATACGTATGTAAATCCTTCTTCGCAAATAGTTCCTGCTGTTGCAAGCGATACGCTTGATTCGCCTCAGCCGTTGGCATATGATCAACTGGACGCCCCTGCTGTACAACTGGCTGTAAGAGGTCATCCCAATGGGCTGCACGAACAGGCGCCGTTACCAACTGGTCAGTGTATAATAGCTGATCGCCCATCGGTTGTCCTTGCTGATTATAATACCGGCGCACCTGTGGTATGCGCATATCAGCGCCCTGTGCTTTCCACTGTAGGCCAGCAAGCGCCGCAAAATAATGCAATAAAGCCACCCCCAGTACTAATAATTGTAATTGACTCCCGCGCATTACCACAAAAGGCGTACCTGGAAAAACCACCGTGCCGCCCAGTATCGCGTACATATCGCCCTGGAAACGCATTCGTTGCAAATAGTTCAAAAAACTCTCTTGGAAATAATAGGCAGGATAGCGATAGCCTAAAGCCGCCAAATAGCTGACTTCTGCCGGCGGTATTTGATAATGTTGTAAAAATTGCAAAAATAAATCTAAACCACTCACCATGCCTGGCTCGCGCGCGCTCAACCGATACACCGCCTGTGTTTCGTAATCACCGTGTAACCAGATCTCTTGGGCGCGTTGTAAATAATGGAATTCTCTGATGCTAAGAATGCCTTTGCGAAACAAATAATATGGCATAGCGAAACGGAATTTTGCAAAAGATAGCGTTTTTTTGACAATACACCAATTTATTGCTGCAAATTTGTGCGTTCAAGTCATTATACGAAATGAAAATGAAAAAAATTATCTGCATAGTAACCAATGACCTGAACTACGACCAGCGGATGATTCGTATTTGCAGCACCCTATCAGAAGCGGGCTACCAGGTGCAATTAGTCGGGCGGCTTCGATCGAATTCACAACCATTGGCAACGCGCATCTTCGAGCAGAAACGCCTCCGATGTTACTTCGAGCGTGGTGTATTATTTTACACCGAATATAATATTCGCCTTTTTATTTACCTGCTTATTACAAAATGTGATATAATCTGCGCCGTTGATCTGGATACAATTCTGCCTGGCTGGTTGGCTGCTCGATGCCGGCGGCGTTACTGCGTGTATGACGCGCATGAATACTTCACCGAAACCCCTGAATTAGTGCGGCGGCCGCACATCCAGCGCGTTTGGGCTTTCATCGCCAAGGTCGTAGTACCTCGCGTGGATGTAGCTTACACCGTAGGTGCGTGCTTATCCGAAATCCTTGCCCAGCGCTATCAAATTTCATTCGGCGTGGTACGCAATGTTCCTTTTCGGCAGACCTCCCTTGCACAGCCCAATTCGCAATTGCCACCAGTGCTATTGTATCAAGGCGCCCTCAACGAAGGACGCGGACTGGAGCAGGTGCTTGCAGCAATGCCCTACATCCCCGATGCGCTACTGTGGCTGGCCGGCGAAGGAGATCTTTCCGACGCCTTACGGCAAATGGTACAATCGGCAGGGCTGGAGCAGCGGGTTCATTTTTGGGGCTACTTGCGCCCAGAGGCGTTGCGCGAATTGACCTTACAAGCAACGATTGGACTTAATTTGCTGGAAAACAACGGATTAAACTATTATTATTCACTTGCCAACAAGGCTTTTGATTATATTCAAGTGGCGCTGCCTTCGTTGCAAATGAATTTTCCAGAATACCAGCGCATCCAAGCGCAATATGAGGTATTCGTTCTTTTAGATGATTTGCAAAGCCAAACAATTGCCGCCAGCATACAAAATTTATTGAAAGACAAGGATTTATACAAACATTTGCGCCAAAATTGCCTATTAGCCCGCGAGGCCTTGACCTGGGAAAATGAGCAGCAAATCCTATTGCAGTTTTACAAAAATATACACCGACCATAGGCAGACAGCGAAATAGTATAGCCGCTTTTTTTTGCATAAAACAAACACCGAACCAAAAGTTTCCTTATTTTTGCATGGCTTTTTTAAAACCAAGCAGAGATGCCTCTGAAAACAGGCACTATACGCACCACCGCGTACTCTGGCATTTCAAAAGAAACGAGAAAAGATGGCAAAAAGAAAACAGGCAGCAAAGGACGAAGTATTGGTTGATGTAGTGGAGGCACGAGGCAACTTTCAAGACCTCGTTGACAACAATCGCAACCTCATTCTTGGTGGTTTGGCGGTGATTGTGCTCGTGGTGGGCGGCTGGTTCGCTTACAATCAATTTTATAAAATTCCGCGCCAAACAGAAGCGGTAGAGCAGATGTACCAAGCACAGGTGCAATTCGAGCGCGACTCTTTCGCCTTAGCATTGACCAACCCTGGGGGCGGTTATATTGGTTTCCTTGATGTGATTGACAACTACAAAGGAACACCCGCAGCCAATCTGGCGAACTATTATGCTGGTATTTGCTACCTCAATCTGGGGCAGTACGAAGCTGCTATTTCCTACCTGAAAGACTTCAAAGCTAAAGGTGATGTGCTGCCGATTACTAAAAATGGTGCCCTTGGCGATGCTTATGCCGAATTGAACGACCCAACGCAGGCGATGAACTATTATCAAAAAGCTGTAAATTCCAGCGAAAATGATCTGTTGACGCCTTATTATCTCAAAAAAGTAGCTATGCTACACGAAAAGAATGGCAAGCCAGCCGAAGCGCTCAAGGCATACGAACGCATTAAAAAAGACTATCCGAATTCAGCCGATGGTCGAGATATTGACAAATACATCGTGCGCGTGACGCCCAAAGGCTAAGCGTATTTTACGATGGCATCATTATAAAAAACAGCAAGCATATATCATATCTTGCTGTTTTTTATTTACATAATATGTTTAATAAAAATCATAGTAGCGATTTTATCTATCCCGTCGTGCTATAGGTTGGTGTCGCCTAATTTGAGGAGGCAGTCAAATTCTGATTTTTCTAAGGGCATCACGGAGAGGCGACCGATGCGCACCAGCCCAATTTGCTGTAATTCGGGCGTGGCTTTGATGGTTTTCAGGCTCACTGGTTGGCGAAGGCGCTTGACAGGCACCATATCCACTACCGACCAGTCGCCTTTAGGGGCAGTGGGATCGGGGTAGGCCTCCTGGGCCACGCTGCAAATGCCTACCACTTCAAGTCCAGTGACACTATGATAGAATAGCACCAGATCACCCTGTTTCATGGCGCGTAAGTTGTTGCGCGCAGCATAGTTGCGCACGCCGTCCCACATGGTTCTGCCTTCCTGCTCTAAGCGCTCATAACTGAAAGCATCGGGTTCAGATTTTACAAGCCAGTAGTTCATATTCATTATTTTTAAAAACACGGATCATCAACTGTTTGAAATATAATATCTCGTTTTGTTGTAGGTTGACAATGAAAAATTGAAAACATTACATAAAAAAATGAATGCGATCCCAGTATCCTATCTAAGCGCTTTCCGCAGAATTTTCGATTTCAAAATTAATTCTTCGGTATTGCCGAACCTTTTTTGAAAGCTATTGTTAAGTTTTACAATAGTAATACTTTTATATTGAATGCAAAACGTACAGCATTCCCATCAAAAATGACAATGATATTGCTCTGTAATGAGCGATTGCAATGATACCTGATTCGGTGAAAGCCCAAAAGGCTTGCCATCGAATTTGCATGGTGACTGAGGCTTTTCCAGAGAGACTGCTGCTTGTAGTCTCTCTTTTTTATTTCTAACTCACTGTTTATTAATCTGTTGCAACAATTGAATAATCCCTTCTACACGGTACAAATCGAATTTCTGCCGCTTGCTTAGCTGCCGGATATCCTCTTGATGTTCCGGCAAGAGCTGTCGCAAAGCGCGCGGGTTGCACTTCAGGCGATGCCAGCTTTTGTCGGGTTTTTGTAGCCAGAACGTTTCAATAGTTGCGATTTCACGATGCCCGTCGCTGGTGTCGTAAAGTATCGGATAGGGCGTATATAAGCGTTTGTAAATACGACGTAGCAACGTGTATTCGTTTTTGAGCAAGACTTCATAAAACACAGGGCGAAAGCTCTGATTGTGCGCAACTTCATGCTCGGTTTTGACAATGAATAATCGCATACGCCGGCGGTACAAGTCTTCTATCTCTACCCATCGTACACTGAAGGGGCTGATCATACCGACAGAACCATCCTGCAGGCGCACGAGCAGCAGCTCGCTACTCAAGTCTATGTTGAGGGTAAGGTTCATGCGCGTTGTGTCGAGGTCCTTTAATTGCAAAGTACCGGGTGACCACTCTTCTTGTAGCAGTGGAGAGCCTTGCACATTTGCGTAGCGGTTGCGACTATTGGCATCGCGTACATTAGCAATGCGGCGCAGCGTTTCTTCCACAGCCTGTAAGTCGTTGAACATTTGCGCGCCCACAGTTGTAGCCCAGCCGCAATAGCAAAGCAAGATAAAAATTCTCATTTTATGCATATCAGGCATTTCTGCTTGCAACTTTTTTTCCCATTTTGCGCTTTAAAAAGATAAGCATTGGCAAAACACATGGAAAAAAATTTTATCGAACGCCTCTTTCAGTCGCATCGCAACGCTAATCAGATACCCGCGCCGCAGCAAGTATGCAGTTGGCTCAATGGGCTATTGCAAGTGCTATTTCCTGATTTGGCAGATCGTAAATATCGCAATGTTCGCGATTTCGAACAACATTATAATGATATAAAATTAGAATTGTATCATATTTTACAAACAATAGAAAGCGACCTGCCCGCTAGCGCCGAAGCTATTGAAAGCGCTTTTCTCCAGCAGTTGCCACAAGTGTATGATACGCTACTTTTAGATGCTGATGCTATTCTGACAGGCGATCCAGCCGCTGTGAGTCGCACGGAAGTCATCCGCACGTATCCGGGTTTTCGGGCCATTGCGGTATTCCGGCTGGCGCATGAATTTTATCGGCTTGGTGTACCGCTCATTCCGCGCATCCTTACCGAACACGCGCACAGCGAAACCGGCATTGACATTCACCCGGGTGCTGCTATTGGCGAACGGTTCTGCATTGACCATGGTACGGGCATTGTCATCGGCGAGACGGTTCATATTGGCAATGACGTAAAGATTTACCAAGGCGTTACGCTTGGTGCACTTAGTGTGCGCAAAGACTTGGCAAAGGTAAAACGGCATCCAACAATCGAAGATCGGGTGGTCATTTATGCCGGCGCTACTATTCTGGGTGGCGATACCGTTATTGGGCACGATAGTATCATCGGCGGTAACGCCTGGATTGTCAAAAGCGTAGCCCCGCACTCCAGAATTTATTACCGACAGGAAGAAGAAATTTTTTAAATTTCATGTTTTTAAAATTTTTAAAAATCTGATAACCAGCTACTCATAATGCAAAGTGTTTTAGATCTGGTGGGCAATACCCCGATGGTAGCAATCAAGCGTACATTTTCCAAACCCGGTATCACGGTTTATGGCAAACTCGAAGGCACGAATCCTGGTGGCTCGGTGAAAGATCGGGCAGCTTATGGTATGATCAAAGGTGCGCTGGATCGTGGCGATATCCAGCCGGGTATGCGCCTGATCGAAGCAACCAGCGGCAACACCGGCATTGCGCTGGCTATGATCGCCAGGGTATTTGGGTTGGAATTAACGCTGCTGATGCCCGATAACTCTACTGCCGAGCGGGTACAAACCATGCGTGCCTACGGCGCTGAGGTTATCCTGACGCCTGCCGAGAGAGGCGGTATAGAATACTCGCGCGAACTAGCCGATGAAATGGTCGAGCAAGGCGGCTATTTTATGCTCAATCAATTTGCAAACCCCGACAACTGGAGGATGCACTACCGCAGTACTGGCCCCGAAATCTGGCGCGACACGCAGGGCAAAGTCACGCATTTCGTCTCTTCTATGGGTACTACAGGTACCATCATGGGCGTATCGCGCTACCTGAAAGAGCAGAATCCGGCGGTACAGATTGTAGGTGTGCAACCCACTGATGGCTCCAGCATACCGGGTATCAGAAGATGGTCGCCAGCATTCCTGCCCAAAATATTCGAACGCGAGCGTGTAGATCAAATCATAGACGTATCAGAAGTCGAAGCCACCAATATGATGCGCCGTTTAGCCAAAGAGGACGCCATTTTCGCGGGTATGAGCAGTGGAGGTAGTGTAATAGCGGCCCAAAAACTCGCCGAAACTTTAGACGAAGCCGTCATTGTATGCATCATTTGCGATCGCGGCGACCGCTACCTTTCGTCTGGCATTTTTGAATAAGCGTGAAGCAATAACAATGTGTAAAGTTCAAAAAAGGGATTGCTATTGTGCCGCTTCCGTGATTAATAATTAGCCATTATTTTTTACAATCGTTGTGCTAATTGAAATGTTATTTACCAAAATATTCAAAAAGTAAATACCTTCTGGTAAATCATTTACAAGTAAGTAAACAGAATGCGTGCCAGCTAAAAAACCTTGGGTAGGCAGGCGGCGCAAGGTGCGACCCTGGGCATCGTGCAAAGCCCCTTGCAGATCGAAAGGCGCATCGCAACGCAGGCGAATCTGGAGTTGCTCGCTCACTGGGTTAGGAAAAGCGTGCAGTTCAATGCTAAAAGTCGAGGTTTCTATAGTACGAGTATGCGTGAGCGTTTTATCCAATTCCCAACTGATGACATCATAATGCAGCGTGCCATGATTATCCACACGCACCATACTACTTGTGTCTTCTACGCGGGCGCGCAGCGTATTGCGCCCAGGTTGCAATCGCTCTGTTGGCAATGAAAGTCGCTCTGTATGTTGCGCCGAAAATAGCTCGCCATTCACACTCCAATTTACTTTCAGGGTATTCGGTTCGGGTTTTACCAGCGCCAGTTCAAAGTGCAACGTATCAGCCTGATTAGATATAACTTCTTGATTTCCAGGAAAAAAGCTATCAATTGGACTGCTCAGCGCATGTATTCTTTCAATGAGTGCTTCGCGGCAAACCGCACAAAAATCATTACCAAGAAAGCGCATTTTACAATTTTCGTGCGGACGACGCCACTGCCCGGATGAGCCGCCGCAACAATGTGAAAATATACCAACCATCTCTGTATTGTGCCAGTTTTTCCAGCGTACAGTAGCCGGATTGGTCCCCGTGGTCATGTTGAACGTTTCTCGAGCATACTGCTCACCCGCCCAGTATTCATCGGCAAGAAAGGCAAAGGAATGCCCGATCTCATGGATGGCTACTTCAGAGGAAGAAACGTCGGTGGAAGCCACCGCATGGACGCCCCCGCTACCCCCGTAATAAGGGCTGTTAACCAAGATAAATACCTGATCGTAAAGCGGAAAATTCGTAGCCAATACATTTGTAATGGCTGATGTGCGCGTAGCAACCAGCAGGCGATGAATGCGGGCAAAATCAAACGTGGAACCAAAATAGTTGTCAACTTGGCTAACCGGATGCGCCGGTTCCGACACATCGGTAGCGTTACCGGGGTGACTGGCCCCGCTTTGATTGGAAGGCACTTTAATGGCAAACACGTTGAAGTAATTGCGATAATTATTGAAGGGGCGTTGCCGGAACAATTCCTGCGTAAGTTTGCGGGCATCCGCGCTGAATTTAGCCATCTCACCGGCGGTGTAGCCATCGCTGAGGATTACTATATTCACCCGCTTATTCGGCAAGCCTTTGTATTGAAGCGTATCTACTGGAAAAATTTGCCCGGACGCGAGGTTTGCGACAAACCAAACCCCGATTATGCTTAGTAAATAATGTTTCATGGTTGTAAAAGAGTTTGCTTCAAAAATATAACGGCGGATGGCTCATCGCGTTCTAAGGTTACCCATACAGCGCCCGCTGGCAGATTGGTGCGAATAGAAAATTCTGCTTCTGGTAGGTACACGCTACGGGTAACCAATTGCCCATCGTCGTTCGGGTACTCAAAGGTTCGATGCAACGGATGATCCACGATAATCTGATGGAGTAATTGCATCGAATTATTCCAAAATTTACAGTATAAAAAATTGATTTTCTGGTTTTTGTATTCAAAATCTTCTGCATTGGGTTTCAACTGTCCTGGCACGAGGATGTGGTTCATCCAGGTAGCTGTTTCCATATTATTCAGGCTATCAAATGTCATTTTAAAATTGATAAAAATAATTTGCGCTTCCTCAGTGATGGTCGTTAGCACTTCCACTGGTGGTTCGGCGGTGGGTCGGGGGCTTCGGCAGGCATGTAAAATTAAGCACCCGATTATGATAAAAATATAATAAAATTTCATGCGAATTTCACTTTTCAGCTCCATTAATGCGCGTCATCGGCATCCGATTTGGATTGTGCAGAAGCGCGGCGCAGGTATTCCAAAACAGGTAAATCGTTGATATACAGTGCTTCTATTACTGCTTCGCCTTTCAAAACACGCACGCTTACGGTTGCCTGTACAGACGGAGTGTCGTTGCGTTCGGGTTGGGGCTGTCGAATGATTTTTTCTACTTCCGGTGCTATTTTTTCATTCATATAATAATAATTCATGCTTTCCGGCATACCAAAAACAACCTGCTTGTCTTCTGTATTATACAAAACGCGAACCTTCAGCCAATCCATAGTGGGCGGCTGGGCGTAGGCACCAGCAAAACGCGCCCGTCCATTGGTATCTTGTTGCAAAGCAACATAACAAGTCTGTCCAGGTGTCAAGCTATCGTGCGCAGGCGTTTGGGGGTTGCCATAAAACAAATTCACATAGCGACCACGAAAGGCATCGTAAGGATCGAGCGGCTCCAGCAGAAAGCGGTATGGAGTCCCCTGCGTCCGTATTTGCTGAGTGTGGCGGATCATCTGAAAAGGAAAGCCCAGGAAAAGCAACATGGTGGCTGCAAAAAATAGCCAGCGCCAGCGCGTATTGAGTGTTTGCATGATTGGAAAGTGTTAAGAATGCAGCAGCAATTTGCAATAATTTTTGAAAATCTCCAATAGCTCTATGGTAAAGGTGTAAGATAGTTAACAAAATCGCATCATTTTCGAACTTTGCGTTCATGTAATTTTGAGAGCATATACATTTTTTAGTACATTTGTAATAGCTTAAGCACTATATTTACCAACCATCAGCTATGAATAAACTACATCACTTTAGCCGTTTTATTACATTCGTTTTACTACTTTTTTTAGCATCCTGTGCCCCAAAAGATAAGCGACCTCCGTACCCGATGCCTACTCAAATCAAAGAACATCATGGTGAACATAGCCTCCGCGATACTTGGTTCGAATTGCTACACCGAGCTGCCGAAGGCACCGACTGGACGCAAATAGAGCACAATAATCGGCTGCAACGCCACTTGGACAAGCAAACGGCTATAAACCTTCGGGAAGACTGCGGTGTGGAAATGTTTGCGGCGGGCGAGCTGCACGGGCGCTGGCAGGAGCGCGGTAGCGGCAATCAGGCGGGCAGTGTCTTTGATACCGAATACGACCCTCAAACCGATGAAATATGGATCATTTCGGCAGGCGGAACGCTATGGCGTGGCCCGCGCAATGGGCAGCAGTGGCAAGTAGTGAGTCAGGATTTGCGCTTCAACCCAGGGCTGCTGCGCTTTATTCCGAATGGCAATGGCCGCCGATTACTGGCTTTTGCAGGGCGCATCCCGCATTACTCGGATGATGACGGCCAAAGCTGGGTGCCCGCTACGGGTATTCGCTATAATGATCGCTGGGGGAATTTTTATAATCCAATACTGCTTGATAATGAAGAACATACATTATATGTATTTGCTAAGCCCGGCTATTGGGACAATGTAGGATTGTATAAATCATCTGACAAAGGACAACGTTTTCAATTGATTAAAACATTCAGCACATACGATTTCCAGCGGCTAAGGCTGTGCAAGCCGCATCATTCTAATGAATTGTTGCTATTGGAAAAATTAGAAAACGGGCAGGCGCGCTTGTCTCGAATTGACGTGATTTCCAACGATATTACCCTGATTACCAATAGTTTATTTTCAATAGACAATGCCCCCGCTAACCTCATTGGCTGGAGTGGCAATGGACTCACCCGCCTCTATGCTTACAGCCAGCAGGGCGATTTTCCGCAGCTGTATCAAAGCGATAATTATGGCCAAACCTGGGCGCACCGAGGTTCACTTCCAGCCACCCCTTGGGAGGTGGGTTTGTACGTGTTGCCTTCTAATCCTAATACGCTGCTATTGGGCGAAGTGGAATGCTTTAAGAGCCAAAACGGCGGCGGGGTATGGGGAAAAGTAAATAACTGGTGGGATTATTATGATGATGTAATAGGAAAATTGCATGCCGATATGATGCACTTTGCAGAATTTACAAATGCAGCCGGAGCGCCATTTTTATTGGTGAGTCATCATGGTGGATTGACCATTTCAACGGATGTATTGCGAACACAACGTAATATCAGCTTATGGGGACTAAATACCAGCCAATATTATAGTGTGCGTACTGATCCTGACGACCCAGCCTACGTGTATGGTGGTTCCCAAGACCAAGGATTCCAGCTAAGTCGCGATTTTTTTCAGCCCGGTGTAGCTGCTTTCGACCAGATTATTTCGGGTGATTACGGGCATTTGGTATTTTCAAACAACAATCGCTCGCTTTGGATGGTATATCCTGGTGGTTGGGTGACGCATTATGCCAGCGCACAAAGCGGACGACTCACAGCCAGCTATGATCTGGTATCAGAAGATAAATCGGTGTGGTTGCCCCCCCTGATGTCCAGCCCTTTCCCAAATGAAGACGCGGTGTATATGGCCGGCGGCAACATCAATGGTGGCGCGGGTTCTCATCTTATTCGGCTCGAAGCGCGCAACGGGCAGATTATGCCTACGCAGTTACCTTTTAATTTCAAAAGCCAGTCGGCAGGTGGTGCCCCGTCGGCGATGGCGGTATCCTCTTTGAATACCAATAAATGGTACGCTGCTACCACCAACGGACGCTTTTTTCATTCAAATGATGCCGGACAAACCTGGACGCAGACGATCCAGTTTATTCCAGAGGGGCATTATCTGTATGGTCAGAAAATACTGGCTTCCAACGTCACAACCAACACCGTGTATTTAGCTGGTAGTGGTTACTCCAATCCGCCGGTATATCGCTCTATTAATGGTGGCGCCAACTTCCAACCCATGTCGCAGGGTTTGCCACCCACGCTGGTGTTCGATTTGGTCGCTAATACCGACGAAAGTATGATTTTTGCTGCTACCGAAGCCGGCCCCTATGTGTATGTGCGAGCGCGTGAGCGCTGGTATAGCCTATCAGGAAACTGCACACCGTCGCAGACGTATTGGTCGGTAGAATATATCGAATGGCTCAATTTGGTGCGCTTTGGCACTTATGGTCGCGGTATTTGGGATTTTCAGATCGAAGACCTCGTGCGTACCGACGCGCCCTCTCTTACTTCAGAAGTGTTGCAGGTATTCCCGAATCCTTCCAACGGACAATTTCAACTGCAATGGTCGTCCAGGAGCACCGTACCCGCACAAATCAAGGTATTTGACGCGCAAGGACGCTCTGTGCACCAGTCCGCACATCGGGATCAACAACCCATTACCATGAATTTATCCCATTTGCCGAAAGGCGTTTATTTTTTGACATTACGACAAGGCGAGCAGCAACATGCAACCCGATTGGTATTAAAATAAAAATATTCACCTTACAATCAATACTTTAGCATGTTGTAACAAAAACTAAATAACACTATACCCCAAAAAAGTATATCTTTACCACATTCAAAACAGCAGTGGTCAGATGACAAGCCGTCGTCTGGCC
>CALMSP010000134.1 GCA_937872405.1 uncultured Saprospiraceae bacterium | reverse complement strand
CTGCTCAACTTTTTGAGCTTATTTTTTGAAATTGGACTTTTGTCCTGTACTTAGCTTAAAAAGTAAAAAGTATGAAATACATACACCTATTCTTTACCTGGTTTTTTGCCATATTTGTTAATAGCGCATCATATGGTCAGGGATATATACCTGTAGTGAGCGAAAATGCGGAATGGACCGTGCTAAAGCTCACCATTGATACGCAAGACCCAACGCCCCCATTTCCCAAAGATACTTCGTATGTGCGCACCTGGATAGCGGGTGATACGACGATTGCCGATATGGATTTTAAAAAAGTTTTCAGCAGTGAATTTCTACCGGGAGATAACATTCCCAGGTATCAGGGAGCAATCCAGGAAGAAAACCAGATTGTGACCTGGATTCCCAATGAACGGAATATAGAAAAATGGGATACGCTATATAATTTTAATTTGCAAATAGGTGATACTATAGCTTATTATGAAGCTATGATTCCTTTTTATCATTATATTCAAAATATCGATTCTATTACATTGGAAGATGGTTTTATAAGAAAGCGCATATTGATTTATACAAAAGAAGAAGGCGCTTCGGGCGAGGGAGAATTAATAAATACCTGGATTGAGGGGCTCGGAGAATTACAATATGGACTTATTTATCCCTTCTGTCAGCAAAGTTTTGCCCCCAGGTGTCTCGATTATTTAATTTGTTATAAAGAAAAAGAACAATTGGTTTATGAATATTACCCCTTGGCTTGTTCTGTGAGTACGTTTATTAATTCAGAAAAATTCACCCTATGGGATGTAGAAGTTTCGCCGAATCCATTTGATGAAAGAATCAGGGTTACTTTACCAGAAAATAAAGAGTTTTCTCGGGTTATTTATAATATTGGGGGAATAACCGTTTTTAATCAATTTTACCAAGTTAAGAATAATGACTCACTTGAAATTAATCTCAGCTACTTAAAATTCGGTACATATTTGTTTATTTTTAAGTTTAAAAAAACAATTATATCAAAAATGGTCATCAAAAAATGAATATCATGAAAAAACAACTATCGTTTCTTCTATTTCTTTTGTCAACTACCGCTATTTACTGTCAAGGTATATTTTGGGAATGCGCCATGCCACCTATTGATTACGATGCATCGTTAACTATCAGAAGCCTTCCTGTCTGTATTGATGATGATTATTGTAAGCGTCCTACGGCTCAAAGCCGTAGGACGCTTACACGCTTACACAATTACTTTACAATTTATTCACAATAAAATAACCTTGATAATCAACGGATTAGGGTAAAATGTGCGTATAATGTGCTTTTAAAAATGATTATTAAACCCAAATCCAATTATACTATGATTCGTAAAATTTATGCTGCTTTAAAAACGGCACAAGTACGTTATGCGGGCACTAAAAGTGATGTTTTATTGGTGTTGAGCCAAGAAAACGAAGACCTGTTGTATCAGACCATTGAAACGCCGAATGGTCTGGAGCCAGGTAAGGCGGCTTTCTTTCAATTAGATGTAGCGGAGCAGAATATCCCTTTTGGTTTCAGCTATGTACGTATGGGTATTCGTGGCGCCGATGCCTGGAACCCCGAGTATGTGTTTGTTTGGGCAGAAAAAGACCCAGAATACGAAAATGATTATGTTGTTCAGCCGATCGCATTTGATGCTAGTTTTAAAAGATTAAGCACCGACAAGCGCGAAGGTAGAACATCTGTGCCTGTGTCAAGGGCTTATTATGGTGGTTTTTACAATATGATCCAGCAGGTATTAGTGGTCATTACCACCAGCGATAAGCGTAATTCAGCGACCAAAAGCCCCATCCGTCTGCAAATTGACACCGTTAAGGGCAATGTAATTAACATACCACTGAGCGACGATGCGCTGATGCAAGGTGGTGTATTTATGGATACACCTCAGCCGAGCGAGCCTTTTAATTTCCATGATTTGCGCAAAATTGAGCTGATTACGGAAGGCAATGATCTTTGGATGCCACACCAAGTGTTCGTTTTTGGATATCAGGAAACGGAATACGCCGAGCAAAAAATCATGACGCCATTAGTCTATATCCCTGATTGGAGTGCAACGGGACTGCCGCGCCTGAGCACCGACCCCAAGGAGGGCGCAGCAAGCATCATGCTGTACCAAGCATTTTTGTAAAAAACGACAGCAGAAATAAGCATTTCAAAGCCCTTGGGAGTTACCGAGGGCTTTGCCGTTTTATAGACTTAGCGGAGACCAAAAAAATTCGATCGAACGCAAAAGCTGATAACAATCAAACCCTGGGGTGACTTTTATCATCCTGGCAGTGGCAGTAGGGCAATAGTTTTGGTGAAAAATCTGAACATCCAAGATGACTGCTGTTAGCAAAAGTTTTCAGCCTTCCGGCAAATTGACTACTCTTCCGGCGCCCACCACGGGTTGCTACCACTGTGGCGAAGAAATTCGCGACCTACATTTTCAAATAGAAGACAAACATTTCTGTTGTGAAGGTTGCAGAACCGTGTATGAAATACTGAATACCAACGGATTATGTCAATATTATAATATTGATCAGTTTGCCGGAGTTAGCCTCAAGGGGCAATCCAAAGCCGAATACGCCTGGCTCGACGATGCCGATGTGCAAGCGCGACTGATTAATTTTACGGATGGCAATTGTACCAAAGTTACTTTCTATATACCGCAAATGCACTGCGCTTCCTGCATCTGGCTGCTGGAAAATTTATACAGACTTAGTCCGGGCATCCTCGAATCGAGTGTTCATTTTACAAAAAAGGAAATTTACATCACATTTGATGGGCAGACCACGCTACGCCAGATTGTACAAACCTTAGCGAGTATTGGCTATGCGCCAGCGATCAATCTGGGGGATTTGGATCAGCAAAAAAAGCGGGTCGCAGATCGTAGTTTTTATTACAAACTCGGTGTGGCAGGCTTTGCTTTTGGCAATATTATGCTACTCAGTTTTCCGGAGTATCTGGGCTTGGATAAGGCCACAGATGCCTTCTTTTTTCAGTTGTTTGGCTATTTGAATATAGCGTTGGCGCTACCGGTGGTATTGTATAGCGCTCAGGATTATCTGCGTTCTGCTTGGCTGGTCGTGCGGCAGGGCACGCTCAATATTGATGTGCCGCTGGCGCTGGGCATAGTGGCTTTGTTTGGGCGCAGCGTATTCGAGATTCTGACACATACAGGCGCTGGCTTCTTGGATAGCTTGGCTGGCTTGGTGTTTTTTTTACTCGTAGGTAAATGGTTTCAGCAAAAAACATATCATCATATTGCATTTGATCGGGATTATAAATCTTATTTTCCCATTGCTGCCCTGAAAAAGACCGAAACGGGTGCTCACACGATTCCTTTGGATAAATTGGAGCCAGATGATGTGATTATTATTAAACATAAAGAACTCATACCTGCTGATAGTGTGCTGCTAAAGGGCGATGCCGAAATTGATTATAGTTTTGTAACAGGCGAAGCAGCGCCCGTACACATCAAAAGCGGTGAAAAAATTTATGCCGGTGGCCGACAAATGGGCGGCACATTAGAAGTAAGCCTGACGCGCCAGGTATCGCAGAGCTACCTAACGCAACTCTGGAATAGCGAGACTTTCGCCAAACCCCGACATTTCAGTGGCGCCAGCAAGGTAGCCAATCGGGTGGGTAAATATTTTACCGTTACAATTCTATTTATTGCGACAGCGGCGTTAGTTTGGTGGCTGCCCTCGGATTCTGCAAAGGCAATCAATGCCTTTACAGCTGTGCTCATCATCGCTTGCCCTTGTGCGGTGGCGCTGGCTATTCCATTCATCTTTGGCAATGTACTGCGTATTCTTGGAAAAAATGAGTTGTATCTGAAAAATACGGGCGTCATCGAATCCTTAGCGGAAACTCAAACGGCGGTTTTTGACAAAACAGGAACCCTTACCAATCGCCAGCACAACGAAATGACCTTTGTAGGCGAACCACTGAGCGCACTCGAAAAAGCGATGCTTCATATGTTAACCGAGCCTTCTACGCACCCCATAAGTCAACATATTAGTGCTTGGGCGACGCCCGACCCAGCAGCGCTTGAGTGGATGTCGCTTAACAACTGGCAAGAAGTAGTGGGCAAAGGTGTACAGGGCATTGTTTGTCAAAAAATGATAAAAATTGGGTCCCGAAATTTTGTAGATACCTTCTTGCGGGCGCAGTGTACGGATGACCAAGGCGTATATGTACAAATCAACAATGAACTGCGCGGTTATTTTCGAATACAGCATCATTATCGAGTGGGTTTGCAGCAGGTGGTTGACTGGTTTCGGCAGCGGGGGCGCGTTTTTTTGCTGTCAGGTGATAACAACCGCGAGCAGCCATTGCTAAGCAAGGTGTTTGGGGGGGTAGGGCAGTTGCACTTTCGGCAAGATCCGCACGATAAGCTACACTTCATCAAGCAATTACAAAGCGAAGGGCACAAAGTGCTCATGCTGGGCGACGGCCTAAATGATGCTGGAGCCTTGCAGCAAAGCGATGCCGGTATTGTGATCACGGAGGATACAAACAATTTTACGCCTGCCTGCGATGCCATTTTGCACGCCAACCAATTCGCGCATTTGCCGGCATTGCTTACGTATGCGCAGCGCAGCGTCCGATTGGTATATTATGCTTACGCAATGGCTTTCTGCTACAATGTGGTAGGATTAAGCTCCGCCGTTAGTGGTCCCCTGTCGCGGTTTGTAGCCGCCATACTGATGCCCTTAAGTTCCGTGACGGTCGTTTTGTTTGGTGTTATTGCCAGCAATGTATTAGCGCGTCGCTTCGGTTTATGATGCTATTGTAATAAAATGGAGTTTTGTTATAAAATGGCGTAATATTTTTGTGCAAATTTTAATGCGATATTAAAACTTCGGACACAGCACCACTTCATTTTCATATAGGCCGAGGAAAGCCAGCGAAATTTCAAAAGCGCTTCTTCTGCGACCAGCCATGGAGAAGGTATTCAAGTTAGCATCATAACTGAAACCAAGTAGAAAATTATTGAATTCCAACCCGGTCATTATTACAATGGCATCCATGCCAAAGCGGTTATTCTGATCGCCGACTGGGCGCGCCCAACTGCCTATATGCAAAGCTGTACCGCTAATATCATGCAGCAAAAAACGAATATTAGAGCCAAGATTGGCGGCCAAATGCGGCCCCTGTTTGTAAACAACTGCTCGCGGCAGCAACTGCACCGAATTACCCATTGGAATCTGCATCCCAAAATGCGCAGTGTACTTGCGAAACAGACGATTGTCGCCATTAAAATTATCCACATCATTTGGATTGCGATCAATAAAAAAACTCACCTGCGGCTCCAGCAAATGGTGGATAGCGCCGCCCACAAAGATGCCCACGCCGCGCTCCGGCGCAAGGCTATAATTAAGTCCAATAGACAGATCGCCAAAGGAAAAATTATTCTCTGGCAGCACCTCGCGGGTAGGTTCGGTGAAGCCGTTATTCCCATTGAATTGGTCGCCAAAGTCGAGGCGGCTATAACCTATATTGCGCTGATTTACACCAAATTGTACACCCAATGACAAAAATTGATTGCTGCGGCTTCCGCCCAAGGCTTTGTGAAAAGCACCAGAAAGCATCATCTGATTGGTCGAAAAATCTACCGAAGGAACCCGGTCGCTAAAAAACTGCACACCTACGCCCACCGCATCGCGCACGCGCTTGCGCCGAAAACGCAGCGGAAAGCGGGTGTCCACAGCACCGCCCATTGTTACATAAGGCTCTTCGAGTACGCTGCGCCACTGGTCGCGGTAAATAATAGCCAGCCGATAGCGGCCGTCGAACGTGCCAGTCAGCGCCGGATTGAGCGTCATAGGGGAAGCATAAAACTGCGAGAAATGCTGGTCTTGAGCTATACCGCTGGTAGCCAATGCCATTAAGAATACAAACGTGGTAAATAATCGCTTCATTTTTGGGAAATAAAATTATGTTGAAATTTAGTTTCTGTTGCAATACGTTGTTTATCAGTGTGTTATCTGATTTTTATTTCAAATTATATCAAAATGCGTCACTATATAATATGTGATTTATTTTGCATGTTTTCCAATACCATGCGTTGCGCAGCA
Organism: uncultured Saprospiraceae bacterium; assembly: GCA_937872405.1. GTDB lineage: Bacteria > Bacteroidota > Bacteroidia > Chitinophagales > Saprospiraceae > JADJNW01. The sequence goes on along the minus strand of CALMSP010000134.1, from coordinate 12,388 downwards.
CATTTTATTTGCCAAAGGTAATACGAATTTATATCCAACTGAACGGACATTAACAGATATTTATTATTTTTGAAACGGTATTCGGTTGCCAATACTGGAAGTCGGTTCTTGTGTACAGATTTTAACAATCGTCAATTCGTCCGAATGTCTTATGTAATATGCCCTTTGAGCGTAATTCCGATTCGCGCCTCCGCTTCTCATAGCAGCGAAATGGTGTCGCAATTGTTATTTGGCGAAGTGGCTGAAGTGCTGGAAACGAAGGGTCGGCAATGGCTGCGCTTGCGATGCCACTGGGACAATCTGGTCGGTTGGGCCAATGCCAACCAGTTGCAACCTATTACCCCCAGCGAATTTGCTACCTACCAGCAGCACTTTGCTTATTGCCTCGAATTGACCCAGCCCGTTGTAACTGACGATTATTTTCTGCCCGTTACGTTGGGCGCACAACTGCCTGATTATGATGGCATTAGACTTAAAATGGGGGATGTAATTTTTACTTTTAGTGGGCAAGCGGTATTCCCCGGCGATGTGTCACCCTCCGTAGAGTTGATGCTTAAAATTGCTCGGCGGTACCTTCATGCGCCTTATCTGAGCGGCGGACGCTCGCCTTTTGGCATTGATAGCGGCGGATTTTTACAAATGGTTTTCAAATTATTACATATCCGGCTGCCGCGGGAAGCAGCGCAGCAAGTTTTTGGGGGCGAAGCGGTTGATTTTGTAGAACAAGCCCAAGCCGGCGATCTGGCTTTTTTTGAAGACCGCCAAGGGCGCATCAATCATACGGGTATCATATTACCCGAACATCGTATCATACATGCCTATGGAAAAGTGCGTGTAGATAATGTTGATCACTTTGGTATTTACAATGTTGAACAAAATCGTTATACGCATCGCCTGCGCGTGGTGAAGCGATTGCTGCCATTAGAGCAACCCAAATCCGACCATCGAAACGAGCCTGCGGTTTTTACCAGCAATCAAATTCAATTATTTTGAAATATTATATCATTTTAAACCCACAACAATATAATAGCTGGCATTTAGCATGTAATAGGATACTTCGTTTTGTTACATCAAATATAATTACAGCATATTGGACGCTGCCGTCATGGACGCAACAGCTTCTACCCGCCCCGGATAGACCTCCAGCGCACGCGCCAAGCAGTCCATAGCGGCTTCTAATTGTGGCACATTGATCACGTAGGCTAAGCGCACTTCATCCTGCCCCAGCCCAGGGGTAGCGTAGAATGCCGCACCAGGCGATAGCATTACCGTAGCATTCTGGTATTCAAAATCTTCTAATAACCATTGGCAAAACCGGTCGGCATCGTCAATCGGGAAGCGGGCAAAACTATAAAATGCACCTCCCGGCAGATAGCAATGCACGCCAGGCATCTGACGCAATCGCGCATACACCGTGCGGCGGCGAAGGTCGTATTCGGCTTTTACCCGTTGTAAATAAGTAGCATCCACATCAAGCATGGCTTCCGCCAAATATTGCTCCAGCGTAGGAGAGCCGAGGCGCAATTTGGCAAAGCGCGACACCGCTGCCAGCACCGATTCGTTCTTTGTGACCAAGGCACCAATGCGCGCACCGCAAGCACTGTACCGCTTGGATACAGAATCAATTACAATGGCATGTTCTTCGGCGCCAGGTATCGCTAAGATAGATGTAAACTCTTGATTATCAAAGCAAAACTCCCGATACACTTCATCTACAACCAAAAACAAATTGTGCTTTCGGGCTAATGCCACCAATGCTTCCAGTGCCGCTCGCGGGTAAAGGCAGCCGGTAGGATTGTTCGGATTGCACAGTAAAATGGCGCGTGTGCGATGATTGATAACGCGCTCAAAGGCAGCCGCTTCCGGCAGTGCAAATCCATCTTCTAAGTAGCTCGTAACGGGCCGCAGTAGCACTCCAGCCATGTGCGCAAAGCCATTATAATTGGCGTAAAATGGCTCCGGTACGATCACTTCTTCACCTGCTTCTAAGCATGCCAATAGCACGAAATACAGCCCTTCTGACGCACCAGTGGTGACGATAATCTGGTCCGCACTAAGCGCCACTTGGTATTGCTGGTAATAACGCCGCAGCTTCTCCCGATAGGACGGAATGCCTTCCGCAGGGCTGTATTCAAGGGTCGTGATGGATACTTGTTGCAAGGTTTGCAAAGCTTCCGGTGGTGTCGGAATGTCGGGCTGTCCAATATTCAGATGATAAACCTGCTTGCCTTGTGCTTTTGCTTTTTCCGCAAGGATAGCAAATTTGCGAAACGGTGACAGCGGCGTCGTATTGCCCCGATGAGATGAAAATGGCATCTTTTTTGTAAACTGTTGATTATGAATTAGTTGAGTTGCGAAAACCGCTTTATGCACGTCTCGTAACAGGCCGCAAATATAAATCATTTCCTGATGCCATGCGAATGATATTTATCAATTTGCGACGGAAGGTGTCGGCTGCTTTCAAAGCGTCCGACACCTTTTCTTCCGATAAGAAAAAAGGCCAGAATCCCTTTCGATTCTGACCTTCTTAAAAGTGTTTAACCTTGAAATTATAATAAAATTTTAAATTTTAAATGCTGATTATCAATTGCTTCCGCCCCACGGGAAGCTACCACAATTGACATTTTTTACGTCAACGAAAATCGTATTGCTGATGGCTTCGCAGGCTACACCATTGAGCGTAGCAACCGCTACACGCCGGAAGAAAGTGGGTTGGCTTAATGGCCCTGGTATGTTGTAATTAATTCCAGTTCCCACAGCTACGAAGTCATCTGGAGCGCCACTTGTACTACCTTCCCAGCGATAGGTTAGTGCGGCATCAGGATTAGATACCGTAGCGGCAGTTACTTCCTGAAACGGTGCTGGTGTTTTGGTCAGACATACCGTTTGGCTTCCACCAATAGCACCTGGTGTTAAAGTGTTGATACCAATCGTTACTGCTTGTTGATTCAGGTCAGCTTCGCACATCATACCATTCATACCTTGGTCTTTCACAGAAAGCAGCGTATAAGTGGTTGTTTCAGTTGGCATTACAGGTATGTTGTCGTTGCTGTTGTAATTCTCGATGGTGAAATTATCTTCGCCATCCGTGTAAATGATGGTAAAAGGGCCCGCACCACCAGTGATAGCTACGCTCAGATTGACTTCAGCGCTGCTGCAGAGTACAGTTTCTCCATTGAAAACAACACTCGTAATACGGGGCAGGACAGATGTCGTGAGTGTACCAGTGCGGCTACAGCCGTTAGCATCCATTACGGTATAAGTAATTTCCACGGTACCACCAACGGTTACACTACTCAAATCTAAGATGGCATCTGGCGAAGAGGTATTTTTCAGTGCTGCACCTTGAGCAGTACCGCCTGTAATCTGCCATTGATGCGTGGAGTATGTACCCGAACCACCCTGAGCATTGCCGCAAAGGCCGACCTCCGCTTCGCAAATTGCAGAACGCACACTGTAGGTAGAAATGGTACCACTTACTTCATTGGCTACTAAAATGAGCGTTTCACCGGTTGGACTATCAGCAGCTTCAATGATAACAATATCCTCCGGTGCTCGGTCTCCCGCTTGTGCAGGTATGTAGGTTACGAATTCTGGCGCATTTGGATTGGTAACATTATACACCATTAGCCCGCCGGTGCGTTCCAATGCCACAAAAGCATAAGTCTTCCCATTGATCACCGTTATTTCTACCGCTTCCGGTTCGGGACCTTTATTGTCGCTACGTGTATCGAAAGAAGCGGCTGTACCATCACTATTAAAAATGGCGGGTACTTGTGCTGCTGTGATGCGTTCGAAGTCATCGCCAGAATCATACACCAAGCTCATATCAGATGCACGCCATATGCTGAATGAACGTGCACCATAAACATAAATTTCATCAAAATCACCGTCATTGTCAATATCGCCAAGGGTATTAGTGACGTTGAGGCGGCCAAGATTCTGGTTTAATTTTAATTGAGTTGCATTGGGAAAGCGGGTGGGATCAAGTGGATAATTATTACTGCCTACGCGAATTTCTTCACTAAAACCAGTGTAGTCTCTGGCATCGCCTTCATTGGCGGTGACGAGGTAAGTCTCATTACCTACCGTGTAGGAGGTCATACCATCTGGTTGATACATTCCCAAAACTTTCCAAGTATTAATATTGATTTTACCGCCGCTGGCAGTAGTGCCATCCACATCGCGGTCACTGGGGTCAAGTGCATTGCTGGGCAAGCTATGGTCTTTATAGCCTAATGGTTTGATATCGGTTACCGTAGCGCTGGCAATATCTACAATAGCGATAGCATTATTTTCTTGCAAAGCTACGTAAGCCGTTGTGCCATCTTCACTGATGGTGATAAATTCGGGTTCAAAATCTTGGGCAGCATTAGCGCCTGGGCCAAAGATGCGAATTCCCTGTGCGCGCAGGGCTGCCTCTTGCCCGATGTAGGCACTAAAATCAGCGGTAGCCACCGTAGCGCTGGCCACACCTCCAGAAATATCAATAATGGAAATGGATCCTTCGGGGTCAATAGTGTAGCTGTTATTGGGCTCTCCTTCATTGGCAACCAGTACCTTTTGGCCATCAGGTGTAAACACCAGCATGTCGGGTAGTGCGCCAACGGTTACAGTGTTCAACACATTTCCGTTAATATCAGCGAAAATTACGCTGCCTGGATTCTGTCCATTTGCTACGGCAATAGCTACAATGCCATTTTTCACGGCTACGCTATTGGGGTCGCTAAGCATATTAATTGCGCCAATAACATTAGGACTCGAGGGATTCGAAAAATCAATGATATCTACACGCATGTTGGCACCATTGGTAGAGAATAAGCGTTTGGATGCGGAGTCGTAGGCAATGATTTCTGTACCGCCAGTATTCAATTGCGAAACAGGTGAAAAGGCCAGTTCTTTTACCTGCGGCGATACCGTCGGGCTGCTGTTGCGAACAATGACCATGGTGGTCACTGCACACGTTTGGGTCTGAATAGTGATTTTATAACAACCAGCGCTTAATCCAGTGAATTGATTGGAAGATTGGAAAGGTCCTTCTTCATCCAAGGCATATTCTAATGGTTGGCTACTGCTGGTTGCATTGATGGTAATAGAACCGTCGGCAGCACCAGCACAGCTCTCGTCAACGACAGTGGGCGCGCCAGTCAGGCTGGGGCAATCAACTACTGGGCCACAAGGCGGGCAGGTTGCTCCACCGCAGTCCACATCGGTTTCGTCGCCGTTTTGGATGCCATCGTTGCAAGTAGGCGAGCAAGCAGCAGGCGCCGTACCCGCATTATTATTCGTGAACGAGCAGGGCGTATCCGCAGAGAAAGTAGCAGTAAGCCCAATAGCGCCGCCGTCCGCAGGCATCGTCACGCCAACGAATGTATGCGAAGTGGCTGTGCTCAAGCTACCCACGGCTACCGAAGCGCTGCCGTCGCCGGAAAGCACCAGATTACCAGTGCTGGGTGGATTGGTAAAAGTGACTGTCACATCTGCCGTAAAGGTATCGTCGCCGGTGTTGTGGGTATTTTTTCCATCGCAAGCAGAGATATTGGAGGCAGAGATGCCAGTGATAGAGCAAGTAGTAGCAGGTATAGCCGTACCGCTGATGGTCACCATATCAAAACGCCAGGTGCTAGTAGCACCATAAGTACCGGTGCTTTGCGAAGGTGCGTAGTTGGTAGTGCTTGGCGCAAATTCTGCTACGATGCGAATGCCGAAGTTGGCATTATTATTGGCAGCAGTAATAGTGGATAGATTCGCTGAGCGGCCGTTAAACCAAGTATCGCCGGAAGTGCCCTCATACAAAGTACCGAAGTCCACCCAGGTACTGCCATCGGTAGTGTATTGCAAACGCACATGCCGAGCGGAAGTGTTGGAATGCCGTTGGTCCCAACGCACTTGAATATTCTGAAAACCAACCGTGCTCACCAGAAACTGCACACCACGCTCCTTATTGCCCATGCTTTGCGCAGCAAAAGTGGTTACATTCCAGCCGTAATTGGGTGGTGCGGTAATAACAGGGTCCGTGGAACCACCATTAGCTACACCGCTGGCAAAAGTGGCAGTAGTGCCGCCTACAAGACTTGCTGTACCTGTGCCCACAGCAGTTGTTGGCGACGTAGTACCGCCAGGCACAGTGGTAGCAGATTCGCCATTGAAATTCCATTGGGTGATGGTAGTCTGTGTCCAAGCGCTGCCGACTAAGAGCAAACACGTACTTAGTAGCAACAGTGTTGTACTGAAGCGAGTAAAGATTTTTTTCATGAGAAATGACGATTTGTTAGTATTAAGTGTAGGTCGTTCTAATTCGAATATTTCCACTGGTAAAAATAAACACTTTTTGGCAAGCATTACATGCTTTTTGGCATTATTTATTAAAATATTTATTAATTTTAAAAAAATGAATTAGCAAAATTTCGAGCATTATTTTTCTGTTAAATTTCCAAGTTGCAGGGTGTCAGGATTGTCACCTATATTTTGAAAATGTATTGTTATAAACAACAAGAACGGCTGCTCTGTCACGTCACCTGAAAAAATGGCAGCCGATTGCATTTTGGCACATTGTATGATAGCAGAGAGTTGATTGAAAACTTATGGTTTAACCAATTTTAACCAAAAAATTAGTAGTAATTATGAAGCCTATCAACGACAGAGTAGTTGTGAAGACTGCGCCAGCGGAAGAAAAAACCAAAGGTGGCATTATTATCCCGGATACCGCTAAAGAAAAGCCACTTAAAGGTGAAGTGGTAGCGGTAGGGCCCGGTAAAGACGGTAACCTGATGACCGTGCAAGTAGGTGATACTGTACTATACGGCAAGTATGCCGGTCAGGAATTGCACTACAATGGCGAGGATTACCTCATTATGCGGGAAGATGACATCCTGGTGGTGCTCTAAATCCTTTGTCTTAAAGCGATTTTTTACCAACATTTCAAACAATCAAAATTTTAAATCAATATGGCAAGTAAAGACATCAGCTTCGATAGAGATGCGAGAGAAAAACTACGCAATGGCGTGGACGCACTCGCTAATGCAGTAAAAGTAACGCTTGGACCGAAAGGCCGTAACGTAGTAATCCAGAAAAGTTTCGGTACTCCGCAGATAACCAAAGACGGCGTGACGGTAGCAAAAGAAATTGAACTGGAAGAAGCCGTAGAAAACATGGGCGCACAGATGGTGAAGGAAGTTGCTTCCAAAACAGCTGATGCTGCTGGCGATGGCACTACAACGGCAACCGTACTGGCACAAGCCATGATCAATGCGGGCTTGAAAAATGTAACCGCCGGCGCCAACCCAATGGACTTGAAGCGCGGTATTGATAAGGCCGTGAAAGTGGTTATCGAGGATTTGAAACAGCAGTCGGAGCATATTGGCAGCGACTACGAAAAAATCAAGCAAGTAGCTACGATTTCATCCAATAGCGACGAGGAAATCGGTACGCTCATCGCCGATGCTATGAAGCGCGTGTCGAAAGATGGCGTTATCACGGTGGAAGAAGCAAAAGGCACCGATACTTATGTGGAAGAGGTAATTGGTATGCAGTTCGACCGAGGCTATTTGTCGCCGTATTTTGTGACAAACGCGGATGAAATGATCACAGAATATGAGCATCCATTCATCTTGATCTATGATAAGAAAATTTCTAATATGCAGGACATTGTACCGGTTCTGGAAAAAGTTATCCAGTCTGGTCGTCCGTTACTCATTATTGCAGAGGATGTAGAAAGCCAAGCGTTGGGTGTACTTGTTGTGAACCGCTTGCGTGCCAACCTAAAAGTGGTAGCAGTGAAGGCACCGGGTTTTGGCGATCGTCGCAAAGCTATGTTGGAAGATATTGCCATTCTGACAGGCGGTACGGTGATCAGCGATGAGAAAGGCTACAAATTAGAAAACACAGAACTGCACCACTTGGGTCAAGCAGATAAAGTAACTATTGATAAGGATAATACTACCATCGTGAACGGTGGCGGCAAAGGAGACGAAATCAAAGCGCGCATCAATCAGATAAAGCAGCAGATCGAGTCCACGACTTCCGATTACGACCGCGAGAAACTGCAAGAACGTTTAGCCAAATTGGCAGGTGGCGTCGCCGTACTCTACGTGGGTGCTGCTACGGAGGTAGAAATGAAGGAAAAGAAAGACCGTGTGGATGATGCCCTGCACGCCACGCGCGCTGCGGTGGAGGAAGGTATCGTAGCTGGTGGTGGTGTGGCGCTGGTACGCACGATCGCTTCCCTCAATAGCTTAAAAGGTAGCAATGAAGATGAAAATATTGGCATCCAAATTGTGAAGAAAGCGTTGGAATCACCACTGCGCACTATTGCTGATAATGCTGGCGTGGAAGGCTCCGTTATTCTGCAAAAAGTATTGGAAGGTAGCGGCAGCTTTGGTTACAATGCTCGCTTGGATCAGTTCGAGGATTTGAAAGCTGCGGGTGTTATTGACCCAACGAAAGTAACGCGCATTGCGCTGGAAAATGCGGCTTCTATTTCTGGTATGGTATTGACCACTGAATGCGTGATCAGCGAGAAGCCGGAAAAATCAAACGGACAAGCTCCGGCAATGCCAGGCGGCGGTATGGGCGGCATGATGTAATGCACCATGCGCCTTAAATAACGGCAATATAAAAATGCAAAGCCCTCGTACCATGTGTGCGAGGGCTTTCGTGTTTTTTATGATGTGCTTTTGTTTTGATTATGATGTGTTTTTAATAACACAAAACGCTGATTTTCAAAAATTTAAAACAGATGTATGCACCTTTATTATTTCAAAATTTAGTATTCGAAACGCTGCTTCAGTATGCTTGTTATAGCCTATCTTATCTGCTCCATTCTAAAATCCAGAACCGATAATCCAGCTTGGTCAAAATGTTCGATTTGTAGGCGGTGTTTGCCATTCAATTCTACGACCACCTCATCGGTAGTTGGCTCGTGCACGTTCCATCGGTTGAGGAGCAACTGCCCGTCGAGAAAGAGTTTTATACCATCATCGCTACTGAGGCGAATGCGATATTGGCCTGGCGCTACATCAATTGTTGCTTCCGCGAAAGTAGCAAACTGGTCGGCTGGTACCGTTTCGGCAGGCTTGCCCCACCAAGCGTAGGCTAATTTTGTCGTTTGTGCTTGATGCAAGGGCGTTGCTTTTTGCAAATCTTGGAAAGCATCATAATTTTTTAAAGGATCGGTGGTGCCGTCATAAGCATACCAGCGCACTTGCCATTCGATGGGTTTTCGATATTCGTAATACCGGAAAGGTACGCTGATACCCGCCTGCACGCTATCGCCCATTTCATTCACGAAAGCGCGTCCGCGATATTCCAATTGTAGCATCAGAATACTTTCATTAGGATCGGTGTGTACCGTAATAACGGCGGGGATTGTGCCCGATTCGGTGCTGAGGGTGTTAATGCCACGTCGGCTGCGCACGCGCCATGATGCACCTGCGGGCCCCAACACTCGGAAGGTATAAACTTCACCTTCTACTTGGTCGAGCCAAAGTAGTGGATAAGAGAAGTTGTAAGGCCCCCATTCTGTCAGGATAATATTTTGCTTGCCAGCCTCATAACCGGCAACCGCTTTGATCCCATCGGGTAGGGTAGCCAGGGCGAAACTGGCACTGGTGCTGTCGCGGCGGGTAGCAGCAAAGCCCTGCCGGGGAGCACGGTCGTAGTAAGCATTCATCGTGCGCATAGTATCTGGGGCATCCCCTAACGCGCCTGGGCGTAGCAAATTATTATCTTTGATGAGCAACGCTTCATTAGGTGCTTCGGCTACGAAAAATTTTTTAAAATCGGCAAACAAATTTTCATTCACTATCTCCACATTGAAGGTATTAGCAATATGAAATAGGACCGAGTCGCGGCTAAAGGCATTGCGCCGGATGCGGTAATTTTTGCTTTCTACATCGCGTTTTTGCGCGTAGTCCCAGTCTTGAGGCTGTTCGTCGCGTTGCCATAGCTTGATGGCGATGTCATTTTTATAAAATGCATTTTGATCTATGCTGTTGTCTTGACCGTGCTCGATGGCTATTCCATAACGATTATTACTAATATTATTATCGGCGATAACGGTATTATAGCTATATCCGCCCCAGATACCATAGGTGCAATCGGTTATGCGGTTATTGACAATTCGATTGCTGCTGAAGGTAACCTCAATACCGTTGGTAGGCGCATAGGAGAAATCATTGCCAAAGATCAAATTGTTGTTGCAGCCGCCTTCGCCAGTATCCATCGTGCTTTGCCCTGCCCACAGGAACAGCCCGTCTCCGCAGTGGGTAGCAGAATTGTACGCGATTGTATTGTTATTGCTTTGTTCGTATAGTAGGATACCTGCCGAATCTTGCCCGCGGCTATAAAAACCGTGGCTGTAGCCGCGCACGTTCCAGTCGAGTTGGTTATGCATTACGCGGTTGCGATTGGAGCGATACAGCCCAATGCCAATACCCGAATTGAACTGAATGGTGTTGTTGTAAAACAGTCCATCGTTGCAGCCGCTGAGCATTAAACCATTTTGTCCGCCGCTTACGCGAATGCCCTTTACCGTAGCTTTATTACAATTTTTCAGATACAGGCCCGCTCCGTAGCGCAGCCATTCGTCTTTATCATTTTGGTGATAGCTAAGCCAGTCGCTAAAGTCTTCGCGGTCGCGCATACTGTATAGGCGCTGGCGGTAGTTGTAGCTAAAATCGCTATCCAAAATTTGCAAATTTTCTACATTTTCTGCCAGCAGCGCTACTTGAAAACCGCGCGCTTTCAAATTTTTAATCGTTACGTTGCTACCTTTTTTGATTAGAATACCCAGCCCATAGTAGGTATCAGGTGTAGTGCGATCCGTAGAACCCCACAGGGTAGCCCCATTGAAATCTACCGTAATACCGTTACCTTCAATGATGATCACCGGTGCCTGCAAACTATCAGAAGATAAGCGATAGACACCCGACTGTATGGTCACCGATTGCTTGATGATCATTCCTTTGGTGATGGGCGTCTGTGCACTCAGTGCCCCAATGTAGGCAATGCCAAATAGACCCAACAATATGTTTTTTTTGAACATAGCTCGAAATTTTTGTGTGGCGCAAAGATAGGGCAAGCAATTGATTCTTAACAATGACCGGTTGTTAATTTAATAACTCGTTGATTGTCAAATAACTATTGATTGCTCGTCCTGTACCTTCTACTTCCCAACCACTTATCAATCCTTTCCTGTGACAAATATCACTGCCCGATAAGCAGGAATATACCGAACTTTGCTGCAGGATTATAAAACACAATTGTATTATGGAGAAGCGAGTTTCTTTTAATGACCTAATCAATGGCGATAAGCCCGTATTAGTAGATTTCTCTGCGGAATGGTGCGGGCCTTGCAAGGCTATGGCGCCTATACTGAAAGACGTAGCGGGCGAAATTGGCGAAAAGGCTACCATTGTAAAAATAGATGTGGATCGCAACGAGGCATTAGCCACAAAGATGCAAATTATGGGCGTACCAACTTTTGTATTATTTAAAAACGGACAAGTGAAATGGCGCCAGTCGGGCATGCAATCGGCGAGCCAGTTGGTGCATGTTATTGAGCAACATGTTTAGGGGTGATGGGGTGATGATGAAACAATTATCATATTGACCTGTTGCCAGTATCAATAACTTGATAAATTTTGCTTTAATTTTTTTAAAAACGGTAATAATCCATTACTTTTAAATCTTTTTATAGCCAATTTGTAATTTACTAATCACAACTACGACCATGGAGTTAGCTATTGAAAGTCAAAATTTTACGCATTGGATTGCGCAGCCTTGGCATTGGGCCGTGTCGGGTGCAGCTATTGCGCTCGTATTATTTTTGCTCAACTGGTTAGGGCGCAGTTTTGGCGTATCGAGCACTTTCCGCACCATGTGCGCGATGGCAGGCGCGGGCAGGAAGGTTCCCTTTTTTCAAATGGATGTAAAGGACGACATGTGGCGCATGGTATTCGTGGTGGGAGCCTTGATTGGCGGCATCATCAGCGCGCTGTGGCTACCCAGTGCAGAAGCAGTAGCTATCTCCCAATCCACTATTGACCATTTGGCCACGCTGGGTATTAGCTATCCTGATTCGGATGTACAAGGGCGGGGCTTCTTACCAACGGAGCTATTCAATTTTGGAAATGTTAAAGGCCTCATGATGGCTATCGTAGGGGGCTTTCTGGTTGGTTTTGGCGCGCGTTATGCAGGCGGTTGCACATCGGGGCATGCCATCACGGGCTTGTCACATTTGCAATTACCATCCTTATTAACCGTTATTGGCTTTTTCATCGGTGGCTTGCTGATGACTTGGCTGATTTTTCCATTCTTAATGAATTTGTAGCACCGGTTGTGATGTCAAATGTATGATGGCATTTCATTGAAATAATGGATAAAAATT
>CALMSP010000133.1 GCA_937872405.1 uncultured Saprospiraceae bacterium | reverse complement strand
CGCCCTCATGGGGCAAGCCAGCTACGCGTAGCTTGTGTTGCAGGGTTTCGGCGAGCAGGGCATCGCTTTCGGGGTCGGTATAGAGGTAGTGTTTCTCCGAGCCGTCGGGCAGCTTGCGTTTGATGAATATGGGGCTTGCCAGCAGGAAGCGCACTTCGGGCGCATCGCTGAAGTCGGGTGGCGCTTGCAGGGTGGCTTGCTCTACGTGCATGCCCCAACGCAGGTGTGGGTCGGCGAGGATGCCGTGGATGCTGCGCGAGAGGAAGTCGCCGTCAATAGCTGAAATAAACCAGCTTGCTCCTTTGGGGAAGCGCAAACCTTGTCGAGTGCTTTGCCCGCCTTGTAGCCAGGAAAAGGAGTACAGCGACAGACCATCGTGCATTTCGTTGGGGCCGAGCCATTTGTGGAGCACGCCCGTCAGCACGGGGAGGTGGTTGAAGGGGATGGTTTCGGTGCTGGGTGCTATTTTTAGATGAATTCGCATAATTGTTTGATTTTGTTGATGGGTGATGGGTGATGTTGTTGCAAATATGTGGGGGTACCCCCCTGCGTTTACGTCCCCACCCCCTAAAAGTTTCATTTTTTTTAAAATTTCATTGTTTTTACTTGTTCGCGGAGGTGGTCGAGTAGGGACTCGGGTTGTACAATTTCGATGATTTGGTGGTAGAAGCCGAGGATGAAGTTGCTTAGCCCATAGAATTGGTGGTTTACTTTGCATTGAAAGTCATAGATATCTTTTTCGGCGGCGGGTTCTATATAGGCTTGGGTAAGCGGGAAGCGTTCTACGAGTTCATTCTTGGCGCCTACGCGCAGGCGTAGGTGTACCATCACTTGATGGTTGTCCACGATGCGGAAGGGATCGGTGGCCATCATGCGATGGAGGGTTTCGTGGCCCCAAGACTCCGCGGTCACTTGAATACGGGTGATGCGGGAGATTCGAAAATGGCGAATATCGCCTTTGTCCACGTCGAAAGCATGGAGCACATCGTCGGCGGGGTCGGGGAGGAAGGGTTCGACGCGGCGATTGCTAACGGCATTGCTATTGGAGGAATGATAATCGAGCAGGATGACTTGTCGGCGCTCGCGTTTGGCTTGTTCGAGTAGGTCCACTTTGCTCAGGTAGGGCTTGCGCAAGAAGGCATTACCAAGGCGGGTATAATCATAAATGGATACGATTTTACGTTTCAGTTTTTCGACGCTGGGGTCGTGGCTGCCCAACTGGTTGATAGCGCGTAGCAGGAGCTCTTGGTCTTTCTCAGAAAAATGAAGGAGGTCTTTGAGTTCTTCGAGGGGTTTATCTACGGTGAAGCCATAGCAGTATTTTGCATTGTGAGTAATTTCAAAACCCGCGTCTCGAAAGGCTTGAAAGTCTTTTTTAATAGTATCAGGATGCACATTATATCGCTCGGCAAGTTGTGCTTTGGTGTAGCCAAAAGGGCGTTCGAGCAGTGCGCGCTGGATGCGGAGTAATCGGACTTTGGTGGTGTGTTCTTTTTCCATGTATAAAGTGTTATCAAAATATTCTAAGCTGGGACAATCAATTGCCACTAAATTATGTTATATTTATCAATAAGTGAATGGTTGGCGCCTGATTTTTCTGAGAGGATGCTTGGTATGTTGTATTTGCAATGTATTTTATAATGTGAATCAAGGCTGGCTAAGGTGTGGCAATTCACTGATTCGTAACTGAACCTTTTATGGAGGGTATTTGTAGAATGTGAAAACTTCTGACTTATGATGAAAACTTGGCGTTATGTATTCTGGCTTTTGTTGTTAGGCGCCGGATTTATAGCTGGCGTGGCATGGAAAAACAGAGATTTTATAGCGCAACCGAGCGCCGAGCGGGCAACTTTTGCGCGGGAAGATCGTGCAGCAGGTGATGATAGCGCTTCGGTGCAGATGGCAGTTGCGGAATTGAATGCGCAAGAGCGGGCTACCATTCAGTTGTTTGAGCGGGTGGCACCCTCGGTGTGTTTCATTACAACGTCGAATGTACGCATGGACTATTGGTCGCGCAATGTTACGGAGATACAGCGCGGGTCTGGTTCGGGTTTTGTATGGGATCGCAGTGGGCATATTGTTACCAATTATCATGTGATACAAGGGGCGGACCGAGCTACCGTGACATTAGCGGACCGCAGTAGCTGGTCGGCTAAGCTGGTGGGGTCGGCGCCAGAGAAAGACCTGGCGGTACTCAAAATTGAAGCGCTACGCAATGCACTGTTGCCAATTCCGTTAGGCGAATCGGATATTCTGCGCGTGGGGCAGTCGGTGTATGCGATTGGTAATCCATTTGGGTTAGATCAAACGCTGACAACGGGCATCATCAGTGCGCTGGGGCGCGAGATTCAGTCGGTGTCGGGTGTGCCTATTCGCGATGTCATTCAAACCGATGCGGCCATCAATCCGGGTAATTCTGGCGGGCCTTTGCTCAATTCTTCGGGGCAACTTATTGGCGTCAATACGGCTATTTACAGTCCTTCTGGCGCTTCGGCCGGCATTGGTTTTTCTATTCCATCCGATGCGGTGCGCTGGGTAGTACCGGAGCTTATTCGCTATGGCAAAATCAAGCGCCCGAGCTTAGGGGTCGAGTTGGCGCGTCCGCAATTGGCGCAGCGGCTTGGTTTGCAAGGTGCTTTAGTGATTGATGTAACTTTAGGCGGTGCAGCGGAGCGTGCAGGTATTCGCCCAACTTATCGCAACCGCTCTGGCGAGATTATACTTGGCGATGTTATTATAGGAATTGGTAATGAAAAAATCAAATCGAGCAGTGAAATTCCGTTGGCGCTTGAGAAATTTCAACCAGGCGAGCGAGTGCGCGTCAGTCTGCTACGCGATGGTAAATCCTTAGAAGTAGAGGTTCGCTTAGACGAATCGAAATAATATGATAAAATCGGTAAGCTATTACTTCATAGATTATTTAGTGCTGGATCAAATGGGTGGATGTGATTTCGTAAATCTTTGAGATTTGCGAAATCTGAACAA
>CALMSP010000132.1 GCA_937872405.1 uncultured Saprospiraceae bacterium | reverse complement strand
AAGGCGCTTATTACGTACAAGGGCACATGGAAAGC
The DNA here is from genome assembly GCA_937872405.1 of uncultured Saprospiraceae bacterium. GTDB lineage: Bacteria > Bacteroidota > Bacteroidia > Chitinophagales > Saprospiraceae > JADJNW01. Next base: position 6,332 of record CALMSP010000132.1, on the reverse strand, counting down.
CGAGAACATGATGATTAATACCATGTACGATTTTAGAAGTCCGATTTTAGATTTTTAAAAGCCTTGAAAAACAAGCTTTTGAGAATAAGCTCGTCATTTCTAATTGAAAAGGGTATAATAGGCACGCCATTATTTATTCATCCTGGCAATACTTTTATTGAAAATTCGCATTTAAATTTGTGGAACAAACGCAAAAAGCATGAAAAAAACAAGCATTATTGGAATCGCCGTGCTGGTCCTTTTAATCGGGGTGCAATTGATACGTCCCAGCAAAATCAATCCGCCAGTGCAAACGGAGCAGGATTTTTTGAGCATTGCGGAGCCGCCCGCCGAGGTAGCGGCAATATTAACAAGCGCTTGCTACGATTGTCATTCGCATACGACAAAGTATCCTTGGTACACCCATGTGGCCCCTGTGTCGTGGTGGATCAATCATCATATTGAAGACGGGCGCAAGCATTTGAATTTTTCTGTATGGAGCAATTACTCGGCCCAAAAAGCCGATCACAAATTGGAGGAAATTATAGAAACGGTGCGGAATAAGGAGATGCCAATGGTTGCTTACACTTGGGCACACGCAGGAGCGCGGCTAAGTTCTGAGCAGCGGGCATTGCTGGCAGACTGGACGGCGGCCTATCGCTTAAATATGCAGCGCTGATTTTATTTGTTGAGCGGAACGCTCTTTTCTAAGGCCGCGGCACGCAGGCGATGTAGGAAAGGTGAAGCAAACACGAAGTCGTCCATGATTTCATTGTCGCTTTGCAATACCTCTTTATTGCTGCCCCGCCAAGCAATTTCGCCTTTGTATAGCAAGACGATATTATCACCAATTTCCATCACCGAGTTCATGTCGTGGGTATTGACGACGGTTGTTATATTGTTTTCTATGGTAATACTTCGGATCAATTCATCAATCAAAATAGCGGTTTTGGGGTCTAAGCCTGAGTTGGGCTCGTCACAGAAAAGATAGCGCGGCTGAAGCACAATGGCGCGGGCGATACCCACCCGTTTTTGTTGTCCACCACTTACTTCCGAGGGATAGCTTTTATTTTTACCACTTAGTTCTACCCGTTCGAGGCAATAATCCACCCGCATCTGTTTCTCTTTAGCGGTCATGGTCGTAAACATATCGAGCGGAAAGCGAATATTGGCTTCTACGGTCATGGAATCGAATAACGCGGAACCTTGAAATAGCATTCCGATTTGCATTCGGGTGGCGCGGGTTTGTTTTTTGTCGAGGCTAAAAAAGTCAATGTCATTGTACCAAACTTTTCCGCTGGTGGGTGAGAGTAGGCCGACAAGAATTTTGAGCAATACCGTTTTGCCGGCGCCGCTTCGCCCAATGATGAGGTTCGTTTTGCCGGGGAAGAATTCCGTTGTGATGCCTTTCAGCACTTCGTTGCCATCGAATGATTTAAATATATGCTCCGTTCGTATCATGCGTACAATATTCAGAAACAGGTGCTTAGCTTTATTTTGGCTTTACTAAGAAATCTTTTATTCCTACATAAATAGCTGCCAAGCTAAAAATTACTGCTGCGATCATCGTGCAATAGGGCTTGGGTGTTTGTAGCCGACGATCAAGCCACTGCCCAAGCAGGATGCCTACAAAGATAGTAGCCGCCATTTGAAATGCCATACCTGAGTATTTTAGGTATTCATTTTCATGTTTTTTATTGCTGGCAGGGGGCTTCTCCACAATACAATTTTCAGAATTACATGATATATGCTAAATAAAACACCCGTTTCATGCAGTAAAATGGTGTAAATTTTACATCATGATTACTTGGCTGCTTTCAGCACCGGCTGCTCTTCTTTGCTGATGGTCAGGGTATTAGTAGGTACCCTTACGCCACCCATCGTGCAATTGACATTAAATGCAGCGCCCGACTGCACAATCAGTTTGTTTGTTTTTACGTCGCCGCCTACGGTAGCCGTTTCGCGGATATTTAGCAACTCTGTAACTTCCAGATTTCCCTGAAATTTGCCTTCAATAACAGCATTCCGGCATTTGATTTCGCCTTCAATGGTGCCGGATACCCCGATGATTACCTTGGCATCGCAGAAGAGTTTGCCTTTGATCGTGCCATCCACGCGAATATCGCTATCCGAGTGTACGATACCTTCCACCAGCGTTCCCTGCACTAAAGTATTCAGTGCCCCAGTAGCTACCGAAGCATTGGGCTTGCCTGCCTCCGTTTTGTTGTTGCTATTACCAAACATAGTCGTTGTGTTTTGTTTTCAATCAATCCAAAATGCAATGATTACAGGATTGCTTCCCTGAAGTTTCTCATAGATTACCGAAAGATAATTCCAAGATACACATTTTGTGATTAGCCAGGAAATAATGCTAAAAAAAATTCGGCCCTCGTAGAGGCATCAGGCGCTACACGAGGGCGGATTTGGTTATTGTGATATCAGAAGTTAGGGCAATACACGCCACGACGTTCTTGTCCGCATATTTTGTAAACTAATGCAAATTCAAACCCGCCATTGGAATTACTTGCCGGTTGCAGGGGGGAGATGTTAATATCGTAGCTAAAGCCAAGGCTAAAGTTATTGTAATCGAAACGTGTGGACAGAATAACGGCATCGCCCAGTATGCCTACCCGTTCGCTGCTATTTTCAGTGGCTTCGATGAATTTGTTGCCGATGCGCCCCCACAAACCCACTTGAAATGCTTGGTACTCTAAGCGGCTCTTACTCAGCAAAAATTTGAAGCTGGTGCCGCCATTCACTTGAAAAGAGGGCCCCTGCTTCATGACAATAACGCCAGGTACCAGACCAAACTTGTCGCTCACCAGAAACTCGCCGCCCACATGGCCCGTGAGCCGGCTGAAGAGTAGGTCTTCATCTTCGGTGCTGAAGGACTGATTGGAGCGATTCAAATGGTGGAATGCGCCACCGATGTAGAAATTAGTATTCTCATCCATGACCATAAACCACAGCAAACCAGCAGCCATATCCGCGAAAATAAAATTGTCGCGATTGAAGCGGTCTTCTAAAGTAGGCAGGTTCGGATCGAAGCCGCCAGAGCCATCGTGTTGGGTACCCCAGCGTAGGTTGAGGAAATCAATGCTTCGCTGTGCGATGCCTGCTTCGGCGCCTGCCACGAGATAATTGCCATAATTACGGCTTCCGCCCATGCGTTTGCTGTAAGAAGCAGACAACTTGCCGGTAAGGGTAGAAAAGTTGGATTCGCCTGCGCGGTCGCCCCAAAATGTGCCGCCAATACCGAAATAATCGTAGCGCCCTACGGAAACGCGCTGGTCGTAAGAGGCAGAATACGTGCTGAATGCGTTAGAACGTAGCACACTCGCCCATTGATTGCGATAGTTGGCTACCAGCCGACTGTTGCAATTCATCACGCCAGTCATAGCTGGGTTCAGATTGAGTGGCGATAGGTAGAACTGCGAAAAGTGAATGTCTTGTGCGCGGAGCGAGCCGAGGCTTACCAAGAGCAACGCGATAGCGAGTAGATTTTTGAGACTTTTCATAAGTTACACTTTGTGAAAATAGCTTTCCAGTTTATTGGTTTGCGAATTGTCTGGCAGTGCGTCAAGCCTACTACGGCTCTGGCAGCGTTCGGCAACTGAACTTAACCAAACGATTTCACAATATTAATCAATGTCCGGGACTTGCCGGAAATATTTTATGTTAAAAGATGATTTTAACAATATGTAGCAACAGGAGATAGCTAAAAATAGGGCGAGCCGACGTTCATAGCCGGATTCACCAGTTTTCCTTTAATGTTTCCTTCAACGCTGTAAAGATAGTAATTATTATACAAATCGCAAGGTTTAGGTTTTTGTGCATCTGAGAAAACGAACTTCAGGGTATTGTTATCCAAAACTGGTACTTATTTTCTAAAAAAAACTCGTTGTAAAAAATTGATTTTAAGTTTTTTACACATTAAAAAAACACCCGAAAGGCTACCTGATAATGCTGATTCTTTATATGGTGCTGGGTCAAATGGGTGGATGTGATTTCGTAAATCTTTGAGATTTGCGAAATCTGAACAAAGAACAACCGTTTTGATCCACTATCCTTTATTTTAATTGGTATCATATTTCCACAAGGCGCCAAATTTTTCTACAAGGATATTGTCGTAATAATCCGCTTGCTGAAAGAGGCGCTGAAAGAGCAACAAACCGGTTTCTACATTCAAATAGCGGTCAAAAATGAGTAATGACAAAATAATATCCTGTTCTCGGATGCTAAACGCCAGACCCTCTGTATAATAATTTTGCCGAAGCAAGTATTCGTACAAAGGTTTGATATTCTCTTTTGGCAGCAAGCAGAGGTAGGCATCGCCGGTGATGAGGCCTGTTTTTTCGTGGTAGGAAATCTGGATACGCGCACTCCCCACCTGTATTTCCCATTTGTTGGGCCCTACACGCGCCAGCTGCACCGGGCGCCCCGCCTGTTCGATGATCTCCTCAATGGTTTTAGCTACGCCCAATGGTTCGTAGGGTTCTACGTCTTTAGGGAGCTGCACTTTCGTGCCACAATGCGGGCAGTAGCCGTTGTCAACGGTATGCTCAAAAACCAAATTGGCACAAGAGCTGCAACGTGCGCCATTGACGCTACCAGCCTTGATAAACTCCTCTAATGTTGCTTTCAAATACGCCACTGGTAGCGAAAAACCAATGCTTTGCCCGTCGCGCGATATAAAAGTATTGACCCCTACAATGTTGCCATCCATATCCACTAAAGGCCCGCCGCTATTGCCCGGATTGAGTGCGGCATCGTGTTGGATGTAAAAAATATCGTTCTGCTCATGCCTTGTATTAGACACAATGCCCTTCGTGGCAGCGTATTTCAGGCCTAAGGGGTGCCCAACAGCAACCACTTGATCCCCCTCGCGCAGGCGCTTGTCGGTGCTGAGCAACGCATGGGGTGCATCCGCGCTTTGAGGCGCAGCCAAAAAAGCCAAGTCGTACTTCGGATCAATATAGACCACCGGCGCCAATTGCTTAGGAAAACTGTCGCCCGCTACCGCCACCTCTCGATTATCCCGAATGACATGTTCGTTGGTGACAATCAAGTTGAAATCTTTCAATAAAAAACCTGTACCTGTGCTATATGGCGTGGCAATTTGAATGACAATCCGGCGATACCAATCTATAATATCGTGCATTTTAATGGCATTTGACGATCATTTGGCTTCAAAACAGGCGACAAAATACTAAGAGCATGTTTAAATTTCATACTTTGGTCTGCAAATGTTCATCTATGGAACCTCACTTTGCCTTTTTCTCGCTCCGTAGCGCTGCTATGCAGCTCAAAAAACGCTTCGGGAGAACCCAAATCTGATCATTTTCGACTTCAAAAACGAATTTTAAACATACTCTAAGGAAAAATTAAAATGAAAAGTGAAAACTCTGGATTCGCTAAACGTACCCACTCCTCGACCCCAAAAAAAAATTATTGTGCCGCTATTTTTTTTTTGCAATTGTATTACAGAACCCTTATATTACACACAGTAATTAACTAACGCCGTTTTTTTGATCGGGCATTGTTGGAGAACAGAACCAGTGAAAACGGTTGTTCATAGCTTTCTTAACCTCAAAATAGTTCTTATTATGTCGTGTAAAAACCTGATTTTCAACACCTTATCGCTATGTGTGTGTGTGTACTAACTTGGTCTTGCCAAAAAGATGACTGGGACATGCCCGCACCCACCCACGAAACGGCACAACACAAGGCACCGGATATCGAATTCCGGGAAGCCAGCGATTCTTTACCCACCATTCTTGGCGCCCTGCGTCAGAATCCCTACACGGTTGCTCGCATCACTCAGGCTTGGAATAACCTGTATCGCAATACGCGCAGTTCCATAGCCCCTACGCACCTGTACCTGAAGTTCACCCCGCAAAGCGAAGCACACCTGCAAATGCTGTCGCAGCAAGACGACTTGATCTTGTATGATTATCCTTTGGAGTACGAAGTAGTGCAGTTAGGTGGCTACTACGAAGATCCCAATACCCCACCTGGGCAGCTACAGCCCCTCTATGCCGTAGTACCCGTAGGTAGCCCTTTACCCAATGTGCCCTACCAGATCGTAGAACAATTGGTGTTGGCACCTTACCACACACACCTTACAAAAGAAGCCTTTCGCATAACTAACAATGACTGGAGTGGCGAGGTGCCACCTCCTGGCCTTGGCCAAGGTACACCACCTGATGACCCTACGGACAACTGCACCCCAGGCTGTCCAAATTATCCTTGCTGCCTCTACCCTGATGTACCCTGCGATGATGTAGCACCCTGTGGCGGCCGCCCTACCAATCGGCCACTTGCGCCCTGTACGCAAGTGGCCGATTGGTAGG
>CALMSP010000131.1 GCA_937872405.1 uncultured Saprospiraceae bacterium | reverse complement strand
TTCCATAGATGAACATTTGCAGACCAAAGTATGAAATTTAAACATGCTCTAATACAATACAAAAGGCTTAAACATCTAATCAACACAAAATGAATAGGATTATACTTAGCTTATTTTTTGCAGGTATTTTTACCATTGCATCTGCACAAGAGAAAGCGCCCAACCGCAAACCCGACGAAGGCGATGGCCCGCACGCGCAGCTCATCATCCGTGGTGTTACGCTCATCAATGGTAATGGCGCTCCTCCCATCGGCCCCGTTGATATCGTGGTGGAAGGTAACCGCATTACACAGGTACAAACCGTAGGCTATCCGGGCGTGGATATTAACCCCAATCGGCGTCCAAAACTCCAGCCTGGAGGCAAAGAGTACGATTGCACCGGGATGTACCTGCTGCCTGGCTTTGTAGATATGCATGGGCACATTGGCGGACGCGGGCAAGGCGCTGATGCCGAGTATGTTTTCAAACTTTGGATGGGCCATGGCATTACCACTATTCGAGACCCCTCTGCGGGCAACGGGCTGGATTGGGTGCTCGACCAAAAAAAGCGCGGTGAAAAAAACGAAATTGTGGCGCCACGCATCCTGGCTTATACCGTCTTTGGACAAGGTGCTGAAAACGGCATCAATACCCCCGAACAAGCCCGCGAATGGGTGCGCCAAAATGCCAAACGCGGTGCTGATGGTATCAAATTTTTTGGTGCTCGCCCCGACATTATGGCCGCTGCCCTCGAAGAAAACAAAAAAATCGGGCTACGCTCGGCCTGCCATCATGCTCAAATGGATGTGGCTCGATGGAATGTACTCCAATCAGCACGCGCGGGCTTGACTACCATGGAGCATTGGTACGGGCTGCCAGAGGCCTTATTCAACAATCAAACCGTTCAGAATTATCCGCTTGATTACAATTATCAAAACGAACAAAATCGCTTTGAAGAAGCCGGCCGCCTCTGGAAACAAGCGGCACCGCCCTACTCGGATCACTGGAACAAAGTAATGGACGAACTAATCGCACTCGATTTTACCATTGACCCAACTTTTAATATTTATGAGGCTAACCGCGATCTTATGCGCGCCCGTCGTGCTGAGTGGCACGAAGAATACACCATGCCTTCGCTTTGGCGATTCTATGCACCCAGCCGTATATCGCACGGCTCTTATTGGCATAGCTGGGGCACCGAGCAAGAAGTGCAATGGAAAGAAAATTACCGCCTTTGGATGACCTTTGTGAATGAATATAAAAATCGCGGCGGCCGCGTCACGGCTGGCTCCGATTCGGGATTTATTTACCAATTGTACGGTTTTGCTTATATTCGAGAGTTGGAATTATTGCGAGAAGCAGGCTTCCATCCGCTTGAAGTGATCCGTTCGGCTACACTTTATGGCGCCCAAGCGCTTGGTATGGAAGATAAAATTGGCACTGTAGAAGTAGGCAAACTGGCGGATTTTGTCATTTTGGAAGAAAATCCATTGAAAGACTTGAGTGTCTTGTATGGTATCGGCGCTATCCGCCTCAATGAGCAAAACGAGGTGGTACGTGTAGGTGGCGTAAAATATACGGTAAAAGATGGTGTCGTTTATGATGCTAAACGCTTATTGGAGGATGTAAAACAACTGGTGCGCCAGTCGAAACAAAAAGAAGATTTTGAAATTGTACAACCAGGTTTGAAAATAAAACCCTAAATCTTTTGCAAAGCCAACAGAACTATTCTGACTTCCAAATAGTTTTGATACAAATCAAATAATCCATGCTGTGAAAAGTAAATACATGGTAAATATTTGATCGCATAAAATTAATATATTACAACACCGGACTTTGAACCCGGTTCAAAACGTTGTAAACATGAGTAAAAAAGGACGGGTGCTGGTGGCCATGAGTGGCGGCATTGATAGCACCGTAACCGCCATGATGCTCCACGAAGAGGGCTATGAAGTGATCGGCATCACGATGAAAACATGGGACTACGCAACTTCCGGCGGCTCAAAGAAAGAAACCGGTTGCTGCAGCCTCGATTCTATCAATGATGCACGCCAAGTAGCCGTGGACATGGGCTTCCACCATTTTATCGTGGACATCCGCGAGGAGTTTGGCGATTATGTAATTGATAATTTTGTGGATGAATACCTTGCCGGCCGCACGCCGAACCCTTGCGTACTTTGTAATACACATATCAAGTGGAGCGCCCTACTCAAACGTGCTGATGCCTTAGACTGCGAATTTATTGCCACCGGGCACTACGCACAAATCAAGGAGCATAATGGCCGCAAGTACATCACCCGCAGCGTGGACCACAACAAAGATCAATCCTACGTGCTCTGGGGGCTGAGCCAGGAATGCCTGAACCGCAGCCGATTTCCGCTGGGGGCTTATACCAAACCTCAAGTACGCCAAATGGCTTACGACTGGGGCTATACGGATTTGTCCAAAAAAGCCGAGAGTTATGAAATCTGCTTCGTACCTGATAATGATTATCGAGGCTTCCTCAAGCGTCGCGTGGACGGACTGGAAGCGCAAGTGGCTGGCGGTACTTTTGTCAGTACAAAAGGGGAGGTGCTTGGCACGCACCAAGGCTATCCGTTCTACACCATCGGGCAGCGCAAGGGGCTGGGTATGGCCTTTGGCGAGCCAATGTACGTAACCGAAATTCGCCCAGAAACCAACACGGTAGTGCTGGGCCCAGTAGAGGAATTAGTGCGCAACGGTATGACCGTCGGGCAGGTCAATTTGATGAAATATGCCACTATTCCTGATGGACTGGAAGTGGCAACTAAAATTCGCTACAAAGACAGTGGTACCTTGAGTAGCCTGCATCAGCTCAGCCCCAACCAAGTGGAGGTGGAATTTTATGCCAATGTAAAAGGGGTAGCGCCTGGGCAGTCGGCTGTATTTTACGAAGGCGGCGATGTCGTTGGCGGCGGCATTATTTATAGCAGTTCACTGGTGGGTCGGAATTGAGGAGCGCGCTTTTATTTACACAAAATTTTACAAATAAAAATGTTATGAAGCGTAGCATCCTTCTTGTACTTTTTTCGGCGGGCGCATTTTTATCGGCATGCGAAAAGCAAACAACCGAAAATATTCAACTTGATTTAGGATATGATTTTTTCCCGCTACAAGTTGGTAAATATTGGGAGTACCAAGTGGATTCTATTTTGTTTGTACCTGACGTGTCCCGTACTCGTCTTGATTCCTCGCGGACTTGGATTCGAGAAGAAATTATTACACAACAACTAAATAACGCCGGTGATACGATTTACCAAGCAGAGCGATATGAACGAAAAGATACTACGCATCCTTGGCAGATCAGGAGAGTTTTTATATTGCAAAGAACTAACAATCAAGCGCTTAGAGAGGAGGACAATCTCCGTTTAATTAAGTTGGTCTTTCCGCTTCGTTCAGGTCAGCGCTGGAATAGCCTACGTTTTATTGATCCAACGCTGCGGCAAGAGGTAGCTGGTCAATCAATGGCGATTTTTAAAGATTGGGAAACACGCACCAAAGCGGTCAGCGAGCCATTTGCAGGGCAATATGCGAATTATCAAGCGGTAACAACTATACAATATGCCGATCACCGACTGCTGACAGAACTCCGTGTAGCACAAGAACGCTACGCCAAAGGCATTGGGCTGGTAGAGCGTACCTGGGAAATTATGGACACCCAATGTACTGCTTGCTGTGGTAGCCTTGGTGATGTGCGCTGCCAAACGCTGCCCTGGAAAGAGAAAGCCGAACGCGGGTTTATGCTCAAGCAACAATTAATAGCACACAATTAACCATGATGCTTTAAAATATTTGCGAAAGCTACAAAAAATTTATCCGGTAAAATCGGCTACAATAACCCAACGTCCTTTTATCTTCTGCCAGATCAATAGAAAATAGCCCTCCGGACGGTCGTGTGCGCGCTCCAATGTAAATTTTCCGAGTACGCTAATTACATTCTTGCCACGATAGTTCATATTCAAAATATCAAAATGTAATATACCCATCGCCATCTTATTAGGATAGCGACGCTTATAATTATCAAGTGTAGTTTGCCAGCCATAGGCAGGGCCATTGGCGCCAACAAATTGCAGGCTATCGGATTGCAAATAATATTGCATAAAAAGTTCTATATCGCCCTGATTCCAAGCTGCTTCCTGCGCCTGCATCGCTGTACGGATCGCTTGAAAATTTTTTGATAGGCGATTTTGCGCTGCTGCAAATAAGGGCAGTATAATAAAAAGTGAAAGCATGAAGTTTTTCATTCTGCGCTATAATTTTTAGTGAATAAAAAATGAGAAGCTACGCATTTTTATTGTATTTCGGCTACTACTTTGCCACAGGTTAGCATTTCATCACCGTAGTAAGGATTGCGAATTTCCGATTGCTTACTAAGCCAGTAGCCACCTTTGTTATCGTTGGCCATTGGGCAAAATTGTACAAAAATCGGGGCATCCAGCGGCCCAAATACTTTCAACAAATTAGACATTCGATCAGATAACAGCGTAAAATGCTTACGAATGCTTACTATATCTCCGGCTTGAACAATTTTGCTACTTAGGTCACTCAATTTAGGTGCCACTGCAGCCCAATACTGGAGGGCGTCTTCATCCTTAAAGGCGGCTGCTGGGAAGCTGGCAATGGCTTTTGTCAAGTGGGTGGCATGGTGCTGTGCTACCTGTATGTTAGAGGTGATCAGCGCGTCTTTCATTTGTAGGTACGCCTCAACCAATGGCGTCAGTTTTTGCTTTTCGCTCTTGCCGATGGGAATAGGTGATGTGCGGTGCTCAGGGATGTTGCGGGTATTCATCATACTTTTTTTACCTGCCAATTGAGCGGCGGCATCTATCGAAAATGCACCATTGACTACCACCTGTTCACCACTACGCAGCCCCGATTCCACCACATAGCGGTCGCCCAGGGCCGGGCCAAGGGTTACTTCGCGCAGTAGAAAAGTAGGCTCATCGGCGTTGGAATCTTGTACATACACAATGGAGCGCTTGCCCGTCCAAAGTACAGCCGATTTGGGCACGATGATTTGTCCGGCCTTTGCCGAAAGGGTTGCCTGAATTTCTGCTGTAGCGAACATTTCTGGTTTGAGGGTACTACCGGGGTTGGCTATTTCTACTCGTACTTGCGCCGTGCGCCGGTCGGGATTGATCATAGGATCAATAAAGCGGATGGGGCCTTCAAAAGTTTGGGTAGGTAGCGCACTCACTGTGAATCGAAGCTGGTCGCCGCGCTTGAGCCATAGCAAATCACTTTCATAAGCATCGAACAGCACCCACACTTTGGATAGGTCGGCAATGGTAAATAAAGGATCACCACGCATCAGATAGTCGCCGAGGTTAACTTTTTTTTCTAATACAATACCACTCACATCTGCCTGAATATCAAATGTTTCTTGTGGTTTGCCAGTAATTTCGATTGCCTCAATTTGTGCATCACTCAACTTCCAGTATCGAAGCTTTTCGCGGGCGGCCTGGTACAATGCAGGGGTGATCGCTTTTAGCTTGACCGCCTGTAGGAGTTCCTCTTGTGCTGTGACTAATTCCGGCGAGTAAATCCTAGCGATGACCTGCCCTTTGCGAACTGGCTCTCCTGTAAAGCTGACCAATAATCGCTCGATACGCCCTGATAGATGCGCTGCTTGCGTGAAAATTTGACGCTCGTCGGCGGCTACTTTGCCGTTAAGGCGAATGGTTTTGGCCACTTGCCCCGACTGCACTACGGCGGTTTCCACTTGCGCCAAGTGCATGGCGGAAGCACTCAGGCGGATGGCGTCGGGGTCGAGGTTTGCATCCTGTTGGTCGTCAAGCGGAATCAAATCCATCCCACAAATCGGGCACTTACCCGGATTTGGCTGGCGTACCTGAGGATCCATAGAACAAGTCCAGACGGTCGCCCCTGCCGAAGTCTCTGCGTGTGCGTGCTCATGCGTTGCGTGACCACCACCGAAAATGAGATAGCCAATGCCAATACCCAACGCTAGCACTAATAGCCAGCGCCAGCGCTCTAAACGTAGATTTTTCATAAGTTGTAATTTAAAAACCAGACGGGCTTTAGCCCATTCAAGTTTTGTTTTTTAAAAAATCATTAAGCCTAACAATATATAAGCGGCAAATCCATAAGCAGCTTGTCCGGCAACCCATTTATGAACGTTATCTGCTAAAAGAACCTGATAAATAAATGGCAGAAGTGCTACCGCCGCAGAAACAAATAGAATCTGTATTACAATGCTATTCACCTTTGTTATCCGCTTCATGCTATCATATTTTGGTAGTGGGTCAAATCCGTTGTTTTACTTTTCAGATGTCGCAAATCTTAAAGATTTACGACATCTCACTCATCGCCGTTTGTTTTGAAACCTGACAGACACTAAGGCC
>CALMSP010000130.1 GCA_937872405.1 uncultured Saprospiraceae bacterium | reverse complement strand
ATTATTGTCACCTGGACAGGTTTCGTTGGAGCCGGTTAGAGTTACAACAAGTTTGGATTTAGGTTCCAGTACGACCGTTTTAGTGACTTTACAACCCTTATTGTCCGTGACGGTTACCGTGTATGTACCTGCATTTAAGCCGCTGATGGTTTGCGTGGTAGCGCCATTACTCCACAAATAGGTATAAGGCGGATTACCTCCGGATGGAAACGCTGTGATCGAACCATTGGTGTCATTTAGGCAGGTGGGCTGTACAAAAGTAGTTTGTATTACTAATGGTGGCTTATCGGCTACCGTTGCGGAGGCATTTGCTTTACAGCCATTCGCATCTGTTACCGTTACGCTATACAAGCCCGGCGATAAATTGTTGAGCGTTTGGGTACTTCCGCCATTGCTCCATTGATAAGTATAAGGCGCCGCTCCTCCCACTGGCAGCGCTGTCACTTGCCCGTCTGATCCGCCAGGACAAGTCACAGCGGTGGGCGTTACTGACAGCGTAAGGGGTTGGGTGCTTACGGATGTACAGGCTACTGCACCGCAGTTGTTACTGTCGGTAATCGTTACGCAATACGTTCCATTGTTAGAAACAGTTATAGATACACTATTTTGACCCGTTGTCCAATAGTACCCATAAGGTGGTTTGCCTCCACCACCTACTGCGGTAAGGGTAACCGAACTGGTACAACCTCCGCTTACATTAATAGATGCAGTAATAAGTGGCGGCTGACCAACGGTCACGCTTCTTACAACCATTCCACCTGCCCCATCCGTGACCGTCACAGAATAAGCGCCCGCCGTAATATTGTTTAATACCGGACCAGTCGCAGCAGTATTCCAAATATAATTGTACGGCGCGGTGCCCCCCGTGGCCGTGGCGGTAATCTTGCCATTAGGCAAGCCGAAGCAAGTTGGTTCTTGTACACTGAACGACACGTCCAGTTGTGCATGGATGACTTGGCTAAAAAGAACAAGCAATGCCAGTAGAGGCAAGTGCCGGTTACTGCGCCTCAACGCCCCCGTGATACGCTTGTTCAAAGTGAGAAGTAAATTTCTACTCATAGCGGATATATAATTTGTTAGGTTTTGGAAACAAAAGCACAGTCGCAGGTTGAATGCTAACAACCTGACAGGGTAGTTTCGTAATCAGATTTGATTTGCCCGACTTATAATCGTTTAATACAACAAACATTGATCAGAATAGCAAATCGCTTTCTGAACCTGTCGGTTATTGAAGGGGATTGAAAAAAAGCTAAATCCGATGCAATTGCGTCGGTTGAATGAGAGCGGTGGGGCTTGGTAGTTCTCTCTCAATAACAGTATGTTTCTGATTATGCAAAGAAACGTTTTTTTTAAAACAATCCATACAAAACCGTGAACTATTTTTTGAGTGCTTATAAATACTTGATAATACGCTGATTATCAATAGTTAAGATTGGTTTACAAAAGGGTGAATCCAAGTGTATCCCAAAGAGGCGGGTTCAGAAAAAAAAAGTCGCACCACAACAAGGTGATACGACCTACTACTAACAAATTATAATCCCATGAATATATTTGATAAGAAAAGCCAAATTTTACAATGTCGAATATGCAAGGTGTTAATTATTAGGTGTTTATAATTTAAAAGTCACTTTTCACAGATTCATATTCAAAAAAAACAGAATTCTGAGGAAGAATCTATTTTTTTTAATTATGTTTGCACAAGGTAAGGTGTTGTGCTTCTTGCACACATCTGCTTGTATCAACACCTTTTTCGGGTGAAAAAGTTCATTCTGGACTTACTATTAACAAATTGTAAACAATTCCCCTGGAATTGTGTCCCTGTGAACATTATTTAGCCCGAAAGCCGATTCTTTTTACCTATTTTTCAAAGGTTTACATCATATAATGTTGTAACGCTCATTCTTCATTTTAAGTTGAATGCTGTCATCGTTTTTTTGTCTGTTAGCGGACAATGCGAAAGGCTTGCCCAATCACGCGCTCACCTGCCTGTATGCGGTAGAAATATTGTCCGGAGGCTAAGTAGCCTGTTGCACTGAACTGTACCTCATGCGTTCCTGCCATTTGATAACCATTAAATAGTGTAGCCACTGGTTGCCCTAACAAATTGAAAATCTCGATGCGCAGTTGCGTAGCGGCGGGTAGTGTATAGCTAATGATGACATCGCGGGTGGACAGGTAACGTACATTATGGGTAATGCCAGGCACTGCGGCGCCCTGTACAGAAGTAGGTGTCAAGCAGTTCAAGCCCAGTGCTATGCGATTGAAATCGCGCCCCAGCACTTGATTCACCGTAATGGCATCCACGCAGAGCCAATTTTCGAGTAGCGTAGCATACACTTGTCGAAAATCCGTACCAAAGCGCAGGTTTCCGTCATTATCAAAATTTTGCAAATCAGGTGGCGTACCCAATAGCCCATTGCCATTCAAACCAGCCCCAAATAATAGCATGGGGGCAGCGGCGCCGTGATCCGTGCCGCCAGAAGCATTTTGTTCAGGGCGTCGGCCAAACTCTGAGAGGGTTGCGGTTACTACGTCTTCTTGGCGATTGCCAGCAGCCAAGTCATTGTAAAAGGCGCTTACGGAATCAGCCACATCTTTTAGTAGTTGCGGATGCAATTCGTTTTGTCGGGCGTGGGTATCGAAGCCATCCAGCGTAACCATGTACAGGCGCGTGCCGAGGTTGCCCTTGATGAGGCGTGCCACCATAGCCAACTGCCGGCCCAAGCTGGAGCTG
Organism: uncultured Saprospiraceae bacterium; assembly: GCA_937872405.1. Classification (GTDB taxonomy): domain Bacteria; phylum Bacteroidota; class Bacteroidia; order Chitinophagales; family Saprospiraceae; genus JADJNW01. Next base: position 19,049 of record CALMSP010000130.1, on the reverse strand, counting down.
TATTCGGCTTGTGTAGTGGAGCTATCATAAGCGCGTTTGATGGTCTCGGCATAGAAAAAAGTGCTGTTTGCCACGCTACGCATATAGCCCAGTTGCTCGCCGTACAGGCACTCTGGTAGGTTATTCAGATCGTACAAGCGGCCAAGGCGCGCAATTTCGTATAATTCGTTCGGATCATTTACGGATACCGAAATACTGACATTACTGGTATCGTTGAATGCCAGATTGCCGACACTACCGATTTGCACGGCTGGGGGTATGGCTGGTGGATTGTTTAAATAATCTGGGTGCTGCCCTTGCAAGTAGCGCCCCAACCAACCGGAGTTGTCCAATACATTTGAATCGCTGGCGGAAGCCCATATATCCGATGACCGGAAGTGCGATAAATTTTGCTCGGCGTAACCTACGCTGTGCACCACTTTCATTTGCCCTTCTGCCCACATACCCTGCAAAGCACTCATGGTTTTGGGCATAGCAAAAGCGGTATTCAACGCAAATGTGTCGTTTTGAGTTATCCGAATTGTAGGCCGCAGCGCCTGATAACGTCCATAATCGAAGATTGGAATGAGGGTATTAAGCCCATCGTTGCCGCCTTTGAGGCGAATGAGTACCAAAATGCGATTAGCGGCATCACTGTTGTTGCTTTCGCTGAGCGCTACGGCCAATGGCGCATTTAACAAAGCTGATATGGGCAAGTTGGCTAATAAGAAAGCCGAACCACCACTAAGCCCTAATGTATGCAAAAAACTACGCCGACTCCATTGCCGGTGGTCGCGCTCGTGGGCCGCACCATGTTCTAAGGTACTACCCAGCCGGCCGGGTTGATTTGTATGCTGGTGATCCTGATGATTGCACATAATACTTTGGTGGCTTGTGTGTTAATAAATATTACATCAACTGAAACTCTGGCCGACGAATCAGGTGATCAATCAGTAGCGCTACCTGAATAGGCACGGTTTCCCAATCGAGGTTCCAACTGCCGTCGCGGAAGTAGTGGTCAGGGATTTCTGATTTAAAAGCCAGCGTTGCCCAGTCGTATTCATCCGCAGTTTGCAAGCCATTGGGTAAAAAATGATCGGTGAGCACTTCGGCGATGTAGTCGGCATCGTTCGAGTTTTCCGAGCGCACGCGCGCCAGATGTCGCAATTGCTGTGGGTAATTTTGGAATACTGTAAATAGCACAAATCGCAGTGCTTGCCAGCGTCCGGTCAACGTATTGTTATTCACCCAAAGGCGATCGCCCTGCCAGCCAGCTACATCTATGGGGTTGAACAATTCCTGTCCTAATTCGCTGGCTAAGTAAATCAACCCATCCAACCACTCGTCTCGCCAGTCTATTTCAAAGCCACCCTCACGCAAAAACGTGATTAATAATTCGAGCGGACTTTTTACCAACACGCCAATATTCGCATCTGAAAAAAAGTGATCACTTTTAAATAAGGTGCGCAATACGGGGGCAATTTCAAAATCATGTTGAATGAAAATACTTGCCAATTCATTGACGATAGCTTCATCTATCTGTGGGCTAACAAAAGTGCGATATATTTTTCTGCAAATGTAGTTGGCAATAAGCGCTCCGCGTTGGGCAAAGAGCAATTCGTGTACGCCATTATAATCCCAGTTGCCCGTTCGTCCAAAAATAGTTTTCTGGCCAGGGTCAAATGTAAGTGGAAAAAAGCTGATCGGGCCGCAGTATTCCGTGAGGGCATTCCAGCCAGTAAGAGCGCGTGCGGTTTGTACAATATCCTGCTGGGTGTAGCCATTATCTCGACCCAAGGTGAAGAGTTCGTACAATTCACGGGCGTAATTTTCATTCGGATTGAAGCGCGTATTTTGTACGCCATTCAAAAATACCAGCATAGCTGGCGTTGTACCAATGGCTTTCAAAAACTCCCGAAAATTACCTAAAACGTTCTGCTGCAACACTTTATGATACTGATACATATACGAGGGGCAGCCGTAGCCTTCTAAGCGCGTCACGAAGTGATTGTGCCAAAACAGGGCGAGTTTTTCGCGTGGGCCATGGGCTAACATATCCGAAACCCAGCGCCGGCGCCAGGCAAAAATTTGCAGCACCGCTTCTTCTTCATTTGTGTACCGCGAAATCGGCCAATTCGACCATTCGGGTTCTGGCGGCAAGGGTAAGGCCATCGCTTGGTCGAGCAGTGCGTCCACCAGTGCTGACGGATGTTGATTCAAACCGCTATCGAGTTCGGCAGGTGTAGCACCAAAACCTAAGCGGCGATACAAATGCATGACGCGGCGCTCATCCCAGGGCATGTCCGAGGTGGGGGCGTAAGGAGCAAGCGTACCGGTTGCACAGTTAGTAGGGGTCATAGGCAGCTATTTTGTGACGGTCAAGCGTGAACGGCAGTAGGGAGTTACGAATGCATTAAAAACGTCTGGAGGGCGGTCACCGTATATACGAGCAATGGAAAATAAAAAAAGTTTAACAAAAAAAGTGACTTCAGATGTGTTGTTGCGTCATAAAGGCATCGTATCTTTGAGAGTGGTAGGGCTAAAAAAAAGTAAGTCGCATCACAACTTGGCAATACGACTTACTATCAACAAATATATAATCCCATGAACATATGCTATCTGAAGAACCAGCTTTGGAAGCCGGTAAGTTCTGTCTCAAGAATGTCAGTTGGATGTCCCCTCGAAAAGTTGCGATAGTAAGTCAGGTTTTTTCCCGAAACCTGACTTACTGTCAGCAAGCTAATAATCCCATGTACTTTTTACTTATCCAACTTTGTGAATCCGATTCGTTTATCGGCGTTCATTTCGTTTGACAATACAAACATCTTACAATTTACAGCACCATACAAGGACAAAATTTGATGTTTGTGAATTTTTTAAATTGAATAAAAAAGTGTATAATTCCATCTTAAAAGAATATAATTTAATTTTTTGTGAAAAATAATATTTTTACACGCCCCTTTTTTTTGAATTTTTTCGCAAAATTTTTTAAAAAAAATGGCTCCAGTACTTGACAAAACCGCAACTCCACTTTCCTTCGGCTGTTTTTAAGCAAAAAAAACAGAATGTATTCGACGAAAAATACCCAATGGATGCCACTTGTGCTGCGCTTGGCAGCTATTTACAATCTGATATGGGGCGCATGGGTTATCCTTTTCCCGCAGCACTTTTTTGACCTCTTGGCTATGGAGCGTATCAATCATCCGATGATTTGGCAGGGTATGGGCATGGTGATTGGTGTATATGGCGTGGGATATTGGCTGGCGAGTTATGATCCGCTACAGCACTGGATCATTGTGTTGGTAGGCTTTTTGGGTAAAATATTCGGACCGTTGGGCTACTTGTTTAACCTGCTACAAGGGATGCCTTATCCGCAATTCGGTTACACCCTTATCACGAACGACCTGATTTGGTGGCTTCCCTTTGCCCTTATTTTGCGTGCTGCTTCCCAACACCGTCGTGGTGTCGTTATTTGAATAAGCACACTATTGGAATGGATTGCTAAAAGCCGGATTATTAATAAAACTGGTGTCTGTGAGCGTTTTTAGAAAAGCGATTAAGTCTCTTTTGTCGCGCTCGCTAAGCGGAAAAGGCATGATGTTGGCATTTTCATTTTCGACGCCATGCCCACCTGCGGCATATTGTTCGAGCACCTCTTCGAGCGTAGCAAAACGCCCATCGTGCATGTAGGGCGCCGTCAAGACAATGTTGCGTAGCGTGGGCGCGCGAAATTTTCCATTGTCGAAGCGATTTTTTGTCACGCGGCCCCGCCCCAAATCGGCGAAAGCCTCCAGCGTGGGTACCGCATCAAGACCATTATTATGGAAATTATTGTCGGTATAAAGTGGTTCGAAGTGGCAATGTGAGCAGCCAGGGTGGTTGATATCCGCGGGTTCAAAGAAAAATAGTCGGCGGCCGCGCTCCTCGTCATCTTCCAGCCAGCCGTCGTTGAGCCAGATGATACGGTCGAATTTGGAATTACCGCTTATCAGTGTTCGCTCGAACTGGGCAATCGCCTTTACCACCAGATCGCGCGTGAGTTCGCGCTTGCGCTCAATGCCAAAAGCCTTGCGAAATAAGGCCGGATACTTGCCATGCTGACGCAATTTTCGCTCCACATTTTCCCAGGTGTCGTCCATTTCTAAATGATCTTCGATGGGCAACAGCGCTTGCGCTTCCAAGGTAGGTACTCCGCCGTCCCAGAAAAAACCATTGGGGTTGAACGCCAGATTGACCAGTGACATGGAGCTGCGCTTACCGCGCATACCGCGAATACCAACGCTTGTCGCCTGCCCGTCCGTGAATGCGAGTTTGGGATTGTGACAGCTGCTGCAAGATTGGGTGCTATCAGCTGATAAAATAGGATCGTAGAATAGCATCCGCCCTAAGGCTACACCTTCTAAAGTAAGCGGATTGTCTGTCGGGATAATGGGGGTGGGAAGCCAAAAAGGTAAGTCCAATTTGTATGCTTGCGGATTGTAGTCGGCAGTAATCCGATCGTCCGTAGGGCAGTCGTTACAATCATTGCCGCTATTGTCCGGTTTTTCGCAGGCATATAATAATATGGAAAGCATGCTTATGCCAAGTATCCATTTTTTCATAATAATTCTTGGTATTATTATGGTTTTATAATGATAACTCTTGATATATTTATAATTTGTCGTTAGGTAGTTGATAAAGTATTTCAAATTTTGTGCTTTATTTATTTTAAAATGGATTAGCGAACGCCGGATTATTTAAAAATATGCTATCCGTTAAGGTATGTAAAAAGGCAATCAAATCCTGCTTGTCGCGTTCGCTGAAGCGCAACTGCCGCACATTGGGGCTTAGGTTATCTGCGAAATGCCCACCACTAATGTAATGATCGAGCACTTCCGGAAGTGTTTTGAAACGACCGTCGTGCATGTATGGCGCTGTACGGGCAATGTTGCGCAGTGTTGGCACTTTGAATTTACCATTATCATAATAATTGCCATTGAAACCGCCTCGACCTTTATCTGAGAAATCATTTAAATTATTTACCTGCTGAATGCCATTGTTATGATATTCCAAAGTTGTAAATAGGGGGTCGAGGTGACAATGTCCGCACTCCGAATGGGGCAATTCGGATGAGGTATCAAAGAAAATGGCATAGCCGCGCGCTTCCGCTTCGGTGAATTGGGCCTCGCCGCGTCGTACTTGGTCATACTTGGCATCCCGACTGATGAGGGTACGCTGAAACTGTGCCAGTGCTTTCACAACTAAGTGCTGCGTAATATCCTTCGAATCCTGGATTCCAAAAGCCCGCCGGAACCACGCTGGATAAACAGGATGGCGTTGCAAGCGTTGCTCGGCCAGTTGCCAGTTGAGGTTCATTTCTACCGAATCCTGCACGGGGTGTACGGCCTGTGCTTCGAGGGTAGGGGAGCGCCCGTCCCAGAACAAGCCCTGATGGTGAAAACCAATATTCGCTAAGGACATAGCGCTGCGCACACCTTTGCGGCCAGCGAAACCCGTACTAAGTGCTTTGCCATCTGTAAAAGCGCGTTGCTGTTGGTGGCAATTGCCGCAAAAGACGGTGCTATCTGCTGATAAAATGGGATCATAAAATAACATGCGCCCCAGTGCAATGCCTTCGGCCGTGAGTGGATTATCCGAAGGAACGTCCATGTGGGGTACCCCATTGATGTGCGCAGGGGCTACAAACGTAGGCTTATAAGCAATGTGGCTCAGGCTACCACTTGGTGCGCGGTGGCATTGTATTATGCTCCATGTAAATAAAAACCAGCATACAATAGCCAATAGAACCCGAATCATGCAATTTTATTTACTTCACTTCGATGGCATTTACCAGATTATTCATAATAAAGCTCGCTATTTCCATATTGGTAGTGTGGTCAATGCTGGTTTTACGGAAATCCAGAAAGTTCCCTTCGCTGGCTACCAACAACTTGCGCAAGTCCACTACAAAATCGAGCTGCGTCGTTTCTTTAGCATTAATTACAAGCTCTTTATCAAACGATTTTGAGCGATACAGGCTGTTGGCGCCGATATGAAAAGTCAACTTGGTTTCAAACGAGCCGTTATTATCCAAATCAGCGTTGCCTTCCATTTTTGTAAAAATGTAGCCCATCGCTGCCGACCAGTAGTTGTCGCTCAATGGATGCTTGGCGCTATAGTTGCCAGGGTTGGTTTTATTGAGTTCAGACGATACGCCGATACCCGTTTTTAGGGCGCTATATTTACCTGCTGGTACATTGTTGATGCGGATCGTTACTCCTTCGTTGGCTGCGACTTCGGATTGTATATTAGCAAAATTTACAACCTCTATATCCTTGATTTTGATGGACTTACCGTTTTTTTCAACCAAATTCATATCTGATAGATAAAACAGAAAAAGTTGCAGGCGCAAGGACATACCAGCCTCATACGGATAGGATGCAGCGTACATCATCAGCGGAGCATCGTCAAAAACGCCCTTGAAACGCAGCTCCAGCGTACCAGTGTCATCACCTGGCGTACAGCAGTCCGTTTCTGTCCTGTTGCAAGTAGCAAATAGGAAAACCAAGCCACTAAGGGCGAACAGGATAGTTAATTTTTTTTTCATTGGTGAAATGATTTTTTGTAAATATAGTGCTAAAAAGCACAAATTTTTGGTGATTGTTATCACTGAATTTCTAATAAAACGTTGGTTACTGCAAAGGAGTTGGTAGCGTTGTCAATTAATTTTGTCGCTAACGTTGCGGGGGGATCATTTTTTAAATTAACATTGGCAAACCAGCGTAAATAATTGATGCGGAGCGTCACGCGCACATTGAAGCCTTCTATCAAACTTGCAGGCAGGGGGAGTTCTACCTCGCGCCGGGCTGCTGGGCCGCTTATGGCAATCGTGGAGAAGGTGGTGTCTGTTAATAGTAGATTTTCAAATATCTGTAAACGATTGAAAATGTAGCCATTGTTTGGGTTGATGTACATTGCCTCACTGGCCAAGGGATGGCTGTTGAGTGAATCTGGCAGTGCCGCACGATCGGTCTGGTTGGCTATGTCTGATAATCCAAGTGTAAAACGGATATGGGTGAACGCACCAGCGGTGATGAATGTGCCCATATTATAAGGCGTGAATGTGCTGCGATTAACTAATGCAATATTTTTGGATATGTTGCGGCGCTCGCGCGAACCATCAGGTAGGCGAATGGGCAGTTCTAAGCTATCCTGCGGATGCACCTCTGAGCCGTCGGCGCGCACCAAGCGCACATTTGACACATAAAATCGGATGTCGCGTACGCGAAAGGCATTACCAGCGCCATCTCGATAAACCGAATCGGCGTAAACTAAGTTGGGGGCATTGCTCGCATCGGATACTTTATGCTCTACGGCTATGCGCAGCACCGGATACAGGCAGCAGTTGGGGCAGGGGCGATCGGCATCTACGGCAAAGTTGACGGCATTGATATCGGCGCAGCTTTCGCGGGGTTCGTAGCAGCCAGCGAGTAAGAGTAGTAAGAGGAAGAGGGATAGGTGATGGGTAATAGGTGGTAGGTGATGGGTGGTAGGTGGTAGGTGATGGGTGGTAGGTGATGGGTGGTGGGTGATGGGGGATGTGGGGATAGGGGGATGTGGGGATAGGGGGATTCCGTACCTGTTTGAATGTGCTATTCTTTTATTGATGCATTTAGCCATTTCGGTGCTGCTTTTCATATTCTTTCACCAATTTTTTCACAATTTGCTTCACCTGCGATGAAAACTCTTTATTCAGAATCCAATTATAATATTGTTTATCTTTACTTAATACTTCCGCTACCGGCTGATTATTATATTTACCAAAGTTAAAAACAATGACACCGTTTTGATCATAACGCATTTTTTGAGTAGCATCCACAAAGCGTTGGTCGTTCGTAAAATCGTGAAGCTCCTGAATATTGCGTTTTATGGGTGCCTTCTGCACATTGCCTTCTTCGTCCATGTAGTCCGCACCTTTGTAGCGTTCTAATTGCCCCATAAACACCTCTACCGTGGCGCGCACGTCCGCCATGGCATCATGAGCATCCTCTATATCTTTATCACAATAAAATTTGAGCGCCGCTTTGAGCGTGCGAGGTTCCATTTTATAAAAAATGCGTTGCACATCAATCATGCGTCGGCGCGTGATGTCGAACTCCAGCCCCGCGCGATCGAATTCTTCCATGAGCATCGGAATGTCGAAGCGGTTAGAATTATAGCCGGCCAAATCAGCATTACCGATAAAATCATAAATCTTTTGCGCCACCTGCTGAAAGATCGGTTTATTGGCTACATCCTTAGGTAGGATGCCGTGTATCTGCATGGCTTCTTCCGAGATAGGAATACTTGGGTTGATGATCATATTCAGCTCTTCTGGCGGGCGTCCGTCAGCGAAATATTTAATGATACCAATTTGCAGAATACGGTCGCGGATGACGCTCAGCCCGGTGGCTTCTATATCCAGAAAACAGATATCGCGGTCGAGTTTTATATCTATCATAATAAGTGAAGATAGCCCTTACGGGAAATTAATGTTGAACGTAAAATATTGAACAAATATTATTTTTAAAACGCTGATCAACAAGCGCTTGCCTTGATTTTTAAGGCATATTTATATCAAAACAAATTTTGAAATGATTATAATAAAACTAAATAACTAATTGCGTGTGGTTTTAAAAAGCGCTTCTAAGCCCTGAGTGTATTGTACTTGTAGGCTGCCGTCAGGAGCGCCATAGATGAAATAGGCTTCGAGGTGCGACATTTGGTTGGCGATTTCCATTGATTTTTCTAACCCCAATATCATGAATGCAGTAGCCCAGGCGTCGGCTGTGGCGCAGTCTTCTGCAAAAACGGAAGCGCTCAGTAATCGGGTGCGTTCGGGGTATCCGGTAGCCGGATTGATTTCGTGTCCATATTTAACGCCATTTACTTCATAAAAATTGCGATAATTACCAGACGTAGCAATCGAACGGTTGTTCAATTCCACGGCGGTTTGAATGTCGGTTAGCCCTGCGTCTTCTTTGGGCACATTGATACCTACCGTCCATACATCGCCACGAGCGTTGCGCCCTTTGGCTCGGGATTCGCCACCAATGTCAATTAAATAATTTTTAATACCTTGATTTTCAAATAATTGCGTAATTTCATCAATTGCGTAGCCTTTAGCAATGGCACTAAAATCGAGTTGTACGCCTGAGCGCGCCTTGTGCAAGATGTTGCCATCTAAACGCACCAAATCCATGCCCACGAAGCGTCGTAGGGAGTCCACGGCGGCGCTGTCCACCTGTGTAACTGGCTTTTTTGGGGTGTAACCGAAGCCCCAATAGTTCACTAAGGGCATTACCGTAGGATCGAAAGCACCGCCCGATTGTTCAAATACGAGGCGCGATTTTTGAAAATTGCCAATAAAATAGGCTTTTCCGCTGACGTCCAAGGTGCTTTCAGCTTGATTAAACTGCGAGATCACAGAGCTGGGGATGTAGGTCGAAACCTCCTGATTGAAATCTTGTAAAAACTGTTCGATTTCTATTTGAAAATTGCGGCTCAAGCTATCTCCATAGCTAATGCGATAGTAAGTACCCATTGTTTTGCCTTCTAACAACAGGTAGGGTAGGGCCGTCGGCTTGGTTTCTTTTTGACAACATAGACAGCCGATTGTTAACAAAATCAGTAAAATACGTATGGTTTTCATTTTTATATGTGGTTTCTAAATCTTGCATCTATCGAGTACCAGCCTGCGCCGGCTATACCAATAACCACGAAGGACACTAAAAAAAGTAGCGCTTTTTCCATATCGGCGAAGGGTTGGCCTGCGTTGGCGACAAAAGCGGCTACGCCCATCGTAAAAATGAGCGGCAGCACCGCCAGCCGAGTGTAGCAGCCAGTCATCACGAGTAGGGAGCAAATCACTTCGGCAAACACCGCCAAACTCAAAGATATGTTAGGCCCTAACCCCATAAAATCTAAGAATCGGATGTCCGCCTCACCAAAAAGGCGGAGTAACTTGGGCCAGCCGTGCCCATAGATCATGAAGCCACCCATAGCGAGGCGAAGTAGCAGCAAGGCTAAGTCAATCGGTTTTGATATTGGTATCATAATAGTGAAATGATTTTATACGGCTTTTGGTTTTGGATATAACAAGATGCCAACATGTTATTATTCATTTACCAAATTTTGATATACTTCTAATAATTCCCGTACCGAGCGCTCTGTTGTAAAGCGGGTTGAAATATATTCTAATCCAGCTTTGCCTAATCGGGCGCGGTGCTCTGGGTCTTGCCACAACTCCAGCATAGCCGTAGCCAACGCCTGTGCATTGCGAGGTGGCACAATGAGTGCTGTTTCGCCAGGTATGCCCATGCCCTTAGTGCCTGGGATATCTGTAAAAATAGAAGGTTTGCCTAAGAATAGCCCTTCCAGTACCGCTTTGGGCGTAGCTTCGCCAAAAATAGAGGCCGATACCGCAGCGTGACAGGCTTGCACCAATTCTAATGCATTGCGCCGATAGCCAGCAAAGTGCACCTTCGCTTGATTTGGGCTTCCTTTTAATAGTTGCAAATGTGCTGGGGTATCCAAACCTCGGCCAATCATCAACAGATGAATAGGCACTTCTGGTGGCAATATGCGCATGGCTTCCAACAAATAAGGAATACCTTTCATACGTCGGGCATTGGCTACGAAGCTCAGCACAAAGGCATCTGGCGGCAATTTAAACTCTTGAAGATCAGCAGGTTGTATGTTTGCGTACCAACTGTGCTGGTGACCTTTATTCACCGTTACCGTGACGCCGGATTTTCTAAAAATTAAATTGCGATCCAACACTTCTTTCACCGAATCCGCCAAGCAGGTGATCTTGTTCACGCGGGGGTGCAAGTGCGTAAGGTAGCAGGTGGGGTCCCACCAATGGATGTTGCCGGTGTAGCCGCGGTAGGTGACTACTTTCACAGGGAGCTTTCGGGCAGCTCGAATACCGTTAATGATAGCTTTATTGTTGAATAAATGCAGAATTTGATGCCCGCCTTCCACGAGGGTCTGTCGAATGAATTGCATGCTTTGCTGGTCAAATTTTTTCGTAGGATGAAAATCAATTACCCGCATACCAGCCTCCCGAAACAATTGTGCGTACTCGCTATCGCCCTGCGTCATGATATCCACTTCCACCTCGCCAGTGCGGTGCAGCCCGATGAGCATTTCACCCTCTGGGCGCAGCACGTTGATCGCCTCTTGATATGATGATATAATAAGCGCTTTGATTGGCATTCCAATAATTTTCGGCAAAATTAGTAAAAAATGCTAAGCGCCATTCTATGTGCTCATTTTTAAAACTGCTTGCCAGAGGATTGAAAATGCATTTCAAAAAATTCACATGATACCTTCTTGTTTGGCGCGTTCCTGCACGCCATGTAGCTGTACTGGCTGCGATGTTTTCCGCCGCAGACGCAGATTGAGAAATTCTACCAAAAGCGAAAAGGCAATAGCAAAATATAAATATCCCTTGGGTACGGTGCCAATTTCTGTGTCAGCAATGCTCAAGTGAGCTAAATGCGCGCCTTCCGCAATGAGCATAAATCCGATGAGAATCAGAAAAGCTAACCCCAGCATTTGGATGGTCGGGTGCTTGTTGACAAAATTGCCCACAGGCATAGCAAACAACATCATAATAAGTACCGAAACGACTACCGCAATAATCATAATGACCAGCGCGCCATTCAAACCATTGGTCATACCTACGGCGGTCAGGATGGAATCGAATGAAAATACAATGTTAATGATGGTAATCTGTAGTAGAATATTACTAAACTTAGACTTTTTGATCTGCTGGGTGCCGGCGCCAGCATGATGCTGCGACCCTTCGAGTTTGTGGTGAATTTCGGTGGTGCTTTTATATAATAGAAACAAGCCTCCGGCAATGAGAATAAGGCTTTGGCCCGAAAATCCGCCTTGGATGAGCGAATCGGCGTCGCCTAAGTAAAACCAAGGGTCTTTCATGGCTACCAGCACAGATACGCCGAGCAACAGCACAATGCGCATCAACATAGCCAGCAGTAGCCCAATATTGGTGGCGCGAGCTCGCTGGCTCTCTGGAAGTTTATTGGCGGCTATGGAAATGAAAATGATATTATCAATTCCCAGTACAATTTCTAAAAAAGTGAGCGTTAGCAGGCTCATCCAGACACCCACCAACGAAAAATCAGGCATAATAAATTCCATATTTTGAAGGCTTTTCCGGTTGCAATGTTACAGCGAAAGTTTCATTCTTGCATCTATTTTATGGAATATTATTTATGCCTTTGACCAATGTATAAAATGGTCAATTACTACTTGCATTCAATCATCCTCAGATAGCAAATCGGGCCGGCGCTCTTGCGTTCGTTTGAGAGCTTGTTCGTAGCGCCATTCCTCAATAGCAGGGGTGTTGCCAGAAGTAAGAATATCGGGTACTGCCCAGTCCCTGAATACAGCAGGGCGCGTATAAACTGGCGGGGCGAGTAAGTTGTCCTGAAAAGAATCGAACAAGGCCGAAGTTTCGTCATTGAGTACCCCCGGAAGCAAGCGGCCAATGGCATCCACCAGCACAGCTGCCGCCAATTCACCACCGGAAAGCACATAATCACCAATAGACACTTCCATTGTAACATAATGCTGCCGTATTCGTTCATCAATACCTTTATAATGGCCACACAGCAACAGCAACTTTTTGTGAAGCGATAAACGATTGGTCAAAGACTGGTTGAGGCGCTGCCCGTCGGGTGTCAGGTAAATGATTTCATCATAATGATGCTGCGACTGCAAAGCATCTATGCAAGCAGCCAAAGGTTCTGGCATCATGACCATGCCGGCGCCGCCACCAAACTGGTAATCGTCAATCTGGCGGTGACGACCAAGGCCGTACTCGCGCAGATGATGCACCTGCAACTCCAACAGACCGCGCTCTTGCGCACGTTTCAGAATGGAATGCTGGAAAGGACTTTCGAGCAGTTCAGGTACTGCCGATACGATGTCAATACGCATGATTTAATTAAAAAATTATGCAACAAAGGTAATAGAATGTTTCGGAATTTTGCGTTACCCATTTTGGGTATGCCTTGGCTCGTTTTTTTTGAGTATTTTGTTGCGAACCGGACAGTTTTTGCACGCCACTATAAAACTTCGGGTTAATCTGGCGGGTTCTCATCAACTAAAAACAGTGACGGGTTTCAACAAGTGTTGATATGAAAAAAATTTGGTATTTTGAAGAAGTAGATTTATTTGAACTATTGTGCCCTTATAAATATGCCCGGCACATAGAGCATAACCCACTAACAACATATCATAAAAATGACTTTTTGTTTTTACCGAATGAAGAGGTAACAACTATTTACCTGATAGCTGAGGGGAAAGTAAAAGTTGGTTATTATGATGAAGATGGTAACGAAATTATAAAGACGTATCTGACCAGAGGTGAAATTCTCGGAGAAATGGCATTTTTGGGTTATCATGCCCATCGCGATTTTGCGCAGGCCCTACAAGACGGCACGCAGGTTTGCAAAGTGAATGCAGAGCAAGTGCGGGAGTTAGCAAGAAGCTATTTACCATTTAGCCAAGTTATTTACAAAAAAATTGGTGACAATATTCGCAAATTAGAAAGGCGTCTTGAGATACTATTTTTCAAAGACGTTAATCGTCGTTTGTTAGAATTATTAAAAGATTTCAAAGAGCTGTATGGCACGCCCTGCCCACATGGTAAAGGTATTATGGTAGAGCATGCCCTCACACAGCAGGAAATGGCTAACTTAATTGCCGTATCTCGGAAGTCCGTTTCACTAACGCTAAATCGTCTTGAGCGCGAGGGTAGTATCGAATTGGGGCCGGGAAAGTTCTGGATTAAAAGACCAGAGTTTTTACCGTAGCCTTTGATTTTGGCAAAAAAAATCATAAAACATTGATTTTTAAACAAATACACATGATTAATGCCTGGAGGTGTATCTTTTTGATTCTGTCCGCAAGACGACGCTAAGCAAGTTTTCTGACCTTACTTTAGGGAAGTGTTACGCTGGTAACAATGCTCCTTATCGAAACGTAATAATTTTACTGTCTGTAAGTACACAACAAACAAAAAACATCTATGCAATGCCCAATTTGTGAGCAGGAGCATGAAAAGTTATTACATAACTTTAATAGTTTCTGCGATCTTCCAATTTATAACGAACTGCAAAGCAAAGTACCTCACTGGAACCCAACCCAAGGGGTATGCCGTCACTGTACCGACCAAGCGCAAGTGACGGCGCTAACAAACTCCGGGAGCATTGATTTTGGTGTAACAATACAAGGTAATAAAATTCTACCCATACCCACCCGCTTGCTGGCGCACCCTTCGTACACAGGCAAGGGCGTTACCGTCGGCTTTATTGATAGCGGCTTTTATCCGCATCCGGACTTGAAGGGGCGCATCACTGCAGCCATTGACATTACGAATGACAAAATTTTGCATACGCAAACTTACCAAACGCACAGTTCGGATTGGCATGGCACCATGACAGCTGTGGTTGGCGCTGGTAATGGTGCTTTATCAAATGGTATGTATAAAAGCCTTGCCTCTGATGCAAATGTAATTTTATTGAAAGTAATGGATACAAAAGGTATCATAAATGGTGATAGTATTACAAAAGCATTGGAGTGGACAATTAAAAATCGGGAAAAATATAATATTCGAGTTGTAAGCCTTTCCGTTACAGACGATCAAGCAACGTCTTACCGAGAAAATGCAGTAGATATTGCCGTGGCAAAAGCGGTAGAAGCAGGCATTGTTGTCGTAGCTGCTGCTGGCAATGATACCCATGCCAACTTGAAAGCCCCTGCCAATAGTCCACATGCTATTACTGTAGGCGGGCTTGATGATCATAATACGCTGCATCCGCTCGCATCCACGCTATATCATTCAACCTTTGGCGAAACAATAGACGGAACGCACAAGCCAGAATTGATTGCCCCTGCGGTATGGATTCCGGCGCCCATTTTGCCTGGTACCAGCGCCCAACATGAAGCAGCCTTATTGTTCAATTTATTACAAATATCAGACGAACGCTACGTAAAAGCTGCATTTGCAAATATAATAACACAGCTAAATATTGATAAAAAATTGGTAAATGCCTCCACAGAAATAATTCGGCTCTGGGTGACAAATGAAATTAGTAAACGAAAACTAATTTCACCGCATTACCAACACGCCGACGGCACGTCATTTGCTGCCCCAATAGTGAGTAGCCTGGTGGCGCAAATGCTGGAGGCCAACCCCGCTTTGACTCCTGCTGCCATCCGTGATATACTCATTCGCACGGCCCGTCGCCTCGAACAAGTACCTGCCACCCGCCAGGGGTTTGGCGTGGTGCATCCGATGAGCGCCGTATATCACGCCGAAACAGAACATCATGCATTGCCAGCTTTATTTACACCAATTGTTAATTATCAACAACATAAAGTTGAATTTTACTTACACGATCATGAAGCTAAGACAGTGAGAGCCATGGGGGATTTTAATAATTGGGATGCTCATACTATTCGTTTACAACAAGATGGCGACGGGCATTGGCGAGCCAACTATCCGCTACCGCCCAAGGGGACCTATCGCTACAAATTGCTCATTGACCAGCAACGACTGATACCTGACCCTACCAATCTATTTCGGGAAACAGATGGTTTTGGTGGATTTAACAGCAAATTAATTATTGAGTAATAACTTATTCATTTAATATCCTATAAAAAGGACTATTTTACAATAAAAATTATGAACCATTACGACGTCATTATCATTGGTACGGGGGCAGGCGGTGGCACGCTGGCTTACAACCTCGCACCAACCGGAAAGAAAATTCTCATCCTGGAACGCGGCTCGTATGTGCCCCGAGAGCGCGACAATTGGAGCACCCAAGCAGTTTTTTTGGATCAAAAATACACCACAGAGGAACAATGGATAGATAAAAACGGTAAAGCGTTTCGACCTGGTATTCATTATTTTGTAGGCGGAAACACCAAGTTTTATGGCTCGGCGCTGCTGCGTATGCGCGAAAGCGATTTTGGCGAGGTTCGGCATCATGGAGGTATTTCACCGGCATGGCCAATATCATATAATGATTTAGAATCATATTATACAGATGCGGAAAAATTATACCACGTACATGGGCAGCGTGGTACAGACCCTACCGAACCCTGGGCCAGCGCACCCTACGCTTATGATCCGCTACCGCACGAATCGCGTATTCAGGATTTGCACGATGACTTAATAAAACTGGGGTTGCAGCCCTTTCCATTACCAATTGGTGTAAAATTAGCCGAAAAACCTGGTGAGGCACCACCCGTACTTGATCGGTTTGACGGCTTTCCGGATGCCTCTGAGGCGAAAGCAGATTCGCATGTGATATGTATCAAACCAGCCTTACAATGTAAAAATGTAACTTTATTAACTAATAGTTATGTGGAGCGCCTTCAAACGAATGCGGCAGGTACGGAAGTAAATAAAGTAATTGTAAAAAAAGATAATGAAACGCTGATATTTAGTGCCGATATTATAGTGGTGGCTTGCGGTGCTATCAATTCGGCAGCCCTCCTGCTGCGCTCTGCAAATGATGCACACCCCAACGGGCTGGCAAATAGCTCGGATGTGGTAGGGCGACATTATATGGCACATAATAACTCAGCATTGTTGGCTATTTCCAAAAAGCCGAATCATATTTTGTTTGGTAAAACGTTGGGACTAAATGATTTTTATCATAAAAGCGACGATTTTGATTTTCCGTTAGGGCATATTCAAATGCTGGGCAAATCGGACGCGCTTATGTTCCGTGAGGATGCACCCAGCTTTGCACCCAGCTTTACATTGGATTATGTAGCCAAACATTCACTTGATTTTTGGATAACTTCCGAGGATTTACCCGACCCCAATAATCGGGTTTTAATGGGTAAAAACGGTGAAATTCACCTACATTATACCGAGAACAACCTCGAAGCCCACCGCCGTTTGTACAAAAAGTTGCAATGGATTCTGGAGCGAGTTGGCGGCGAAAACTATCTCATTCCCAATCACTTATATCTTGGTAAAAAAATACCTATTGCTGGAACGGCGCATCAATGTGGTACCATTCGTTTTGGGCGTGACCCCAAAAGCTCGGCACTCAATGAATTTTGTCGGGCGCATGAGGTACATAATCTTTATGTAGTGGATGGTAGTTTTTTCCCGTCCAGTTCGGCAGTGAATCCGGCGCTGACCATCATGGCACAGGCCCTGCGCGTGGGCGATCATCTAAAGGAAATCATGCAAGTAGCAACAAACTGGCGGGGACAGGCATCAAATCATGCCTAATATTTATCAATATTATCATTACAATAGTATGAAGCAGCAAATTCGATTTGTTTTATTATGTGTTAACGCCATTTTATTACAAATTTCCCTGTGGGGGCAAAGTGCACAAGATGTAACTTTTGTCGGGATTACCGTGTCTAATTTACAGCAATCTGTACAATTTTATGAAAATGTATTAAATTTCAAACAAATTGCTACATACGAACTAAATAAAAATGTTACCAAATCCCTTTTTCGAGTAAAAAGTCCGGTAAAGGTGGTGCTGTTACAATTAGGTAGCGAAACCATTGAATTAATGGAGTTCCAAACCAAAGGCCGACCGATTCCACCCGATTCTAAAAGTAATGATTTGTGGTTTCAGCACGTCGCCATTGTGGTACGCGATATGGAAATGGCCTATCAACAGTTGAGGCAGGCTAAAGTGCAGTTCGTTTCTACAGCCCCCCAAACCCTGCCTGACTATCTGCCAGCAGCGGCGGGCATCAGTGCCTTCTATTTTCGTGACCCCGACGGGCACAACCTCGAAATCATTCATTATCCGCCAGGAAAGGGTAATGACAAGTGGCAAAAGCCAAGCGATCACTTGTATTTAGGTATTGATCATACGGCGATTGGCATCGAAGATACCGACAGAAGTTTTGCTTTTTATCAGGATTTATTGGGCTTGAAAATTGCCGGCAACAGCGTAAACTATGGCTCAGAACAAGAGCACTTGAATCAGGTATTTGGCGCGCACCTGCTGATCACTGGTTTGCAGGCGCAACAAGGCTTCGGGGTAGAATTTTTGGACTACCTCGCGCCACCTGGTGGTAGGAAATACCCTGCTAAGAGCAAGCCAAACGACCTCTGGCATTGGCACACGACAATGGTGGTAAATGATGTGCAAGAAGTTTTTACTCAATTAAAGGAAAGAGGTTATACCATTGTTTCTCAGGGAATTATAACAATACCGCACCCAATTTTGGGTAATGTTGGGGCCGTGCTTGTGCGCGACCCAGATGGACATGCCGCGCTTGTAATAGACCGAAAAAATGTACTACGCTAAATATAAAAAAACAGATGCAGCGCCTGTACTCATTACTTGACCTATAGCGCGATTACCCCTAATAAAACACTGAAAATCAATTTATTGTGGTTCGGTTCTACGAGTGGTTAGAACAGAGCATAGGGATTCTATTTCATTATTATAAAATCAAAAAAATTATGAAAACGCTTTTAAGTATTTCGATCGTAATGATTACTTTAATGGCATCGTGCCAGCAGCCAACTCGTCAAGCAGATATCCAGCCTGCTGCCGATCCGGATACCTTTGCGAATGTAAATTCTGAAGGAGTTATTATTGACGGTTATGATGCTGTAGCCTTTTTCACGGAAAGCAAACCCGTGAAAGGTTCAAAAGAGTTTCAATCCAATTACAAAGGTGCCATTTACCAGTTTGCTTCTGCGGAGCACAAGGCACTATTTGATTCGGACCCGGAAAAATACAAGGTACAATACGGTGGTTGGTGTGCATATGCGGTGTCGCTTGGACGTGTAGCCCCCATCATTATCAATACCTGGTCGGTTGTGGATGGTCGCCTTTTCATTCAGCACAACGAGCGCGCCGTGCGTGGCTGGAACAAGGATGTACGAGGCGGCATCGAAAAAGCCGATAAATACTGGGCTTTGGTAGCTGGTAATAAGGGCAAACAGATTGTAACAGCCGAAGAAAAAGGCTTTTTGGTGAATGTGGATGAGCAAAAAGATCGCCTCATTT
>CALMSP010000129.1 GCA_937872405.1 uncultured Saprospiraceae bacterium | reverse complement strand
TCCATAGATGAACATTTGCAGACCAAAGTATGAAATTTAAACATGCTCTTAATGAATAATGATATGTTTTTTATTCGCAAAATTCTAATAATCAATGCTTTAGAGTGAATTATTTAAACAAGCAAGAACATGTCGTACAGATCAGAAAAGTATTTAAACTTTAAGGAATCCAGCTTGATTCCTAAGGAAAGTTTTTTTGATGACAAATCCGAGGAGGACATTCGGAATCTGTTTTTGGAAATATTGCATGGCGGTATTCACGGGTTCTGTTTTAGTTTGTACGAGGATGGCCAAAAGCCCGGCGATATTATTGGCGAGGCCCAAATCAGGCGGCGCATGAAAATTTTACAACCCTATACCCGTTGGGTTCGCTCGTTCTCCTGCATTGAAGGCAACGAGCTTATCCCCAAGGTTGCTAAAGAATGGAATATCAAAACCCTTGTGGGTGCTTGGTTGGGGAAAGATGCGCACAAAAATCAGGAGGAAATTGCCAGTCTCATTCAGTTGGCTCAAGATGGCATGGTGGACATCGCTGCGGTGGGCAACGAAGTGTTGTATAGAAAAGACTTATCCGAAAAAGAACTCCTTGACTACATTTTGATGGTAAAAGAAGCCTTACCACACACGCCTGTAGGCTACGTGGACGCTTACTACGAGTTTGCGCAACATCCGGCTATTACAGATGCTTGTGATATCGTTTTAGCCAACTGTTATCCTTACTGGGAAGGCACGGATTTCAGGTATTCGCTACAGCACATGCAGCAGATGTATCGGATGGCAATTCAGGCTGCTAAAGGGAAGCCGGTCATCATCAGCGAAACCGGCTGGCCAACTCAGGGCGAGAGCCTCGGCAATGCTATTCCTGACCATCTCCAGGCTATGAAATATTTTATCAATACGCAACTATGGGCAATGGATGAAAATATTGAGGTTTTTTATTTCGCTTCTTTCGATGAATCGTGGAAGGTAAGCGCAGAGGGCGAAGTAGGAGCTTATTGGGGCATTTGGGACAAACATGAAAAACTAAAGTTTTAGGACAAATGGACGCATTCAGCGCCTTAAATTTAAGACCAGGAAAGGCAATTTGTTACTCTGGGTTTCGCGAAGGGCAGCACCCAGGTGGGGTTTATCCTACCTATGATGATATCCGGGAGGACTTGCTACTCCTCCATGGGCATTGGAGGTATTTACGCCTGTTTGATTGCGACCAGCATGCAGCTACGGTGCTGGAGGTCATACGCACAGAAAAACTGGACTTTCAGCTCATGGTGAGTGCTTTCATCAATGCCGAAATGAATAATTTCAATTGCCCTTGGGGTGGCGGGGTGTATTCGGAAGCACAATTGGAAGCAAACCGTGCTGATAATCAAGTGAAAATAGATAGATTAATTGAGTGGGCGAACCACTATCCCGATCTTATTTTTTCGCTTTCTGTTGGCAATGAAGCCTGCGTGGAGTGGACTGACCACTACGTGCCAGAAACTAAAGTGCAGAACTATGCACAACAAGTGCAGGCGAAGGCCCGCCAGCCGGTCACATTTTGCGAAAATTATGTGCCCTGGCTTTCCAAATTGGAAAAACTGGCGATAACGGTGGATTTTATCTCCATTCATACCTATCCGGTTTGGGAATACAAGCACATCGGAGAATCGCTTGAATACACCAAGAGCAATTATTACTCCGTGGCAAGTAAATATCCGAATAAACCCGTGATAATTACAGAAGCTGGTTGGGCTACCAATTCCAATGGCAGAGGTATTGACCCAATAAATGTAAACGAGACTTATCAGAAAATTTATTACGAAAAGCTGATGGCGTGGGTAGAAAAAGAGCGTATTCTTGCCTTCTTTTTTGAGGCATTTGACGAATCTTGGAAAGGCTCACCAGAACCCTTAGAACCCGAAAAACATTGGGGGTTATTCCACATTGACAGGACTCCGAAGAAAGCCATTCACCACTTGTTTCCGTCTTCAACCGCAGCAAGTGAGCCTAAAAATGGCAAGTGAAGGATATAGCTATTTTGCAACTAAAAAAACTTCAAATCATGAAGAACATCAACATCTTATTATGGATGCTTATGGCATCGCTTAGCTTCGCTCAAAATGGCCCAATCAACTTTGAACCCGGTGGTCAAGGTGCGAATTGGACGTGGACTGTTTTTGAAAATAACACCAATCCGCCATTAGAGATTATCGCTAACCCAGACCCAACTGGTATTAACACATCTGCTACGGTAGCAAAATTTACAGCTTTGCAGGGCGGTAATCCTTGGGCAGGCTGTGAATCCATGCATGGCACCGATCTTGGTTCATTTACATTGAATGAAAATAATACCATCGTTAAAATAATGGTTTGGAAATCCGTGATTAGCGATGTGGGTATAAAGTTTGACACGCCCTTAGGCTGGTCGCAGGGAGAGATCAAAGTAGCCAATACATTGATAAATCAGTGGGAAGAACTGACTTTTGACTTTTCAAATTTTGTGAACCCACCTGCCGACCAGGGTGTGCTGGGGCGGATTATCGTTTTTCCTGATTTTGATTTGAGTGGAAGGATACAAAATAATATTATTTATTTTGACAATATTACATTTAACGCAAAAGGCGAACCTTCTACCGAACCAACCGTCGCCGCGCCAACGCCTACCCGCAACGCTTCGGATGTTATTTCCCTCTTCAGCGACGCCTATCCGGATGTGCCCGTGGATACCTGGCGCACCAGTTGGTCTTCGGCTACCTTTGAGGACATTACGGTACAAGGCAATGCCACGAAAAAATACAGTCAATTGGATTTTGTAGGCATTGAAACCGTTGCTAACCAACTGAATATCAACGAAATGACGCATTTTCACATTGATGTGTGGTCGGCTGATTTCACTTTTTTTGGCATCAAGTTGGTGGATTTTGGTGCCGATGGCGCATTCGGCGGCGGCGACGATGTGGAGCATCAGGTCAATTTCACTACCCCGGCCAGAGGGCAATGGCTGAGTTTGGATATTCCATTGAGCGAATTTACAGGGCTGACGACCAAGGCAAACCTCGCGCAGTACATCTTAGTTGGGCAGCCTACGGGTGCGAATACCATTTATGTAGATAATCTGTATTTTTTCAAACAGGAGGGTGGGGGAGCTACAGCACCAACTATGGCCGCGCCAACGCCTACCCGCAACGCTTCGGATGTTATTTCCCTCTTCAGCGACGCCTATCCGGATGTGCCCGTGGATACCTGGCGCACCAGTTGGTCTTCGGCTACCTTTGAGGACATTACGGTACAAGGCAATGCCACGAAAAAATACAGTCAATTGGATTTTGTAGGCATTGAAACCGTTGCTAACCAACTGAATATCAACGAAATGACGCATTTTCACATTGATGTGTGGTCGGCTGATTTCACTTTTTTTGGCATCAAGTTGGTGGATTTTGGTGCCGATGGCGCATTCGGCGGCGGCGACGATGTGGAGCATCAGGTCAATTTCACTACCCCGGCCAGAGGGCAATGGCTGAGTTTGGATATTCCATTGAGCGAATTCGCAGGGCTGACGACTAAGGCAAACCTCGCGCAGTATATCTTAGTTGGGCAGCCCACGGGTGCGAATACCATTTATGTAGATAATCTGTATTTTTTCAAAGAAATGGGCACAAGTGCGAATGATCCTAACTTGAAGCAGCAGCGGGTTAAAGTTTTCCCCAACCCTGTCAATATAGGCGAACAGGTGCAGTTGGATGCAGTTGCGACGCACATTGAAGTATTTGATCTTGCTGGACAACGCATTAGGTATTTACGTAATACGTCCGTCATCCATACCGCAGGAATAAACCAAAGCGGCGTTTACATTGTTAGGATACGGCTTTCAGATGGCTCAATTCAAGTCGAAAAACTTATTTTAAATTGATACCTTTCTGACGATTTTTGACAAGAAGCACAACGCACAGGTCACGAAATACTTTGCTTAGGGAAGCCGGCTTAGCTCAAGGGCGGCTTCTCTATTATTTATTCTGATATACTAAGCTGAGTTAGTTATGTCCAATATATCAAAAAAACTGCTCTGCTCTTTCCTGCTGCTGCTATTAGGAGCTTCCACCACGCATGCCCAGATACTTCCTGCCAAAGGCGTACCTTTATTACGCAACTTTACCCCAGCACAATATGATCATAAAGGTAAAATATGGGACATTCGCTCAGCCCCCAATGGCATGATTTATATGGCTGCTGACAAGGGGCTGCTGGAATACGACGGAAAAACTTGGAACTCTTTTAAAGGTAGCAATGGTTTTACCCGCTCCTTGCTGGTGATTAATGACTCCTTGATCTTTACTGGCTCTGATCTTGATTTTGGAATCTGGAAAAAAGACATATATCAGCGGTTTGAATACCACGCGCTCTATCCCTTCCAGGAGGTGGCTCAAGATGTTAGTGAAGAATTCTGGGACATTCATCAACAGCAAGATAACATCCTTTTTGTATCCTCACAAAATATTTATGTTTATAAAAGCCGCCAACTTGTCCGAATTGCAGCGCCATCTTCATTTGTCGGTAGTTTTGAGGTAAATGATACGTTATATTTTGCTGATAAAAAACATGGATTATACATTTTTGATGGGTTTTCACTTAAAAAAGTTTTTGAATACCCCGAAAATATCATGTTAAATATAGTCGGTATTTACCAACATGATAATGAGCTGTTACTTGTTACCCGCGATTCAGGCCTATATCGCTATGCTGCTGGGAAGCTCAATCGCATCAACAATGCCCTATCCGAGCGCCTGAAAATAGCTAAAGTATTTAGTTTTGAACGAATTGGCACAGCCTATCTGGCCTTTGGTACAATCTTAAAAGGATTGTATATCAGTGATTTAAATGGAAATATTATTCATCATGTAAATAGATATAAAGGATTGCCCAGCAATACTATTTTATCTTTACATTATAGCCCAACAGGAAAATTATGGCTGGGTATGGATTATGGCGTATCCGCACTGAATCTGAAAAATAATATTACAGCTTTTTATGATTATCGAGGCGATTTTGGCACCGGCTATACGGCATTATTAAAAGATGATTTATTCTATTTAGGTACCAACCAAGGGTTGTATCGCACCGAATGGGACGCACTAAATAACAATGTGGAGTTCTTTAAATTTCAGCTCCTGCCCAACACCGAAGGGCAGGTTTGGACATTAGAAAATATAGGCAACAGTCTGCTGGTGGGGCACGACAAAGGCTTGTTTGTAGTGCAGAATAATACAATTGAAAAAATAGGGACTGAGGAGGGCATCTGGACGATTGTTCCGTACAAATCATTTTTATTAACCGGAAATTATAATGGTATCTCTATTTTTAAAAAAGCAGGGACAAAATGGATATTCTTGAAAAAAATGGAACTTATTTTAGGCTCCTGCAATCAGCTAATTATTGAAAAAGATACGATACTTTGGGTTAACATTCCTAATTTTGGCATCATCAGAGCCGTTTTAGATAATAATTTGAAACCAACCGACCGACTAATCTTCTCAGAGGCAACTTTTGAAGGCAATACGCCTACGCTTTCAAAAGATGGGCAAGATATCTATGTACTTACCGATCAGTTTCATTATACATTTGACGCTTCCAATAAAAAATTTATTAAAAAAACGCTGGTAAAAATAGCTTCAGATACCATTAGCCGGCTTCCGGGTACTTATCGTGCATTACATAATGATTATGTATTTCATTCTACACATAATGGTTTCCTCTTGCAACATTTTCAATCCGATGACACGCAACATACAAAAGATAATCCTCTGATTTTCAGACAGATAACTGCTTTTAATAATGATAAAAAAATAGCACTTGCTTCCAATGCCACAGTTCCTCACCAATTTAATAATTTTAGAATCGAGTATATTATTCCGAATAGTGACGAGGTTTTATATCAATATAAAATAAATGATTCGGAGGTCTGGAGCTTATGGACGCCCCATAATACAGTCGAATTAATTGGTTTGAAGCATAGTAAATACACCCTGCAGGTACGCGCTAAAATAGCGGAAAATATAAGCGATATTTATACCGTGACACTGCGGATTGCAGCACCGTGGTACAGTTCTTGGTACGCTTTTGTGGCGTATGCTGCGCTCTTTGTGCTTGCAGTGTATGCCATTATGTACTGGCGAAAGCAATCCTTAGAAAAACAAAAGGCGATGCTATTGCTGCAAGAACAGGAGGCACTGCGCCAACAAGCCAAAGAACATCAACAGGAAATTTTACTCTTAGAGCAAGGACGACTGCGCCTGGAATACGATCAGCTAAAGCAACAATTGAGAACCAAAACGATAGAATTAGCCAAAAAAGCCAAAGAGAACGAAGAAAAAAACCGACTACTACTAACGCTGAAGGAAAAATATGAGGCAGCCCAGGGCGACCCTTCTGTTTCTAAATACAAATGGAAAGAAATGGAACGGCTACTCGATTCGTACCTGAAAGTGGAGGACAAAACCTTTGAAATACAAATGGATGAGTTGTATCAAGCTTTTTTTAAAAAACTAAAAGACCGATTTCCTGGCTTATCCAACAACGACCTGCGATTGTGCGCTTACCTCCGGGCGGGCATCAGCTCTAAAGAGATTGCCGAGATATTTAATATTCAACCCTCCAGTTTTTACATTAGCCGTTCGAGGCTCAGGAAAAAATTAAAGTTGGAAATGGATGAAAATTTGTACGATTTTTTGAATGCGATATAAGTAGTAGAGGCAAGCGATTAAAGAGTTATTGAATTGATTTTCAATAAGTTATCAGCACATCGCCTTTACCTATTTAAATACCGAACGGTATGCCGTACAGTTTCGTTGGCTACATCTACGATACGAAAGCCAGGGCGATGGTGGTCCACCGCAAAATCGGAACGAAATGGATCGAGTTGGAAAAATGTGGACGGCGTGATATGCACATGTAGCCCGTTTTGTTGAATCGTTTTTTCTACATGATAATGCCCGCAAAACACATGAATAGGGCCCGGGTGCGCCAATAAAATCGCCTGCACCGCTTCCCAGTTATGCAAGGGATAATGCATATCCATGTAAGGCACATCGGCAAGCAAGGGCGGATGATGCATCCAGATGAAAGTCAAACGCGTTGATTCCTGTAGTTGAGCTTGAAGCCAAACTTGCTGTGCGAGCGAAAGCGCGTCTGTGGCAGTATCTAAAAATAATAGTCGCTGCCCATGCAGGTCACGCAAAAAAAAGAGGGTGCCATCCTGAAGAAACGCTGTTTGTTCGAACGCTACGGCCAGCAACGCGGAATCATCATGATTGCCCGCGATTACATCATAAGGTATTTTATTATGATCTAATTGTAATTTGATCCAACGGTAAATATCAAGATTACCTTCGCGATAGCACAAATCACCTGTAATGATAATATGATCCGGCTTTAATGAACGAATGGACGCCAGCAATGCCTGAAAATTAGCACGCACATCCACACCGCGTGTATCTTCGCCTGCTTTGCCAATGTGCAAATCCGTTAGGTGAATAATACGCATAAATATTTATAAAGTATATAATTTTGTTGGAAAATGATTCATAGAAATTTTACGGGCTATGCAAGTATTGGCTGTAAACTATTGATTATCAGCTTGATGTTCGAGCGGATTTTTACTATGCAAGCCAATATCCTTAGCATTGAATAGCACATTGGAGCCAGTGCCCAGCCCGATTACAGAGCGCAGGGCATCTTCCGTGCGCACATCCAGAAATTTGAGTTTGGATTCGTGCACATGAAAAACAAAACCATTGGTAGGATTAGGCGCCGTGGGCACAAAAATGGTGTAATAACCATTGCCCAATTCATCTGTGACGAATGCTGTAACCAAAGTATTACCGCCAAATACATCGGCCAACACTACTTGCGAAAAGGGCATTTTTTCTGCCCCAATAAACTGACGAACTGTTTCTCGCAGTGTTTTGTAAAGCGGAAGCGGATACAGCAAACTTTCCTCCATGTTTTTAAAAAATTTGCTACCTAACTCTGTACGCACAAACAAGCCGATGAGAAAAAAAATCAGGATAACAATGACAAACGCCATTAATTGTACCAGCCATCGAGCAATATCATCAGAAAAAGGCAACAGCCTACCCACTGGTTCTACAAAACCTGCGATAAGATTGAATAGTAAGCGCAGAACAATCACAAAAAGTGTAACCGGCAACACAACGACCAGTCCGCCAATTACAGTTGTGAGAACAAAGCGTTGAATCCGACGCATCCAGACTTTTCCACGACGATTAATTTTGATATTTTTAAACATGAGTCGGGTTATTATTTTTTATCAATATGAAGGTAATACAAAGTTTATTGTACAAAACTACATCAAATTTATCTGAAACCCGTCATTTTTTTGTCCGGTATCCTTATCTGTTTCCAAACATTTGAAGAACTTTGTACACGACCGTCTAATGGTCTATTATTTAAACAAAATCAACTCATATGGATTTTTTTCTCAAGGAAAATATTCAACAAATAGCGCTATTTTCAGCTATTGTCTTGATTACTTTTTTGGTTGCTTGGCTCTTTCGGCGCGCATTCCGACGCTTTATTTTAGAATCGTCGCTCATTATTAAAAATGATCCTACGCGCTATCAATTTTTAAAGCACTTTATTGTCGCTATTATTTACATCATTGGCTTCAGCCAAGCTGTCTATATCGTACCCTCCTTGCGCACTTTAGCCAATTCGTTGTTAGCAGGCGCTGGTATTCTGGCGGTAGCGGTAGGTTTTGCCTCTCAGCAGGCATTAGGCAACATTGTCAGCGGCGTGTTCATTGTGCTATTCCGGCCATTTCGAGTGAATGACCGCTTGTCCCTACGCGATAGCAAATTGAATGGTGTCGTGGAGGATATTAATCTTCGGCATACAATTATTCGAGATTTTAATAACCGACGGATTATCATACCAAATTCTATTATGAGCCAGGAAGTGATCGTTAATGCCGATTTAAATGATGACCGCATCTGTCGCTGGGTAGAAATGGGCATCAGCTATGATTCGAATATTGACCTGGCGCGTGAGATTATGTTAGAAGAAGCAAAGCAACACCCCCTGCGCATTGATGGCCGCACGCCGGAGCAAATAGCCAAGGGTAAATCGGATGTTTTTGTGCGGGTAATTGCACTTGGCGATTTTGCTGTTACCTTGCGATTGTATGTTTGGGCTAAAGATAATCCCGATGCTTTTGCCATGGGTTGCGACTTGTTGGAAAGTATCAAAAAACGCTTCGATGAAGCGGGTATAGAGATTCCCTTTCCGTATCGTACTATCGTATTTAAGGAAAAAAATGCGGCTATGCCAGTTGATAAAACTCAGAATAATAACTGATGAATATCATCGAAAAAACAGGATGCGAATCGTATGTTTACGGGCATGGATCAAACCGCAATACAATATCATCAGGAGCACCGCGAATGGCTGCTGCAACTTGATTTTTATCAAGATCAGATCAAAACCTTTCAAAACGAACTGATGCTGGTAATGCAAAAGCATGCCGATTTATTCAATATTATTGAGCATGTGGAGGAGTATCGGGCTATTTTTATGAAAAAACTACAACGCCTTGACAACTTGCGTCATCAAATCATGCTGCACGAATGGCAAATCGCTCGACAGTATCCTACCGATGAGCCTATGCACACTGCGCATGTAGCTACCGCCGCTGACTTGGAGCAGTTTATCCGAGATTTCGAGCATTTAAGAAATAACTTCAGACGTTTCGCTGCATACAACGACTAAATGAAACAAAAAAAAAGTCGCCTCTTAGATGCAGAGGCGACCTCAAAATTGAATTAGTATGAAAAAACTCTATTCCTAATTATTAGATTGCAGCGCAACAGAAGCAGCCACAGCGCACACCATATCAAAACATCCACTATTATAAAGAACTCCAATTTTTGCCAAAAGTTGCACGAAACAATCACATTTTTTTCGATTTAACGACAAAATAACATTCTGATAAGACAAATGTAACGCGCTTATCGTCCAAATTTTAAAATACAAGTTGCTTGGAAACACTGTTAACAATTAGAGCAATATTCAACAAAATTTCAACAAACGCATTTGCGCGCAAAACAAAAAACGTATCTTTGCAAGTGCGTCAAGACAAAAAGGTCATTTAGCTCAGTTGGTTTAGAGCGCCGCTTTGACAGAGCGGAGGTCACTGGTTCGAATCCAGTAATGACCACTTGCACCTTGGTGCTCTTACGCATAACCAAAAAACTCTATATGTTTGATTTTGAAAAACTGGACGTTTACCAAGAGGTCAGAACCCTGAATGCCAAGGTATTGCGGTGGATGCTCAGCAGCGCTGGCGTGGATATCTACCTTACTGATCAGCTCAAACGAGCTAGCTTGAAAGCGCTTCTAAACTTGGCAGAAGGCACTGGACGTATGAACAACGCCGACAAGCGTAAATACTACGTGGACGCCCGTTCGGCGGTATTCGAGAGCGTAGCCGCGTTGCACCTGCTGTTCGATACGGGCGCTATAGAATCAACCCTCTACGAAGAGTTTTATAATGGTTATGATAAAGCCTCGCGCATGTTATTAGGTATGATCCGATCCCTTGATGGTGCAGCTTGACATCAGAGATAGCATACCGAAAAACGCAAAAAAGCATGTTTTTTTCATCTTTTCATCTTACCTTTACAATCGTTTTTTACAACGGGGTGTAGCTCAGCTCGGTAGAGTACACGTCTGGGGGGCGTGTGGTCGCAGGTTCAAATCCTGTCACCCCG
>CALMSP010000128.1 GCA_937872405.1 uncultured Saprospiraceae bacterium | reverse complement strand
TTCCGGGGCGCTCACGTCAATGCCTTGCTCACTTAGAGTAGCCAACGGAATGCGGAACATGCCATCTTGAGTAACCAGAATTTTCAAGTAGCGCTGCTCATAACGAATCCATTCGTGCCCAAATTGACCACTCGGCATTTGAGCTGAAACAGATGTAATAAACAAAATACTTACGTAATAAAATAGTAAATATCTGCACATAGGAATTTTAGTTATTATTGTAGGGCGGGCTTCTCCTAATGGCAAGTTTGTGTGCAGCAAATATCATAAGAAAGGCGGGTTTTAGCAAATATAAAGTCAAATAAGTTGTATTAGCCGACAATCAATACAGCGCCAACGAACTTTTGAATGGCTGGGATAACCCTTCGCCATGGCTTTTTAAATCCATTTTACAACTCAACTGTTTTATTGGCAAATAAAATACTATGAAAGGTAAAATTGTACTGATCACAGGCGGCAATGATGGTATCGGCAAGCATACGGCCATTGGGCTGGCGCGCTTGGGGGCACAAGTAATCATTGCTTGTCGCAACAGAGAAAAAGCAGCGAATGCAGTAGCAGAAATACGTGCCAAAACCAATAATGACACGGTTTCATCGCTTCCGCTTGATCTGGTTACATTGGACTCCGTGCGACAGTGCGCGGCGCAGTTTCAAGCACAATACAGCCATTTAGATGTGTTAATTAACAACGCTGGTTTATTTACCAGTTATTTACAACACACAACCGAAGGTTTTGAATTACAGTTTGGCGTGAATCATCTAGGGCATTTCTTGCTTACGCAATTACTGCTGCCTCAATTGGAAGCAGCAGCGGCACCTCATGTGATCAATGTGGCTTCACACGGGCATTATGCGGGTGCAATTGATTTCGATAATTTGCGCGGCGAAAAAGGCGCGGCGGCGTACCGAGGGCTGAAGGCTTACGCCCAGTCCAAACTTGCCAATGTGCTATTCACACTCGAATTTGCCCGACGCTATCCGCATATTCGGTGTAATGCACTACATCCTGGCGGCGTGCGCACGCGCATTGCCAATAAGCAGGGAAACTGGCTGATTTCGTTGGGCTGGACCGTCGGAAAACTACTGATGATCTCAGAGGAAGCTGGCGCCCGCACGCCTATTTATCTAGCTGCTGACCCTTCATCCGCAGCATTTACGGGCCTATACTTTGATGAAAAGCAACGCCAACGCCCGCCCGCACAGTTGGCCAAAGATGAAACGCTGGCTAAGCGACTCTGGGAAGCGAGTTTGAATTTTGTTGATACGCATGCTTCAAGAACACCATAATTAATGTCATTTAATGTTGCGTACGATTTTCAATTGAAAATGCTCTAAAACGTCTGTGAACGTTATAAAAGGTTTGACAAATATGGGCTATTTTCCTAAACAGGATTT
This sequence comes from uncultured Saprospiraceae bacterium, assembly GCA_937872405.1. Lineage (GTDB taxonomy): Bacteria > Bacteroidota > Bacteroidia > Chitinophagales > Saprospiraceae > JADJNW01. Next base: position 9,380 of record CALMSP010000128.1, on the reverse strand, counting down.
CGTAAATTGTAAATACCACAACTGCTTTCTGAGGTAGCACAAAAATGACACAAAACAAGTTGTGTAAGGGCTTTTGCGAACAAATTAAAGCAATGAACTGTTATTTTTATAAAAATTAGCGAAAATTCGCTAACGAGATATAGAGGCTTTCCATTATCTTTGCCACACGATAAACGTGCTCCTCGCTAAGGTATGGGCATACTTTCTGATTATACAATTAATATCACGATACAATGAAATTATTAGTTTGTGTAAGTAAAACACCAGATACAACAACTAAAATCGCACTTAGCGCTGACGCTAAAGCCTTGGATACCAACGGCGTACAGTATATTTTAAATCCTTATGATGAATGGTACGCCTTGGTGCGTGCCCTTGAGCTTAAAGAAGCGCAAGGTGGTACCGTCACTTTGATCAATGTGGGGCCAGTAACTAACGATGCCATTATCCGCAAGGGTCTGGCCATTGGTGCCGACGACGCTGTGCGCATCAACGCAGAACCTACTAGCGCCATGTACGTCGCCCAACAGATTGCAGCTTTCGCAAAAGATGCCGCTTATGATGTTATCTTCCTGGGGAAAGAAACCATTGATTATAATGGCTCAGAGGTGGGCGCTATGATCGCCGAATTGCTCGATATGCCTTTTATTTCTTATGCCAGTCATATGGATATGAATGGCAACATCGCCACCATCGCCCGCGATATTGAAGGGGGTACAGAGGCGGTAGAGGTGCATGCGCCTTTTGTGATTAGCGCAGCGAAAGGACTTGCCGAACAACGCATCCCTAATATGAAAGGGATTATGATGGCAAAATCTAAGCCTTTGGCTGTGGTGGAACCTATAGCCGTTGAAGAGGCTACAAGCTTGGTGGGCTATGAGCTACCAAAGCCTAAATCAGCCGTAAAACTCATTGACCCAGATAACATGGGCGAGTTGGTACGCCTGCTGCACGAAGAAGCGAAGGTGGTGTAGCATGGGAGGGTTGAGAAGTTGAAGGGGTAGGTAAATAAAGTATAAAAATCTTAATTTTTAACATCATAAATCGTACATCAATATGGTGCTTGTTTTTGCAGAAAGTCAGAAAGGACAATTCAAAAAGGCTGCTTTTGAGGCAGTTACATATGGTTATAAAACGGCACAAGCATTAGGCACAGATTGCGCGGCGCTGGTGCTTGGCACCGTGAATGGTACGGAAATGCTGGGCAAGTATGGTGCTAACCGCATCTATCATATTGCGGATTCGAGTTTGGATCAATTCGATAGCCAGGTACACGCTACCGTTGTAGCAACTGCTGCACAGCAATTAGGTGCGCAGGTAGTCATATTGAGCCATTCGATGAATGGTAAAGCAATTACCGGACGTCTGGCGGTGCGCTTGAATGCTGGCTCGGTTGCTGGTGTCAATAGCTTGCCAGTGGTAGAAGGCAATGTACTCAAGGTTAAAAAATCTGTTTTTTCGGGGAAAGCCATTGCCGAATTTGCCATGAATTCGTCGGTAAAAGTACTCTCCCTCACGGGCAATAGCCTTCCTCCAGAAGAGGTCGGCGGTGCCGGAATGGTAGAAACCTTAGCTATTCCAGTGCCCGCTTCCCGCACAACGGTGAAGGACGTAAAACGCATAGAAGGTACCGTACCCCTGCCAGAGGCAGAACTTGTGGTATCCGCAGGGCGAGGTATGAAGGGGCCTGAAAATTGGGCAATTGTAGAAGAATTGGCAGATGTGCTGGGGGCTACCACTGCTTGCTCGCGTCCGGTAGCTGATGCCCATTGGCGCCCACACCACGAGCATGTAGGTCAAACAGGCATTGCTATTCGCCCCAATTTGTACATTGCTATTGGTATTTCTGGGGCTATTCAGCACTTGGCAGGCGTAAACAACTCCCGTACTATTGTCGTAATTAATAAAGACCCGGAAGCGCCATTTTTCAAAGCGGCAGACTACGGGGTGGTGGGCGACCTGTTTGAAGTGATACCGAAACTGACGGAGGCTTTCCGCGAATTTAAAGCCCAAAGCTGATTCGCAGAGATATATTTGCAAATAAATTTTGCTTACTATTTTTCTATTAAACAGAAAGTTGTTACCTTTGCACGGCTAAAAAAGCGCGTAAAACATTTGACAGGAAAATTATAATAACGAAATGGCTGTTTATTTAACAAAGGAAAAAAAATCAGAAGTATTGGCACAACATGCCAGATCGGCCAATGATACAGGCTCTGCGGAAGCGCAGATTTCCCTGTTTACTTATCGCATCCAGCAATTGTCTGATCATCTCAGAACGAATAAGAAGGATCACTCCTGCCGTCGGGCGCTGCTCACATTGGTAGGCAAACGCAAGCGCCTGCTGAAGTATCTGTCAGATACGGATTTGCAGAAATACCGTGAGCTTATTGACAAACTCGGTATTCGTAAATAATACAAAGCCAGAGAAGTATGTTATCAAAATAGCATACTTCTTTCGTTTTTCACGTTCTGCGCAAAACAGTACGTATTTCAAAAAAAAACGAGTGGCTCGCCGGCATCTGTCAGTCATTGTACATCGCGGTAGCAACGCTCAAAGTATAAGCGCATATAAAAATGCGTTGTGCCGTTGGTACCAAAAGATCACTCCCACCCTTTCTGACAGGCTGTTCTATCGAGACTTCTCAGTGTGAAAATCGGGCGAAACATGTTTCGCCCTCCAGCGTTTACAATGTTGTATTTACAAGTAGCTTTTTAATTTTCAATAATTATGGGACAACAGATTCCAGTCACATCGTCCTTCAATTTGCCGGATGGTAGAACGGTCACTATTGAAACAGGAAAATTAGCCACACAGGCCGATGGCTCAGTGCTGGTGCGCGTGGGCAATACTATGATTCTGGCCACGGTCGTATCGGCTAAAGAAGCGAAAGAAGGGCAGTCGTTCTTTCCACTTTCTGTGGACTATCAAGAGAAGTTTGCCTCTGCTGGCCGGATTCCGGGAAATTTCTTCCGCCGAGAAACCAAACTTTCTGATTACGAGATTCTTATCTCCCGCTTAGTGGATCGAGCCATTCGGCCGCTCTTCCCAGATGGCTATATGAACGAAACACAAATCATTGCCAACCTCATTTCTGCGGATAAGGATACGCCCCCCGATGCTTTTGTAGCCTTGGCGGTATCTTCAGCCTTAACGGTATCCGATATTCCATTCAGCGGTCCGATTTCGGAGGTGCGTGTGGCCCGTATTAATGGCGAATTTGTAATCAATCCAGGCAAATCCGCATTGGAAAATGCAGATATAGAATTGCTTGTGGGCGCCACCATGTCTGATGTAACGATGGTAGAAGGCGAAGCCAAGGAGTGCTCAGAAAAAGACTTGGTAGAAGCAATAAAGGTAGCCCACGACGCTATCAAAGTACAAATACAGGCGCAACTGGATCTGGCGCAAAAAGTAGGGGAGAAAGCGCTCAACAAACGAGCCATAAAGCCACTGCCAGAAGATGAAGAAATCAAAACCCAACTGACGGACTTCGCAACCGATAAACTGTATCAAATTGCGAAATCCTTCCTAGACAAGTCAGCGCGCAAGGAGCAATTCGCTGCTATCAAGGAGCAATTCGTTGCAGCCCTCACAGAAGAAAAGGGCGAAGAATATATGGAAGAGAAAGGCGAACTCGTGGACTATTATTACGATAAGCTGAAAAAGGAAGTCATTCGCAATATGGTGTTGACAGATAGTGTGCGGCTCGACGGACGTAAGCTCGACGAAATTCGCCCGATCTGGTGCGAGGTGGACTACCTCCCTTCCACGCATGGTTCTGCAATTTTTACACGCGGCGAAACCCAAGCACTGGCATCGCTGACGTTGGGCAGCAAACTCGATGAGGCTATGATTGACAATGCCTTGGGGATGTATCACGATAAGTTTATTTTGCATTATAACTTCCCACCGTACTCCACGGGCGAAGTGAAACCCCTGCGAGCACCCGGCCGTCGTGAGGTAGGGCACGCCAATCTGGCTGCACGATCCTTGCGGCAGGTGTTGCCAACCGAGAATAATCCTTACACCATTCGGATTGTATCTGATATCCTAGAATCGAATGGTTCGTCCTCCATGGCAACGGTATGCGCAGGTACCCTGGCTATGATGGACGGTGGCATTCAGATCAAAGCGCCGGTAGCGGGCATTGCGATGGGGCTTATTAGCGATGGGCAACGCACCGCCGTGCTGTCGGATATTTTGGGCGATGAAGATGCGCTCGGCGATATGGACTTTAAACTGACAGGTACCGAAAAAGGCATTACAGGGTGTCAGATGGATATCAAAATTGACGGTATGCCTTATGAATTGCTGGAAAGAGCGCTTGATCAAGCGCGTGCCGGTCGCTTGCATATCCTCGAAAAGATGCAAGAAACCATTGCCGAACCACGGGAAGACTACAAACCCCATGCGCCGCGCATCGAACAAATTATCATTGAAAAGAGCTTCATTGGTGCTGTGATTGGGCCAGGTGGTAAGGTCATTCAGGAAATTCAGGCAGATACAGGTACTATCATCAATATCGAAGAAGTGGGTGATAAGGGCATTGTAAGTATTGCCAGCGCTGACAAAGCGTCTATCGAAAAAGCCATGAATCGCATCCGTCAGATTGCTTTTGTGCCCAATATTGGCGATGTTTTCACGGCGGTAGTCAAAACCGTGATGCCTTACGGCGTTTTTGTTGAGTTTAATGGCAAAAGCGGCCTGCTACACGTATCGGAAATGTCATATTCCAGAATTGACAATGTAGAGGATGTATTCAAAGAAGGCGACGAAGTAAAAGTACAGCTGATTGATATTGATCGCAAAACTGGCAAATACCGAATGTCGCGTAAATCTTTGATGGCTAAGCCCGAACGCAATGGTCAAGGAGGAACTGACGGGCAGGATGATGGCGGTGGTGAACGTCGGGACCGTGGCGGTGATCGCCGAAATCGTGGCGGGGGGAACCCCCCCCAACCCAGCCAATCAAAAAAATAAACAAAGCCGATTTGCGCTATACTTATAAATAAAAGCCCGGCGCCCTTTCTTCTTACGGTGTCAGGCGTTTGTCATTATACGCGCTCAGCCATATTTCTTACCTACTTTTTCTTGTTTTTGTTTTATAACTACAATAAAATTTTATTATTAAAAAAAAAGTTTTAAATTTGTCGCAATTGAAAAGCCTTGCATCAGATACATTACACAACTTCGATTGCCACAATTTACCACTTTACTACCCTGCAGGTTTCCATCATTACATCAAAAAACAGCTTAGGTGTTATCATATAATTGACAAAAATGTCTTTTATTTGATGATAAAAGTACGTGTTCGTATTGTTGGATGCCCGTCTGAAAAAAAATTATATAAAAATAGTGGGAAAAAGTGGTAATTTGTGTAAAAATTATTTACTTTTGAATTCTAAATTATATGGTGAGAAGTATCCATGCAACAATTATTAGGCGAATATGAAGTCAAATTAGACCCCAAAGGTCGGCTACGTCTTCCCAGCGATCTGGTAAGCCAGTTGGGGGAGGTGCAGGCGCATACCTTTGTAGTTAATCGTGGCTTTGAAAAATGCCTAATGCTGTACCCAGAAGTAGCATGGGAGCGTATTACGCAGGAAATCAATCAGTTAAATCAGTATAACAAGAAAAACCGAGAGTTTGTGCGCTATTTTTACAGGGGTGCACAAAAAGTAGTGATGGATAGTGCCGATCGTATTTTGGTTACAAAACGATTGTTGGAATACGCAGCGATTGACAAAGATGTCATTTTATCGGCATACAATGATCGTATTGAAATATGGGCAAAAGATCAGTACGACCAAATGTTAGGTGAAGAGCCAGCGGACTTCTCCGATTTGGCAGAAGAAGTGCTGGGAAAGCCCAATAATCTGTAGCACTATGGCGTATCATCGGCCGGTACTGGCGCAAGATAGTGTAGCAGGGCTGGTGCTCCGACCCCATGGAACATACGTGGATGCTACTTTCGGCGGCGGCGGGCACAGTACGCTACTGCTGCAACACCTGAGCGACAAAGGTCGCCTTTATGGTTTTGATCAGGATGAAGATGCCTTGCGCAACGTGCCACAGGATACGCGATTTGTGTTCATTCACAACAATTTTCGCTTCCTGAAGCGCTACTTAAAGTTGCATGGCGTCACGCAGGTAGATGGTATTCTGGCTGATCTGGGGGTTTCCTCGCATCAATTGGATGAAGCAGCGCGCGGCTTTTCTTATCGGTTTGAGGCGAATCTGGACATGCGCATGAACCAGCAAGCAGACAAAACTGCCGCCGATGTGCTGAATACCTATACTGTGGATGAATTGCAATGGGTTTTCAGTACTTTTGGGGAGGTGCGCAATGCGCGCACGCTGGCACAAAGTATTGTAGCTGCCCGTAAGGTGCGCCCCTTGCGCACCATTGCCGATTTTTTGGCTGTGCTGGAGCCGCTCATTCGAGGGCAGCGTTTGCGCTATCTCTCACAGGTGTTTCAGGCGCTACGCATAGAGGTGAATGATGAAATGGGGGCGTTGCCCGATTTTTTGGAGCAGGCACTGGAGGTGTTAAGCCCAGGCGGGCGGCTGGCGGTCATCACATACCATTCGATTGAAGATCGGCAGGTGAAAAATTTTTTAAAAACAGGTAATATCAATGGCGAAGTAAAAAAAGATTTCTACGGCAATATTGAGCGTCCATTTAAAATTATTACTAAAAACGCCATCGAACCAACAGCAACCGAAATACAAGAGAACGCCAGAGCCAGAAGTGCGCGGTTGCGAATAGGTGAAAAATTAGATGTAGATAATTGATTATTAATGGTTTAATGATAAAAAATGGCAAAAAAACGCGGCATCAGTAAATATCTTGAACTGAGCTACTGGAGCGAGGATTTGATTCTCAAGAACCTGCCGTTTGTGCTATTTTTAGGATTCTTGGCGCTAATTTACATCGCAAATGCACACTTTGCTGAACGCAATGTTCGGCGGATTCAGACGCTGCAAAAAGAAATTAAAGAATTGCGCTGGCACCACCGGTCGCTTCAAGCGGATATCATGTTTAGGAGCAAGCGCTCGCAAATGCAACAAAAAGTAAAGGATCAGGGGCTGCGCCCTTGGCGTACAGAACCCAAGCGAATTGTTATATCGAAGTGAATAACAACTGCACAAAACCATGTTTTACTAAATAAAAGTTGATATGGTTATAATTTTGGCTGTGCATTTTTATAATACGGATTTAAATGGAGATCAAAAATGAAATATTATATCGGGTTTATTTCCTGCTATTCGGGATTGTGATTCCGGCGTCTATTGTTTTGATTTACCAGACCGTTTATATCAGCTATGCCGAAGGCGCAAAGTGGCGTAAGAAAGGCGAAGCACTTTACATCGAATCGAGGCCGGTAGAGCCAGAACGCGGCAATATCATGGCTTCTGATGGTAGTTTACTGGCTACGTCCATTCCATACTTTGATATTTATATGGATCCTAACTCCACCGGTATGACGGAGGAGGACTTTATGAATAATTTAGACTCGCTGGCGCATTGCATTGCTACGTATGTGGACAATACGTACACGCCGGGTGGTTTTCGAGAATATTTACTGGCGCGGCGCAAAGCAGGAGATCGTTATGTGCCTATCAAGCGTAAAGTATCCTATGCAGAAAAAAAGTTCATCGAGCAGTTTCCATTGTTCAACCTGGGGCAAATACGCGGCGGCTTTATTGCCATCATGCGTAGCGAGCGCAAGCGCCCCTTTGGCATATTGGCACAGCGCACAATTGGCTATACTGGCCGCGAAGATGCTAAACCCGTAGGGCTGGAAGGCACCTTCGATGGTGTACTGGGCGGGCAGGCGGGTCGGCAGTTGATGATTTTGGTGGATCGGCCCAATGATATCTGGATACCCATGAATGACCTGACTTTGGTAGAACCCAAAACGGGCGATGATGTGGTCACAACCATTGACATCAATATACAGGAGGCAACCGAGGAAGCGCTGCTGCGGGCACTCAACGCGCACGATGCCGAATGGGGAACCGCCATTGTAATGGAAGTGGCTACTGGTGCCATCCGTGCGGTGGCTAATCTCGGCCGTACCAATGATGGCTGGTGGGAAACTTATAATTATGCCTTGGGCGCTTCGGTCGAGCCGGGTTCTACGTTCAAGTTGGCATCTATTATGACCTTACTGGAAGATGGATACATCAAGTTGGATGACACCATACAAATAAATAAAGGACAGGCGGAGTTCGCTGGGGATAAAATGGTGGACGCCTCACCATACAGTGCTAAAATTGATTCCACATCGGTTCGCCACGCTTTTGAAATTTCTTCCAATGTGGCTATGGCCTCGCTGGTGAACAAATATTATGGCACAAAAGATAAACACAATCGCAACGAAGGTGCAGCGCGTTTTATCAATAGACTCAAGGATTTTAATTTGCACCTGCCTACTGGCATTGAAATTGACGGAGAAGGCGCGCCTTACATCAAAGAAGCGTATAGTCGGGAGGATAACTGGAGCGGCACAACGCTGCCTTGGATGGCTATTGGCTATGAATTGCGCCTAACGCCTTTGCAATTGCTTACATTTTATAATGCAGTAGCAAACAAAGGGCAATTAGTGAAGCCTTATTTAGTATCTGAAATACAGCGCTTCGGTGAAACCCGGCAAACATTCAAATCAACGGTTGTAAAAAAACGTATCGCTTCAGAAAAAACCATACAAGCCGTACAAGAACTTTTGGATTCTGTGGTAGAACGTGGTACAGCCTATAAATTAAAGACCGACGCGTACCGATTTGCAGGCAAAACCGGCACGGCGCAGGTTGGCTACAAACGCACCGAACGTGGCACGCGACTGAGTGGTTACCAGGCTTCGTTTGTAGGCTACTTCCCATCCGAGAATCCGGTTTACTCCTGCATTGTCGTGATCAATAAGCCGCGCCAAGGCAGTTATTATGGCAGCGACGTAGCTGGGCCAGTGTTTCGGGAGATTATGGATTACATCCATGCCACAAAAGTAGATTTGCATGGGCCGGTGAACAAGATGCAAAAACCTCCATTAGCCGCCAACATGCTGCCAGCACGTAGTTCAGGGTTGCGAGAAGATATGCAAGCGGTTCTACGCTATTTGAAAATACCGTACTATGGTAATCCAGTAGCCAACGTAGTGATGTTTGAAACGCAAGCTGATAGCTTGTTCGTGCTGGATCGCACGATTAGCCCGGACCGAGTAGTGCCGAATGTAGTAGGCATGGGGCTGCGCGACGCCATGTATTTGATGGAAAATAAAGGGCTTCGTGTCGTAGAAGTAGTCGGACATGGTAAAGTTGTGCGACAATCTTTGCTGCCGGGCACCCGCGCACAAGGACAAACGATAAAATTGTT
>CALMSP010000127.1 GCA_937872405.1 uncultured Saprospiraceae bacterium | reverse complement strand
ACCGTGCGCGAAGTGGTGACCAAAGTATTAGAGGCGGGCATTGGTACGCCAGAGCTTCATCCACAAGTGGTATGCGGTTGTGTACAAATTGGTGACCTCGCGGCCTTAGCCATATACGACGGGCACATTAATCTGAAGAAAGTTATCATTGAAGAGCGCATTTCTACTATCATTTAAATAAAAAGATTGATGCGCTGACCACCAAAGATATACACATCAATTTTTATTGCTATGTATCTCGAGGGCAGTGGGTCAAATCCGTTTTTTATTTCCAGATTTCGCAAATTCTGAAGATTTACGGCATCTCATCTACCGTTTTGAGCTATTACCAATTCAAGTTACCCACCATATCTTCCGGTTTTACCCAGGCATCAAATTGCTCCGCCGTCAGTAGCCCCAACTCGATGGCTGCTTCTTTGAGCGTTTTCTCCTCTGCATGTGCTTTTTTAGCAATCGCAGCGGCATTGTCATAACCAATATGTGTATTCAAAGCCGTAACCAGCATCAACGATTTCTCCATCAATTCCTTGATGCGCAGGCGGTTCGGTTCAATATCCACTGCACAATGCTCGTCGAAGCTGACGCAAGCATCCCCGATGAGGCGTGCCGACATTAGGAAGTTGAAAATCATCATCGGTTTGAATACATTCAGTTCAAAATGACCATTCATACCACCCACATTGATCGCCACATCATTGCCAGTCACCTGCGCCATTGCCATCGTCATTGCTTCCGACTGGGTAGGATTTACCTTGCCAGGCATGATAGAAGAACCAGGCTCGTTGGCTGGAATGATGATTTCGCCGATACCACTGCGCGGGCCTGAGCTGAGCATTCGAATATCATTGGCTATTTTCATCAAAGCGCAAGCCACTGTCTTGAGTGCACCATGCGCTTCAACAATAGCATCATGAGCAGCAAGCGCTTCAAACTTGTTCTCCGCTGTCACGAACGGTAAGCCTGTATAAGCTGCAATTTTTTCTGCTACCATTACATCATAACCCGCTGGCACATTTAGCCCCGTACCCACTGCCGAGCCGCCGAGCGCTAATTCTGCTAAATGCGGCAGTGTATTTTTAATAGCCCGGATGCCATGATCCAATTGTGATACATACCCCGAAAACTCCTGCCCCAGCGCGAGCGGCGTGGCGTCCATGAAGTGCGTGCGCCCGATTTTTACAATATCCATCATCGTTTCCGCCTTCTTTTTCAGGGTATTGCGCAATTGTTCAATGCCCGGAATGGTCGTTTTCAGCAGCACGGTGTAAGCCGCAATGTGCATTGCCGTCGGGAACGTATCGTTGGAAGATTGAGATTTATTTACATCGTCATTGGGATGTAGCACTTTTTTTTCATGGAGCAACGAACCGCCGTTGAGTACATGCGCACGATTGGCAATCACCTCATTTACATTCATGTTGCTCTGCGTACCGGAGCCAGTCTGCCACACCACCAGTGGAAATTGATCGTCGAGTTCACCCGCCAATATTTCATCACACACCTGCACGATCAAATCTGCTTTTTCCTTCTCTAAAACCCCCAATGCTTCATTGGTGCGCGCCGACGCCTTTTTTAAAGTAGCAAAAGCGCGAATAATTTCTACTGGCATGAGGTGTCCGCCGATTTTAAAATTCTCCATCGAGCGCTGCGTCTGCGCTGCCCAATATTTGTCAGCCGGCACATCAATATAGCCAATACTGTCTTTTTCTTTACGAAATGCCATATTATATTCAGGATTTTGGTTTTGCAAAACGCTGCAAAAGTAAAGCAAAATTGCGTAATCAGTGGCATGTCTCGACCCTTTTTAGGAGTAAGATATGCTATTGTACAAAACAAGCGATTTGTGTTGTTATACTTTCTAACAGGAGAGCCGAGCAACTGTTTGCTTCGCCAATGACTTATAATCTATTTTTTGTAAGTGTATTGTCAAAACTGATTTTTATCATTGGTAAAACCGCGAACAGATGCTATATTTGTGCAATTTTATTGCAAATATGAGGCAATGTATATCCATATTAATGGTTTTCCTAATCGCTTGGCAATTGTTGCTCAAAGGCGGTGTATTGATGTGGTATGGACTTAATCAGACGTACATTACCAATGAACTCTGCGAAAACCGCGACCGCCCGGAGTTAGCCTGCAACGGTAAGTGCATTCTCATGCAACGCCTGCAAGCTGCCGAGCAAGAACGCCGCGACGCACAGGAGCGCCCGCTGCGCATCGTCGAGAAACTCGAACTCGCACAATTTATTATCAAAGAAATTCCCATTTCCAACTTATCTCTCCGTCAAAATACTACCCAACCGCAAGCGCCAGATGTTTCCATCATTAAAAGTGCTTGCTGCCCGACCATCTTCCAGCCGCCGGAGGCTTGATGCTTACTTCTTCCAAAAGATTTTTATCCTTTGATGGCTTTGCCCTGCGCTGAAGGCTCATGTTTGTTGGCTTTTCTACTAAAAATATGACTTGGCGCATTAGCCTGATTTTAGGACAAGGCTTCTAAAAATGGCAGATTTACAAAATCCTGAAGATTTTGCAAATCCGTTACGGAGCATCATTATTTCGTAAAAACGACATATGAAACGTGTGTTCATTGCGGCAGTGCTCATGCTGCTAATGTATGTACCTGTGCGCGCCTGCAATGCCGAAAGGAAATTTCGGAATTTCATTGAATCAGCGCATCGCTTTCCAGTTTGTAAATCTTTGAAGTTTGCAAAATATTATAACCTGATAATTAAAATTCACTAAAATTTTATAGCATGAAAAATCTTGCAACATTCACTATGATAGTCTTTCCGGCAATGTTATTATTCACCGCTTGTGAAAAAGATCAATTGGATGATACTTCCGCGGTAAATATTGAAATCACATCCCCACGGGCCGGTCAAGCCTTCTCGCTGGGCGACACCGTGCGCATCGAAGCCAACATCAGCGCTGCCAAGGAACTGCATGGTTGGGAGGTAGTCATTCGCAAAAAAGCTGATAACTCGGTCGTATTCAGCAGAGACCGCCACACACATGGCACCTCACTAAAGGTGAATCAGACTTGGGTGAATAACGTCAGCCGCCATTCAGATATGATATTAGAAGTAACGGCAGCGCTGGATCATAGCGGTAGCAACAAAAAAACAGAAACCGTATCTTTTCATTGCCATCCAAACTAAATGAATACACGAGTTGTGATATTTTTTATTATAAAACCTTGCTAAACAAACAAAACATGAACAAAACACTTTTCATCTGTCTGTCCGCGCTCGTACTGAGCTTAGCGAACATGACATCCGCTTCGGCGCAGTCCAACAAGTCCATTTTTGATAGCTGGGCGGAGCTAAAAACCTTTCACGGCGTGATGTCGCAGACCTTTCACCCGATGGAAGATGGCGACTTAGCACCCATTCGCAGCCGAGCAGGTGAGATGTACAGCAAAGCAATGGCATTGGCCAAAGCAGCCATACCTGCCGAGTACAACACGCCGCCCATCAAGGCTGCCGTGCAGCAACTACGCACCGACAGCAAGGCGTTGCACAAGCTGATCAAAAAACAGGGCAGCGATGCCGCCGTTGTGCAGTCATTAACAGCTTTGCATGATGTATTTCACAAAATTGTAGGCTTGTGTAAAGACGAGCATCCTTGATTTGGAGATGCAACAATGAGGGGAAAGCGAAATTCTAATCGCATTTTAATCTGGTTTTAAGGTCGTCCTAATGTGCAAGGGTTACTTTTGCAGCAAAAAAGTGACCCTTATTATGCGTAACTCATGGCTGTTTGGTTGGCTGCTTCTTGTATCATGGATGATTACAACACCAGTATTTGCGCAAGAAGAACAAGAAGCTATTCCCCTATTGCCTCTAAAAATCTTACACGCCGAGCCGCTGTATATTGATCTCATACGCGACCTGGGCGCACACAAAGGCGAACGCGAATGGAATGTGGGTGCCGCGTTGGTAGATCGGAAGGATTATAATAGCTACGAAATGCTGATTGAATATGAATGGGCGGTGATGGATCGCTGGGGGCTGGAAGTAGAAGTGCCGGTAACCATACACCGACTCAATCGGCTGGCACGCGAAGAGAATGCCAATGCTACATTGCCTTCCAACCGCATAGAAAGTCTAAAATTGGCGACCCAATACACCTTTTTGGTGTCGGGCAAGTACCAAACCTCTCTGGCCGTAGGTGGCATTGTAGAATGGGAATTCACGGATTTAAATCGCCTTAATTCACGCAACGCTTTTAAAGGGGTATTGCTCAATCCATTTTTTATTGCAGCCAAGCGCTGGGGCCCCGATTGGCATTCGCTAATTTATACGGGGCCGCGTTTGCATCGCCATTTTTATGATACCAATTGGCAATTGGGCTATGAAGTAAATACCAATATTCACTATATGATACCCGGCAGCCGCCATTTTATAGGTGTAGAACTAAATAAACTGTTGGATGAGGGTCATTTTAGTATGATTATACGTCCCCAGATGCGTCTGATGCTCAATGAAACCCTTATGGTGGGCATTGTGCCAGGTATTCCTGTCAAGATGGGCAACGACCGCATGAGCACTTTTGTACGATTGATTTATGAGCCACCCCACCGCCAAAAGCATTAAATCCAATCGTCACATCAAAAGTTGTTACCTCACAAAAGTTATTCTAACCCTACCACTACGATAGCAAAACTATTCTTTAACTTTTGTTTAACGATTTCAACATCGAACAATCAGTACGGAATTCCGTTATTTGTGGTTAGCAGTTTTTTATGCTGTGCCTTTTAATCTGCTTAGGATTGTGTTGTTCGGATTTACAATTTTATAAAGGTAGCGTTATCTTCAAATCCTTATAAACCAGATATTTAGGGTGGTTATAGGTAATGTGCATAGCCTTTTCACGCCAATTATTTTTTCGATATTATATTTATTACACTCAGTCAGCGTTTTCCGGAGGCTGTTTCAGGTCGCCAGAAAGTTAAGCGCTTTAAAAAAAATCTTTAGTTCGCCATGCAAGAAAATTTTAGCCGTTATTTGAAGGAGTTTCGTAGCGATTTGCCAGCGGGTTTGGTTGTTTTTTTGGTGGCGCTGCCTTTGTGTTTAGGTATTGCTTTGGCCTCCGGCGCCCCTTTATTTTCGGGGCTTATCACTGGGGTAGTAGGTGGCATTGTAGTTGGTTTGCTCAGCGGCTCGCACCTAAGCGTGAGCGGTCCGGCGGCAGGGCTTACAATCATTGTGTTGAATGCTATTACCGAGTTAGGCTCCTTCGAGGTATTTTTGTTAGCGGTGGTACTGGCAGGTATCATACAGCTCATCATGGGCTACGTAAAGGCGGGCATCATCGGTTTGTACTTTCCATCTTCTGTGATCAAGGGTATGCTGGCAGCCATTGGTTTGATTCTCATTTTAAAGCAAATCCCGCATTTTTTGGGCGTAGATCAAGAAGCTTTTGGCAGTGTAGAATATGACGATGGTCATGGGCACAATACCTTTACCAATTTTTTTTACTCGCTGCAACACATACAACCTGGTGCTTTTCTGGTTGGGCTATTATCCTTAGCGATTCTTATTCTATGGGAGCGACCGTTGATGAAAAAACAGAAGTGGGCAAAGATTATACCTGGCGCTTTGGTAGCCGTAGTTGCTAGTGTTCTTATAAATGTTGGGCTAAAAATTGTAATGCCTTTATGGACAATTGAAAGCTCGCATTTGGTGAACCTGCCTACGCTGAGTGGCGGAGGAGATGGGCAATCCGCCTTGATTTTTCCAGACTTTAGCGCTATCACGAATATTTTAGTCTGGAAAGTCGCAGCGATTATCGCCATCATTGCCAGTTTGGAAACCCTTTTGAGTATAGAAGCAGTGGACAAACTCGACCCGCACAAGCGCCGCACACCGCAAAACCGCGAATTAAAAGCGCAAGGTGTGGGCAACATCCTAGCGGGATTGATTGGTGGCTTGCCAATGACCGCCGTAATCGTGCGCAGTACAGCCAACCTCGAAGCAGGCAGCCGCACCAAAATGTCGGCAGTGTATCATGGTATTCTACTGATTCTCTCTATCTTACTAATACCCAATTTGCTTAATATGATACCCCTTGCGTGTTTAGCTGCTGTTCTGCTACTGGTGGGGTACAAATTAGCCAAGCCAAAATTATTCAAACAGCAGTACCAATTGGGCTTTGATCAATTTTTCCCTTTTATGACTACGGTGGTGGCAATTTTGCTTACTGATTTGCTCATTGGTATCCTTATTGGCATGGCAGTAGGGATTTTTTTCATTCTCAAAGCCAATTACAAAACCCCTTATTTTTTCCACGAGGAAGAATACACTACAAATGGCAAGCAGCACATCACGATTATGCTCAGTGAGCATGTGTCGTTTATCAATAAAGCCAGCCTGCAACTTACCTTAGAGCACCTGCCACATGATTGCCATGTAGTGATTGACGGTTCGCGTAGCCAGGATATTGACTACGATGCGCTGAACATCATCCACGAATTTGCGTCGGTAGCGCACGAGCGCAACATAGAAGTAACCTTAAAAGATGTGCCCCAACCCAGCATACATTAATGTAATAAAAAAATCATGCAATTATTTGTATTTCAATGCTTTAATCTATGAATAGAGCGCTAAATAAATCAAAATAACAACATATGCTCAGCGCACAACGCCTGTTGTTTTCTCCATAGAAGAAAATTGCAGGCGTTTGCTTTGGTGTACTCCTTGGCACAAATTTTTCAGCTTCAAATAAGATAAAAAATTATCGTTTGCGTTTTGTCTAAAAAAAATGTAACCAAACACCACTTGTCGCATTATCAAAAACAAAAACGGAATCATAACGCCTATGCAAAAAATAATCCTGATCGCCTTGTTATTATTGCCTTTTGGCGAGCTTTTTGCACAAAAAACGGATAAAACCGTTGACAAACTCGAAAAATACCGCCAAGAAAATTGGCCCCCGGTGCGTAGCTATTCTAAAATATCGCTTGGCTATGCCTTGCAGCAAAAATTCAAATTGCATGCGCAGTACTGTGGTTTTGGTGTTTCTGGCGCCAATCGCGACTATGTACCCAACGATATTACGCGCTTCCTTGGCGGACGCACCCTGCGCACCAAAGTGGAAACTGCCGACATACGAGGCGGCGGATTGCTGTATTACATTTTTCACGAACAGGAACTGAACCAGCCCTTACAGATGACAAATTTCCAGCCGACGCGCGTGCTGCAATTCGATGAGCTAAGGGATCAGTTTGCCATTAATCCGGATGAGAATTTTGACACGTTCATTCTAACCAAAACCTGCGGTAGCTATCTCAAAGCGGCGCTGGACGCAGGTGTGGAGCCGCCCTATGCCGCCTTCAAGGCAGCCTTGGATACCGACAGTCGGCGTGAGTCTTCGGTACTGGCCTTAGCGGGTTCTTTTGTGTCGCCGCTCAAATTAGTGCTCGACGCCAACAACGAGCTAACAGCCGAAGCCTTAATGAAATTATGGAAATTTTATATAGATAATCCGCACTATATCAACAAAGCGTACTACATGCGCGAGTTTGAAGGGGTATTGGTTCGGCACATTACCTCTGCTGAGGAAAACCGCAGAATTGCCATGGAAGGTGGTATTGATTTGAATGGCCCACTACCGGTGCGCCTCAAGACGTCCTTTGGCGTGGGCAAGCGCTCTGCCACAACCTTCGCCGGAGTGGACTGGGAAACCATTGTATATGCTGATTTTGAAGAGCGCAACAGCACCCGCGAAAAACTTTTCAACAAGCTGCCCTCTCCAGAATTTATTCGTCGGTATTTTGAACAAATTCGCCCCGTATTCCAAAAATCGCGCGACTTTCCGGTAATGACGGAAGGCTTTGAGCACAAGCATTTTTTAGTACTGGAAGGTGTGCCAGAGAATATGACTGCCAACTTCTGGGAAATAGAATCGGTACAACCGGGTGTGTACGATGGCATGCCTAATCTGAAAGCAGAATTTTTCAAGGATACGAAGGAAGGAATCTCAGGGTGTCGTTTTGTGATTAGCGGTAAACCCCTGCGAAGCAATTTTGAAGGCGCAACCGCTACCCGTCCCAGTCGTTTGCCCTTGGTGTACACCATCCGCAGCCGCTATCCGGTAGGTGGGGAATATATTCGTTTTCGTATCAACGAGGAGATACAAACCAGCACGCATCCGATTGCAGCCGTGGGCGCCGGCGAATTTGACCTCAACCGAAAGGAGAACCGTCAGTTTTCCTTCCAGTGGCGCTTTGAAGTGGATATAGAAGACATCTATAACCCAGTGGATTTCAATGAAAAGCCTTACATCGGCAACCTGACCGTGCGCCGTAGCGACCGCAACCTCAATGTGCGCTTAGCGAAAATAGAACCTGATGCCCAGCGCCGAAAATATATGATTACCATAGAAACATTGGATGCCTTTCCACTCGAAAAAGTGGATGACGTCAACATGCAACCCTATAATCTTTCATTTGATATTCACCTACGTAGCCGCATTTCTAATAATATTTCGGTGCGCCCGTTGCATAGCACGCTCTATTTTCCAAGTGTCCGACAGGATGTACTCAGAGAAACCGCACTGCCTGTAATAGATGACCAAGAATAATACTACTTCCAACTAAAGGCAATGTGCTTTACGTTTTATAATGCCCTGATTTTTAATATTTTATAAAATAATAAATTGCAGCATATGTGCTTTCGGTTAAAATTAGCATTGGTATTCGTTTTTTTTCAGATTGACTGGAACTATTCGTTCGGGCTTCAGGGTTAGAACCGAAAAAACTATCAATCATGCTAACCCGACTCTCTGCTCATAAGGCAGGTTTACTGGCCGTAGCGGTCGCTGCTTTACTTTGGAGTACCGGCGGGCTATTCATTAAATTGCTTCCTTTTGAGCCGCTTACCATTTTATTTTATCGCTCCGCTTGCGCAGCCTTGCTTTTTGGGTTGCTTTTTCGCAACGCAATTTTTCGTCTGAATGGACTTACGATTTTCGTGAGCATCGTGTATGCAGCATTGATGATGACTTTTGTGTTTTCCACAAAGCTGACCACCGCCGCCAATGCTATTTTTCTACAATACACGGCTCCCATCTATGTGCTACTGCTGGAGCCACTGCTTTTTCGACTTCCGTTAGAGCGCATCAACATCTGGACAATCGTAGTTTGCTTTCTGGGCATGGTGCTATTCTTTCTGGGTGACCTGGAAATGGGCAACACGACCGGCAATGTGATAGCACTTGGCTCTGGCGTACTCCTCGCCGCCATGATGCTGGGGCAACGCAAAAACGACCCCACCCGCCACGAAGCGGCTATCTTTTGGGGCAACGTGCTCGTGGTGCTCATTGCTATACCCAGCTACCTCCAATCGGCAACGCCTCAACCGTTGGAGTGGGGAATGTTGCTTTTTCTTGGTTTTGTACAAATGGGCATGGGCTTTTTCTTTTTCACCTATGGTTTGAAGCGGGTGTTGGCTATAGAGGGTTCCTTGCTGGGTATGCTCGAACCGATCCTCAATCCGGTATGGGTATTTATAGGCTATGGTGAAACCCCCTCCAAACTGGCTTTAGTGGGTGGGCTACTCATTATAGCTATGCTCTCTTTGCGGGTTGTTATTAAAGAGCGTACAAAATATCGCCAATACAAAATGATGCAAAGCGAAGAAGTTCAAGCCTAAAAATTTGCACAATTGGCCGGAAGTGCTTACTTTTATTATGCCCTAATATAATTTGGGAATGTTCATAAACAGACAACTTATACCATTTTAAAAGTGATTTGACGAACAGTGAGCGGTGGTCGGCAATGATAATCAAGTGTTATGCCCGAAAGTAAATTTGCTAAATCTCTAAGATTTAGTAAATTTTTGACTTTTTGAAAATGGTATTAGGGTCACCATGTCATCCATCCAAATTACGAGGCAGTGTTATAGCTTTTGCGTTGCTTTCAATGTATATCAGATAAAGTTGCATGAAAACGGTTTTACTGATCGAAGACACTGACGAAATCCGCGAGAATATCACCGAAATTCTCGAAATGCATGGTTTTGAGATGCTTTGCGCCTGCAACGGCGAAGAAGGCATACACTTATTACGAGCGCATCGCCCTGACATCATTGTATCTGACATCAAAATGCCTCGAATCAATGGATTTCAATTATTACAAATAGTTCGAGCAGAAAATGAAACCGCCAATATTCCATTCATTTTTATTTCGGCTTCCGCCCAAAAGGAAGACATCGAAAAGGGCCGCGAAGCAGGCGCCTATGCCTACCTCATCAACCCCTTCAGCGCGGAAGAACTCATCAGCATGATTCATACACTCGTACCCGCCTAACCTGGATGCACCGCAAAACCCCAGGTAAGCCTGGCAGTCTTCTCCAAAATGCGCGCTACCGAGCAATACTTTTCCATAGAAAGCGCTACCGCTTTGTCCACTTTGTTAGGGTCAAGATCGCCATATACGTCGAAATGAACGTGTATGTCTGTAAAAAGCGAGGGCGTATTGTCAGCATCGCGTACACCGTCGAGGGTAATGCGAATATCTTGCAAAGGCTGCCGCTGCCGATTCAAGATATGAATCACATCAATGGCACTACATGCTCCCAAGCTCGATAGCAACATCTGCATTGGGCGCATCCCCTTGCCGTTGCCGCCAATATCTTCCGCCGCATCCGATTCTATTGTGTTGCCGCTTTCATTGCGCGCTTCGAGGTGGAATGCTTGATCCAAACGCCGAATTTCGATCTTCATAGATGGTATTTGTTTGAAAAAATCATTTTTATCAACTAAAAGGCT
>CALMSP010000126.1 GCA_937872405.1 uncultured Saprospiraceae bacterium | reverse complement strand
CAACTAACCGACTTTTATCGTTTGCGTCCGGCTGCTTTGATCGGGTTGTGCAGCATCACATTGTTATTGCTGACTTTGTACTTCGTATCGCATCGCCTCATGATCATCATTGCCACTATTGGATTGAATAAATACCAACGATTGGCGGCCTTAGCTTTAGCACTGGCAGTGGCGGCACCGGTTCTGCTGTTATTAGATTTGCAATTTCGAATAATCATCCTATTGCCGGCTGTTTTTATTTACATCGCTTTATTCGATTTATTTATTGATAATCAAATTCCGGGTATTACTTGGTTCATTCTCTGGATTTTATTATTTGCTTTATACGTCGCCTTATTATTACATTATTATCATGAGCCAGTCACGGGGGCAACGGCCAATCAGATCGCCTCTCTTTTCGCCTGCACTTTATTAATGTTATCATTGGTGGTGTTGTTATTGTATTCATTAGGCAATGCTTTGTTGCAGCCCTATTTCCCAGCTATTGGCAAACCCTCGCTGCGTAATCGCATTCAGATATTAGCAGTTTTGCTTACTTTATTGTCTTTCGCGGTAGCCGGCGCCATCACGATTGATTTCTTCCGTCGTAATGTGCCCGATTGGGAAATCCGTATAGATGATTTTGCAGGTACGTTGATCAACAGCTACGCTTTTTTATTGCTGATGACCGGGGCGGTATCTATTCTGATTGCCAATTCGATCACCCGCCCAATTGCAGAAGTCGGCGATAAGCTCAAAGTGCTGCAATTAGGTAAGAATATGCCTATAGACTGGAAAAGCCACGATGAAATAGGCGAATTAGTGAGCGAATACAACCGGATGATTGAAAAACTAGCCCAAAGCACAGAACAACTGCGTCAATCAGAACGAGAAGGTGCCTGGCGTGAGATGGCGAAGCAAGTAGCGCACGAGATCAAGAATCCGCTAACCCCCATGAAGTTGAGCATTCAGCACCTGCTACGCGCAGCACAAGCCAAGCCCCAAGAAACGCCGGCGCTGCTACAGCGGGTATCGGCTACACTCATTGAGCAGATTGATGGGCTGGCGCGTATTGCTACGGAGTTTTCTGGGTTTGCGGCGATGCCTGCCCCTCTTAATGATACCTTTTCCATCAATGATACAGTACAATCGGTTTTCAATTTATTCGCTGATGGAATCGAAGAAGGCATCTCCTTGCATTTGGAATTGTCAGAGCAAACATTATTGGTCTGCGCCGACCGTGATCATATGGTTCGGGTGCTCAACAACCTCCTAAAAAATGCATTACAAGCGATACCAGACGGGCGGCACGGCAACATCCAAGTAATGCTGCGACAAAAAGACAACCATGCCATCATACAAGTGCGCGACAATGGCACTGGCATACCAGAAGCCATGCGCGAGCGGGTATTCCAGCCTAATTTTACAACTCGTAGCTCCGGCATGGGGCTGGGGCTGGCTATGTGCAAGAACATTGTAGAAGCTGCGGGCGGGCGTATCTATTTTCAAAGCACAGCGCAGGTTGGTACCGATTTTTTTGTGGAAATTCCAATCGTAACATACAACGCCGAAGAAGCGTAGGGAAGCATCCGGGCGAGGGCCGTTCGGCATGGTGTCGTTCGGCCCTTTCGCATTCGGATTTGTGTGTTTCGCTAATAACAAAGTGTGAGAGGGACGGTCTATGATGGTAAAAAACGGATAATCAATTTTTTAAACCCCCAAAAATATTATTTAAACGCAACGCAACTGTCTATTCATTGGTTATTACGCTACCTCTTTATCTCTCCATACACATGCAACAAATACAAAAGAAAACTGGGCAGTGATGCTTTCATTACTACCCAGCCCGGAATAATAGCAACTATCTACTTATCTCCAATTGCCCTTCTGAAAAATAAAACACCCTATATTTTTCGAGCGCCGAAGCGCTGTTAACATCAAAAAAACAAGAGGCAGGCGTACTTTAATAACCAGATTCCGATTGATGAATTTTTCAGCATTTTAAATAATAAAGCGGTGGTTTGGATTGTAAAGGCGCATCACAAAACAAAATTAAAACCATTGCCGCCTGCCTCAGGGGGTAAACAGCGGAATGTGCTTTGTGCCGTGCCGCGTTTACCGGGTTTACTTGGTGTTCGAGCTATCGGAGTGGAAAAAAATGCCCTGCGCCGCAAAGGGCGACAGGGCCTCCGAATTGCCCTATGAACTAGAATCGTTTTATCATAGTATGTGCAGGCGCTTTTGCCCGCCGAAAAAAACCGGACGGCAAGTCTTTTACTCATGCCTACCGTCCAATCAAGCTAAGTGAGTCTTGGAATTAAAGGACATAAATTAAAATCAAATCCTTTGTTTTTCTTACACCATGTAATCCTGTTGATTACGATACAAATATATTCCTGTCTTTTGGATGCGCAAAACCACGCATTTGCCTAACTTTGGGTTTCTATCGTAAAGTGATAGTTTTAATTTAAATTTTAAATTAATGCGTTAATATTTGAAAATAAGTTTTTTATATTTTAAAAGGTTGATTTTTAATTAAGGGAATACCTGTCAATATTTAAATTTCTAAGGGATTTAAAAAAAAATAAAAAGAATAAAGAAAAGCACATTTTATAAATGTGAACGGTATCTTTTAATTAGAAAACGGCAAAGCTATTCGGATATATTGAATATCTAAAATCGTGAGGCAAGGGCCGGAGCCGCCTACCTACCTGTGGTTTTTATAAGTATTCATCCTAATTGATAAATATTATTTAATTTATAAAATATTGATTTTTAGATTTATAAATTTGGATTGGTAAAAATTATGGATGATTAATTTAACCCAAGGCTTAAAGTTTGTTGATGAAAAGCAAGACCGATTTATACGAATTGATTCGGGCGATGTCGAAGACGGAGAAGCGCTACTTTACATTGGATGCACAGAAAAGTGGCCGGCACAGTCGCTACTTGGAGTTGTTTCAGGCGATTAATGCGATGGAAAGCTACGACGAAGCAGCGCTCCGGCAGCAATTTGGCAAAAATCTGCCCACCGACAAGAATTATCTCTATGAAGCCATTTTACGCAGCATGCGTGACTACCGCAGTGCTGGTTCTTACGCTGCCCGCATCAAAGAAATGATACTCGATGCGCGCTACCTGTACGAGCGCGGACTCTATGAACAAAGCGAGGTGCGACTGTGGGAATCAAAATCTTTGGCCCGAGAACTTGGCGACCACTTGTCTATATTAGAAATCAATAAGGAAGAAGGTCGTATTATATTTGATTTGCAAAAGAGACACTATGGGCGTCTTATCGCCGAGGTGGTAACGGAGCATCAAGATGAAATGCGGCTCTTGGCGGAAGAACTGCAATACTTAGAGCAGTGTTATCAACTGGCAGGTAAGATCATTAGTCGGTTTGAGCTGAAAGAAGCAGAAGAAAAAGCCCGATTCCAGCAAGCATACAACTTTGATACCGCTGGGGTGCCCCGTTCGGCGCAAGGGCAACGCCGCTACTATCAAGCCTTGGCGATGTATTATCAGTTGATCGGCGATTTTGATCAGGTCTTTTTTTACTATGGCAAAGTATTAGAATGGTGGGATGACCATCCTAAATACAAAAGCGACGAGTTTCATCGTTTCGTTGTAGATTTATCCAATTTTTTGCACGCCGCCATTACCAAAGGGCAGTATCGGTACGTACCGGATCTGATTGCACGCTTGGATCGAGAAAAACCGACCCATTTTCATGATCAGGCGGTGTTATTTCAAAAAACCACTATTTATAAGTTGATCTATTACATCAATTTAGATAATCCGAAGCAAATAGCGCAAATTAGTGAAAGTATAGAAGCGGATCTGCTGCGGTACAATGTAAATCCGGTCAGTACGATCGCTATTGTCAGCAACTTGGTCATCGGGCTTTTTGTGAGTGGTCAGTACGAACAATGCATAGCTTGGTGCCATAAGATTATCAAAGATGAATTCAAGGCCAACCCACGCACAGGTATCCGAAAGGGAATGCACCTGCTCAATTTATTTGCAATATTGGAAATCGGTGATGTAGAAAGGTTTGATAATCAATGGCGTGCCACGCACCGTTTTTTTAATCAGGACGATCAATTGTTGCCGTTTGAATTAAAAATTCTCGATTTTGTGAAAAAAATAGCCAATGTTCCGACGCGACAACTCAAGCCAATCTTGCATCAATTCAAATCGTATCTGATGGATTTGCAACAAGCTGGAGCGGTACGGCCGCCATTCGGGTTGGATGAAATTCTGCTGGTGTGGACCGATAGTAAAATTGAAAATCTTTACTTCCCTGATTTTTTTATTCGCCAACGGGATAAGTAAAGGGTAAATGGTGATGGGTGATGGGTGATGGGTGATAGGTGATAGGTGATAGGTGATAGGTGATAGGGGATAGGGGATAGGGGATAGGGGATGGGGGATGAATTAAATCATTGATTTTCAATACTTTTGATGCTGAAAATGATGGATGAACAGCTTCTTAAGATAAAATATTTAGTGCAAGGATATGCAAGCTGCCACAGGTCTTTTTTATTAACTAAAATTTTGAAATTTCGCAACAGAAGCCCAATTCTATTCAACAGCTTTCCGTATCTTGCCATCACCCTGTCCCATCACCTATCACCCATCACCCATCACCTCTTAAACCTTTCACCCTCTAAACCTTTCAACCCACTATGTACACCCGCGACGAACAGCGCACTTTTTTCGACTTGTCCAAGCAATACCT
>CALMSP010000125.1 GCA_937872405.1 uncultured Saprospiraceae bacterium | reverse complement strand
CTGGCCGCTTTAGCCCATTCTGCTGCTCGCTTGGATACCTTGTACCTGCTGGCACCCGATGGTATTCGTACACGAGGCATGGGGCTTGCCCGACTGTTACCTGTCGCTTGGCGGCAGTTTTGTCTCGAACATCCAAAAACGCTTACACTACTAAGGTGGCTTAGCCGCTGTGGCGTGCTACCGCGAGCCAGTGTCCAGCTAATTTGCAGGCAGTTGTCGCACACGCCACAACGGGTAGCCTTGCTCCATACCTGGAACAATATGCAATATTTTACGATTCGTAAAAGACAGATATTAAGCATTTTACAGCAAAACACAAACATTCAAGTTCGGCTGCTGTTGGGCGCGCACGATCGCGTCATTGCAGCAGCGGCAGTACGCCGTTTTACGCATCAGATGCCGAATACCCGCTTGCACTGGCTAAATGGGCAGCACACATTGAATAGTGCCGAAGTGGCAGCCTATTTGCTCAGAAAACCCTGAATTAGGAGCGTTGCGAAACTGCGCTTTCCCGCTGCCGGCGTCGTTCATTCAGTATTTTTCGGATCCAATTGGGAATAATAATAACCCCTGCCAGCAGGTAAAAATAGTAAGTGAGTAAGCGCCAAAATAGAGACACAACGGTAGCCAGCGTTGGGCTAACGATATAGTCGCTCAAGAATCCACCAAAGAGTAACTCAATGATACCTGTGCCGCCGGGCGTTGGGCTAAACAAAAAGATTAAAAACATCATTTCGAGGCGGGCATACAACTCAAACTGGGTAGAAAAATCTAAGGGTATGGTATCTACAAAAGCCACAATGCAGGCATTTAGAATGAGGAAGCGCAAAGTCCAGATAATGAAGGTGGATAGAGCCGCTGTGAAGTGTAACCCGAAACGCTGTGCCTTCAGCTCAGCCGAAGCTACAATCATGTCGTTGCCTAATTTAATAGCACTTTTGTGATAGCGACGCAATATAGGCAGCCTTGTAAAAAAAGCCAGAATACGCTTCAATTGACCTGGATTGACAAAAATACCATAGTAAAAGAAAAGGCTGTAGGTGGTCATAACAGCATAAGCCGTCACAAAATAAAAAGCCCAGCCGCCTGTATCGGCTATGTTGGCCGCGTCGGGCCGCATAATTGTGCCCCCGAACAACAGATACAGAATCGGGATGGTAAAGATGAAAAAGAAGCCATCGAGCATAATCGTGTATAGTACGATCATAGTTGTCTTCGCCACAGGCAGCTTTTCTTGAGCCAATATGAAAAAGGCGACCGTTGATCCCCCCACTGCTGATGGCGACACCGCTGAGGCGAATTCCCAAATGAAGATCAATTCGATACATTTCCACCAGCCAAAAGCGCCATTGGACAATACATAGAGCCGCAGGGAATACATCAAATGCCATAGTACAAACAGAAACACCGCAATACCCATCCACAAGTAGGTGTGCGTCGTCCAACTGATAGCAGCAAATTCTACTGGGTCAAACTGCCGCCATAGTAAATACGACACGGCCCCCACCCCCAACAATACGGGCAATAGAATACGGGAAGTACGAATGGATCGAAGCACATCCTGCTGCTCGGAAGTAAATGTGCCGTATTTCTGCTGCTTCAAGCGGCGATTGTTTTGTTTGGTAAAAATGACATTGCGAAAATGATAAATTATTTGCTATTGTTGTGTAAAATCAACAAAAATAGCGAGAAAGGGGTTTTTCGAAATTTTATTTGCGAAAGCAGGCGTTTTTTTAAAAAAAATTAGTATTTTAGCCTTTACGAAACCAAACTCCAACTTTATATGAGTGCTTCCGCATTAATCTATTTCCTTGTAGTCGGCGCTGTGGTCGGCTGGCTGGCTGGTCAATTGATGAAAGGCTCTGGTTTTGGCATCATTGGCAACATCATCATTGGCATTGTTGGCGGCTTTTTGGGCGGCTGGCTGTTCAGTGTACTGAAAATCAGTGTATCCACTGGTAACGCCACGGTCAACTACATTGTCACTGCATTAGTCGGCGCCGTAGTACTACTCTTTTTAGCCCGATTAATCAAACGGTAATGACTGAAGAGACCCGGGTCAGGTGGCGCCTCGTTTTGGGGCGCCAAGCTGATCCTGAAGCGGCAGTGCAACTTACCACACATCAAAAAGCCATGGATGCCGCGCTTGGCATGTTGTACAATGAAGATCGAACGGCAAATCTGGGCAACTCTGCCCCCCGCATCAACCGATGGCTACGCGATATTCGCACCTATTTCCCAACACCGGTCGTACAATTACTACAAAAAGACGCTCTCGACCGATTAGGGCTGAAACAAATGCTGCTACAGCCCGAATTGTTGGAATCCATTGTTCCTGACGTTCATCTTGCTGCCGTGATACTGTCTTTGAATAAAGCACTGCCCGAAGCCACGCGCGCAACCGCCCGCGAAGTGGTACGCAAGGTAGTGGAAGACTTACAAAAAAAATTGCAAGCGCCCTTGCTACAGGTCTTACGCGGCACTCTGTACCGACAGGCACGTCAGCATCCGCCAAAACCAGCCGATATCAATTGGTCAGCAACGATTCGTAAAAATTTAAAGCACTACCAACCAGCATGGCGCACCATTATACCCCAAGACCTCGTAGGCTACGGCCGAAAAGGGCAACATGTACGGCAGGTGATTCTCTTAGTGGATCAAAGTGGCTCTATGACGACTTCGGTCATCTATGCAGCCGTGTTGGGGGCAGTTATGGCTTCTCTACATAGCATTCGTACACAGGTAGTGGTATTTGATACCAGCGTGGTTGACCTTACAGCGCACCTGAGCGATCCAGTAGATTTACTTTTCGCAGCGCAGCTTGGTGGCGGTACAGACATTAACCAGGCGCTCGCCTACGCACAAACGCTTCTTACGCAGCCTCGCGATACAATATTGGTGCTTATCAGCGATTTGTATGAAGGCGGCAATCAATCGGAAATGCTACAACGCGCCGCTACTATCGTGCAGCAAGGAGTGCAGTTTATTTCCCTGCTTGCACTTAATGACGAAGGCGCTCCTGCCTACGATCGCAGCGTGGCAGGGCAGTTTGTACAGATGGGCATTCCAACGTTTGCTTGCACTCCGCACCAATTCCCGGAAGTAATGGCCGCTACACTCAATCGGCAAGACCCCACACCGCGAGTAGCTACTCGTTAGTCTGCGATAATTATACTAACTTTGTAAAATTTTTTTCAACACTTAAATGTTGTAAATGGCAAACCATGCCGCTCTATGAGTATCATTACACTTTCAGATTATAACATTTACTTTGGCGCTATTCAACAAACGCTGCCAGCGTGGCTATCACAGCGCCAGTATTCCCTTCTGGTAGTCATTTGTGATGACAATACTGCACAGCTCTGTCTGCCGCGTGTGCTGCTTACACTGCCTGCGCCCGTTCACTGCATCCAGACGCCTCCTGGCGAACAGCACAAACACATCGGAACCTGCCAGTACATTTGGCAGCATATGCTGCAAAGCGGTGCAGATCGTAAAGCGCTGGTAATCAATGTAGGGGGTGGCGTTATTGGTGATATGGGCGGTTTTTGTGCGGCCACATTCAAGCGGGGTGTTGACTTTGTGCAACTGCCAACCACCTTGCTCTCGCAGGTGGACGCCTCGGTGGGCGGTAAGTTGGGTATTGATTTTGCAGAGGTGAAAAACAGCATCGGCGTTTTCAGCAATCCGCAAGCGGTCTTCATTGACCCAGCATTTTTAAATACTTTATCCGAACGAGAACTGCGCAGTGGTTTTGCAGAAATTATCAAGCACAGCCTGATTGCCGATGCCGCACAGTGGCAGGCGATTGTAGCAGGCCAGCAACCGGCTAACAAAGACTGGGCGCAGTGGATAGAGCCATCCGTAAACATCAAAAAGCAGATTGTAGAGGTGGATCCTTTTGAATATGGTATCCGTAAGGCGTTGAACTTTGGGCATACCATTGGTCATGCGGTAGAGAGTCTGCGACTTTCTGGTGAGGCGCCACTGCTGCACGGAGAAGCAATTGCCATCGGTATGGTGTGCGAGACTTGGCTATCGTGGCGCTTAGCGGGATTGCCATTAGATGATATGACCCGTATCAATAAGTTCCTCATCGGATTGTATGGTCATGAGCCTATCCCAGAACAAGCCTTCGAGTACCTGTTGGCACTACTACGTAATGATAAGAAAAACGAGCATAGCCGTATTCTGTTTAGCTTAATTCCGAGCATAGGTAAGGTAGCTGTAAATAAGGAGGTAGGCACCGATGATATTATTGCCAGCTTCAATCATTACAATAGTCTGAATATCAGTATTTTGTAAGAAGTGCTGCCCCGAAAACGCCGGCACTGTCGCCCAATTTGGGTTTCAGAAATAACGTATCCAAACGATGATTGAACACATGTTTTTTGACTTCCTCCACGCCATCCGTGTAGAGTTCGCGGATATTGCCTACCCCACCGCCGAGTACAATGGCATCTGGATCAAGGATGTTGATAACAACAGCAATAGCTTTGCCAAAAAATTGGATCAGCCGTTGCATCGTTTGTTTGGCTGCTTCCTCTTCCGATGAGCGGGCAGCAATATCGCGCAGCTTGAGCGTATTGCCAGTAAGACTTTTGTAGTAACGCTCGAGTGCAGGCCCAGATATGATTGTTTCTACACAACCAAGATGCCCACAATAGCAGCGGCCACCAGAGTCATCCAAAAAATTGTGCCCCCATTCGCCGCCAATACCCTGCCGACCATTAATCACGCGATGGTGTGCTACAATACCTCCGCCCACGCCCGTACCCATAATCACGCCAAATACCACTTCTGCATCGGGCATGACCTCTTGCACCGCGCCAAGTTGGGCCTCCGCCATAGCAAAACAGTTGGCGTCATTGGCCATTACCACCGGCATTCGCAGCACTGCTTCCAGATCGCGTTTGAGCGGCATACCATTTAGGCTGGTTGTATTACTGTTTTTCATCAATTGCAAACCAGGATCAATCGTGCCGGGCGTACCAATTCCAATGCGGCTGGGGCTTAAGCCAGTTTCCATTTTCAGCATGTCAATCAGCTTGGCAATCTGGTTGATAATATGCGTATAGCCGCCGGCCTGCTCCGTTGGTACGCGCAGCCGCGCCAATACAGTAGGTTGCTCGGCGCTTTCCATTACGACACCTTCTATTTTAGTGCCGCCCAGGTCAATACCCCAAAGTGGATTCATGCACGGATATTTTAGCTTTACAAAACGATGCTTACAAAAGCTTTTTCCTTTCGGAATAAAAATAAGTAAAATATGAAGATTACAAAACCTTTTCGCTACTCTTGGATTAAAGTAAAAACTAAATCGCCGGAGAAGTATTAAAACTTGCCTATTTTTGTAACTTTACCCGATTATACTGCTAAGCCAAAACCCACTATCGGGATAGAACAAAATATATTGTTGCCCCAGGCAAGCGCTTTACTTGCATATGACACAAGATACGGTACAATCAAGCGAAAAAACAGTAGCCCGAACGCTGCTCCTTGAGCTACGGACAGATGACAATAGCCCTGCGCCAGTATATCTGGTTGGTAATTTCAACAACTGGAATCCTAACGATAGCCGTTTTATGATGAACCAGATAGGCTCTGGTATATATACCATTGGGTTGCCCGTGTCCGAAAATATGTCGGAATTCATAGAATACAAATATACTCGAGGCGGCTGGCAGCATGTGGAAGTGGACCGCTTTGGCAATGCAGTAGGCAATCGCAGTGCGCACGTACAGCAAGGCAAAATGAGCGACTGGGTGCCTCGATGGAAAAAATATGGCATGGCGCATAATCCAAAGTATTTACCGGTCATTTCTGTTATTTCTGAACAGTTTGAAGTGCCGCAACTCATCAAAACCCGAAGAATTGCAGCACTATTACCGCATGATTATTATCAGAGCGAACGCCGCTATCCGGTTCTGTATTTGCAGGATGGGCAAAATCTTTACGACGATTATGCTCCATTTGGCAATTGGGCCGTGGATAAAAAAATGGCAATCTTGGCAGAGCAGGATATGGGCGATCTCATTGTTGTTGCCATTGACCACGCAGAAGAACAGCGTATTGCCGAGTTTACACCTTCCATGAAAACAAAGCTCGGACGAGGCGAGGGTAAAAAATATGCCCGCTTCTTAGCTGACACCCTCAAACCTTACATAGACAAGCATTTTCGAACGTTGCCAGAACGTGAACATACAGGTATTGGCGGTAGTTCTATGGGAGGGCTGATCACCATTTATGCTGGTTTGATGTATCCGGAGGTATTTAGCAAGCTGATGGTATTCTCGCCGTCACTGTGGGTATCGCCCAACATTCACCAGCAAGTAATGGCAGCTGACGAACCATTTCCTATTAAGATGTACCTCTATGGCGGTGAAGCTGAAAGCAAGTACATGATCCCCAGTTTAAAAGGATTTATGACCACAATTCAGCAAGAAGATGCCATGACGAATATAGAATTTCATTTATCAGTTGACCCCCACGGCAAGCATCATGAAGCCCGCTGGGGAGAAGAATTTCCAAAAGCAGTAGAATGGTTATTTTTTAATCAAACTGCCCAAAAGACACACACGCGATGAAGATTATTATATCAAATCAACTGGAACAACATCCAGATACTATCATAGTACCAGTAATTGGCAATGGTGCACACGAAGCCACGCTCGACGCTATTGAAAAACATTATGACATAAAAGCCGCCGCCGCACTCCGCCAAGATTTCAAAGCAGAACACGCAGAGGTGCATATAGTGTACACCGCCACGCAACGCCTGTATTTACTAGGCTTGGGCACCAAACCGAGTTTTACCGATGTCATTCGGGCGCTTCGAAGCCTTTCTTATAAATATCGGCAAAAGCTGCCCGCTCAGCTCGCTGTCAACTTGCTGCATAGCAATGCGGGTGAGGCCTTCGTGCTATGGGTAGAAGCTGCCGTTACAGGGCTTCTATTAGGAACATATCGGATCGGCTTGTTTAAAACAACGGATACGGGTCTGCACCCTTTTCAACAATCAGATGCGTCATTAACGATAGTCGTGGATGAAGCACATGTACCAGCAGCTCAAGCAGCTGCTACTAAGGCAACCGTGGTGGCCGAAACGCAAATGCGCATTTTTGACTTGGTCAATGCGCCCAGTAATAAAAAAGTACCCACGGATCTTGCCAATTGGGCTGCGGACTCTGGTAAACGCTACAACTATCGCGTAGAAACTTGGTCAAAAGAACAAATCATAGCCACTGGCTTGCATGCCTTATTAGCTGTTAATCAAGGTAGTAACCTTCCGCCATCTTTCATTATTATGGAATACGTGCCAAAGGGTAAGCCCACATGCAAGGTTGGTCTTGTTGGCAAAGGGGTCACCTTCGACACGGGCGGGCTATCCATCAAACCCTCCGCCAATATGCACCTCATGAAAAGCGATATGGGGGGTGCAGCAGCCGTACTGGGCGCGATGGAACTGGTAGCTCGGTTGCAACTGCAGGTGCATGTAATCGGCATCATACCAGCCACAGAAAACTCCGTAGATAGCCGCTCGGTAAAGCCTGGCGATGTGATTGGCTCGTATAGTGGCAAAACAATCGAAGTCATTGATACCGACGCGGAGGGTAGGCTCATACTGGCGGATGCGCTGGCGTATATGGTCAAACATTTTAATCCGGATTATCTTATTGATTTAGCTACGCTCACCGGTAGCACCGTGCGAACCTTTGGCTACCATGCCGCAGCAATATTTTCTAATAATGATCAACTTTGCGAAGCGCTTATTCGAACGGGCGAACGCACCGGCGAACTCCTCTGGCGTCTGCCGCTTTGGGATGCTTACAAAGATGACATCAAATCGGACGTAGCGGATGTACGCAATTTTAGCGGTCGGCCCGTTGGGGGGGCTATCAGTGCTGCTAAATTCCTCGAAGCCTTCATCGGTGAGCATCCCGCTTGGGCCCATCTGGATATTGCAGGCGTGGCGCTTACCGATTCGGAGTTTAGCTCGCAGAAAAGTGCCACTGCTTATGGTGTGCGCCTGCTGTTGGAATTTTTATTTGAATTGGAAAAATCAACTAATTAACCATATCACAAAGCCATAAGATTTGATTCTAAAATCAAATCCATTGTATGTATTTAGTTCATCATTTAAAACTTGCCCATGTCTGAGAACCCCTTTACTTTTCTGCTTGTTGCTACTTTTTTCAAAGGCATGGACTTTATCCGAGCCTGCAAAGCAGCTGGTAATACCGTGTTGGTCATCACCAAAAAGTCGTTGGAGCACGATCCCTGGCCCCGCGAGGCTATTGATGAAATGTTCTACGTGGAACATGATGCCAATACGCCGGAAAATTATCAAATTATCCGAGAAGGCTTGGCTTACGTGATGCGTAGCCGCAAAATAGATCGCATTGTATCGCTTGACGATTTTGATGTAGAAAAAGGTGCATTTCTGCGCGAAGAATTTCGAATTTCCGGCATGGGCCAAACCACTGCTCGGTATTTCCGCGATAAGTTGGCTATGCGCATTAGGGCTGCCGAAGCCGGTATTCCAATTCCACCTTTCAGTGCCCTATTCAATGATGCCGACATACATGCTTACATCCAACAGGTGGCTCCACCATGGGTGGTAAAACCACGAACGGAAGCATCGGCTATTGGCATCAGAAAGGTACATAGCACAGAAGACCTTTGGAATATACTTGGTCAATTGGGCCCAGCGCGTCACAATTTTCTGATCGAACAATTCAAGCCCGGTGATGTGTATCATGCCGATTCGTTGATTGTAGATCGGCAAGTGAAATTTTGTCGTGTTTCTAAATACGTGAACACGCCTTTTGAAGTGGCACATGGAGGGGGTATTTTCCGCACAGCAACGGTAGAATTTGGCGGAGAAGAAGACCAAGCGCTACAACAACTAAATCAGCAAGTGCTGGAAGCGTTCGGTATGCTATTTAGCGCATCGCATACAGAGTTTATCCGAGCACACGAAGATGGGCAATACTATTTTTTAGAAACATCCTCGCGGGTAGGGGGGGCCCACATTGCCGAGATGGTGGAGGCTTCTTCGGGTATTAATCTCTGGAAAGAGTGGGCGTATATCGAAGATGCTAAGGCCAAGGAGAAACACTATGAAGTACCCCCTTGGCGCAATGATCATGCTGGTATTATTGTGTCGTTGGCGAGGTTTCAACACCCTGATGATAGTGCTTTCAACGACCCGGAGATCGTCTGGCGCTTACGCAAAGATCATCATATTGGATTGATTGTTCAATCGGCGGATCGCGCGCGTGTGCTGGCTCTGCTCGACAATTACGCCAATCGGATTGCGCAGGATTTTCATGCCAGTGCGCCACCTAAAGATCACGCAACCAACTAATCCCATTTTAAAAGTGAATTGGTGATCAGTCTATCGTAAGAAAATGAATACGTCTTTATTTTTTATAAAAGGTATAATCCCGTGCCGGTTTTATTTATCTATCTGCACGGGATTATTTATAAAAGCGTGATTATCTGTGCTTATTCGGCAGTTTTTACCAATGTAAGCGTGGCTTCTTATCATCAATGATCATCTTGCATCAATAATTCGTAACCCTGCCGAATGCCTTTCTCTATGGCTGGTACACCTTGCTCCATCCAAAGCGGCTTGGGTGCATCTTTCAAATAATAATCAAAAAAC
>CALMSP010000124.1 GCA_937872405.1 uncultured Saprospiraceae bacterium | reverse complement strand
CCCCCAAAACGCGCTCCCCCCCCCGCCAACCCCCCCAACCACACGCTACGCGTCGCGGGCTTCCCCCGGGGGGGCTAAAAGCCCCCCTCCGCCCGCCACTATCCCAAAGCCAAAACCCAACTACAGCGCTACCGAGGTATAGACAACAAATGCAGCTACTGCCCCGTATGGGTGCAAGGCAGCCCCGAACAACTCGCCTTCGCCTGGGATGTGGGCGTGGGGAATAGTACGGGGATTGGATTTGGGGCGGTGAAATAAAAAAGGCAACCAAATGTGGCTGCCTGTGAGATTCCAGTCTTGGTACGATTAAGAAGTGTTTATGACTGTAACTTTTTTACATTCATTTCAATTCCACGAAAGAATCTCACAGCGTAAAAATAAGAATTTAATTTGAGAATATACTATCGAAAATAATTGGACAGTAATTTTTTTTCATTCTGGGCTTGACTTTTTCACAAAGTGATTGTACTTTTGTGCAATCACTCTTGAAAAGGTTTTATTCCTAATAAAAGGGAAAAAGCTCGGGATGACTTTTTTATAGTTGAAGAGTCCAAATCTTCGATTTGAAAAGTAAAGAATGAGCCGATTTGGGGTCCAAACTCAAGTCTCCCTATTTTTTGCTATAAAGCTAAAACTTATAAACAACATTTGCAAATATGATACAGGAAATAATCAATTTCGTAGATACGCTCAAACCAGAGGTTTTCACGCGCAACCTACAACCTAAAGAAGGACTTTATATCTTGTTGGATTTGGATGAAAATGGAAATCTTTTAGAAAGAGAGGTGGGAGTTTATTCTAAGAAGGATGATGAATTATCAACCTTTATACAGAAATGCTTACCACTTTGGATGAATAGCCTCCCTGTATCAAATGCCAAAATTTTTAATCCAATCAAAAAAATATTTGGTAATACTTGTTCACCTTTTGCTTTTTCCTTCAATAAGAAAAACTTGGAAAAATATAGAGATTTATCTGCAATCCGAACGGAATTTAAAGACAAGACGATAGCACAAGAAAATCTCCAAGCCAAATTTGAAGAATTCATAAAAGGGGAGTTAAATATCTATTTCGATACAGCCGAACCGTATGCCGCTAAAAATGAACATCACTTAAAATGGTATCAACTATTCAGAAATTATTTGAATGAACATCTATTCGCTTTACTTGATGAGTTGGACGAATATGAAAAATTAAAAGCCGCCGAAGGAGTTTATATTTTCTTAGCGATACCAAGCATTGAAGATTACAGAGAAGTTCATCAGCTATACCTTTCAGAAAAGGTTTTCAATAAGGATGATTATAACAAGATTAAGCCTTCGACAGATGAAATTCACGGGATCAGCGATAGCGTCAGCTATTTTAATGATAAAAAGCCTTTCCTCAAGCATCCAACAGCTTCCTTACTTTATAATTACAGAGTGACAGGCGAAGAAGCCATGAAAATATGGCAATTCTTTAGGTTACAACAGAATAAGCAGTTACCCAACCCAATGCCAATTTTTATAGACAAGAAAGAACTTACAGAGAAAGTTGTAGAAATATTTAATGATGAAAAAGGCAAAGTAGGGTATGTAGAAATTATTAAAAGGCTTCTGGAGAGGGAGACAGATCTAAGCAATTATTACTTGATTTTCTTTGATGCCATGGCAAAAAAGAGCAGAGTCATTGACATAGACTTCGTACCTGTTTTCCGCTATAAAATGGATGATGTGAAGATAGTGGAAGTTTTTTCACTAAATGGAGATTTAGCTTCCAAGACAAAAGTCGAAAATGTATTCGATTTTGAGCGAAACATAGTAAATCTAATGTTCAACGGTCAATTGATTGTGAAGAGCGGTGCCTGGCTAAAATACTTTAGTGAACTTGAGGCAAAGTACATGAGTGATAACACATTCAATCAATTGATGAAATACCGCAAATCATTCTACGACTATATCTACAAATCGAGAAGGCAGGCAGTGACAAAGTCCATGTTTGATGACATTATGGTTAAAGGCATTTTAGATGACATTCGGCTAAATGATGATCGCAATAACGACTATTCCATAAAGGCAAAGTTGAACATCTGGTTCAGCCTCTATGAATATTTTGACTATACACAATTTAATAAATCTCTAAACGACAAATCAATGGTCAATAAAACAGAAGAACTGATCAATCGCATATCGACCATTGCCACAGATGAAAATGAACATATCCGAAGTGATAATGAATTTGCATTTGCGGCAGGTCAAATTATCCATTTCCTACTTAATAAAAGCGAGTCAGGAAATCGTACCCATGCATTGCTTGAGCCTTTTTTACAAAAAACGGATGCAAGTCTGTTAAAGCGCGAGATTGCAAGGTCCTTTGATACCTATAAACATGCGATCAAATTTTATGCAAAAAAGTACGAGTTCGACAAAATCATGAGCGAAGTCATGGGCTTTGAGCCAGATGAAAAGAACATGAAAACCCTTCTCCCTTTTACTCTGGCAGGCTACTTTGCTCAAAGTGTGTTTAGCAAAAAATCAGAAAACTAATCTTTTAATCAATAAAAAATTAACAACTATGTCATTCCAAAATAGAGTATTCGGTTGCGTAATTGTAAAATCCATCAATTCCAATTACAACGCAGACTTCAGTCATCAACCCCGCACCTTGCCAGATGGAACAGTATATGCCACAGATAAGGCATTGAAATATGCCATCAAGAACTATTTAAAGGATATACATCCAGATGAGAAGGTTTTCTACTTCAAACGCTTTGACAAGGAATTCAAGCCTTTTAGCTTGGATGAAGCCTATGCTGACATGTTCCCGGATCACGCAGATGAAAAAAATAAAACTATAGTAGCAAAAGACATTTTGAGCTGTCTTGACATTCGCCTGTTTGGAGCCACTTTTGCAAAAAAAGGAAAATCAAAAGACAGCAATGTAGCTATTTCGGTTCATGGTCCTGTTCAAATCAATCATGGTGTAAATATTTGGCATGAGAATAATATTTTCTCAGAGCAAATCATGTCCCCTTTCAGAAATCCAAAAGCTTCCGATGATGAAGAAGGGAAAAGTGATGCTTCTACCTTAGGAAGACAATCTAAATTACAGGAAGGACATTATTTGCACCATTTCTCGATCAATCCGAACAATCTAAAAGATATAACTGTCCTCGCGGGAGAAGGAGCCGCAAGTATCTCACTGGATGACATCACAAAATTGAAAGAGGCAATGCGGAAGGGCGTGACATACTATGATTCTGCTGCAAAAGCCGGAACTGACAATGAATTACTGCTTTGGGTGCAGTTGAAGAAAGATTCCAAAGTCGTGCTGCCAAACTTTAATCGCCTAATTACCGTGAAAAAAGACGACAACAAAATGGCATTTGATTTTGCCAGGGTCGCAAGTTTGTTGGATAAATACACCAATGATGTTGAATCCGTAGAGATTTATTACCAATCTGAAAACACTAAGGTGGATAATCCACCGGCAAATGCACAACTGTTGGATTTAAATTAAAGCTGTACCAATGAAACAACTCATTTCATTTGATATAAAAGCGGATTTTGGATTCCTCAAAAAGCCTGACACAAATGAGCCAATGTATCTAACCTTTAATATGATACACAAGCCCTGCGTGTTAGGCATTTTGGGGGCAATACTAGGAGAACAAGGCTTCCAGGAAAATGAAGTTCTACCAGATTACTATCAAAAGTTGAAAGATGTTTTGATTGGAATAAAGCCTTTGGACGATGAAAAAGGCAATTTTCAAAAAACAGTCATTCAATACAATAATGGTGTTGGCTATGCTAGCCATGAAACTGGTGGCAACCTTATTATAACTGAGCAAACTTTAATTAAGCCTTCTTACCGTATTTATTTGATGACGGAGAAAGATGATTTAATAAACCGTATCCAAAATTTTGAAGCCGAATTTATTCCCTACTTAGGAAAAAATGACTTTTCTCTATGGTGGGAAAATGTTCAGGTTTATGATTTTAAAGAATTTGAACAAACAGAAGGTTTTCAAGTGAATTCTCTTTTCATAAAAAAAGAAACAGTAAAGGCAGGAAAGGAAGGAGTAAGCTTCTCATTTGTGGATTTTCAATTTTCAGAAGATGATTTCATGTACTTTGAACGCTTACCGGTTCGATATGATGAAGAACTTTTTCAGTACGAATATGCACCTTTCGCATATACTTCTTTCAAGTTGAACAAAGGCTACAAAGTAGACAATCTTTATAAACTTCATACAAATGAAATCATTCAAGTCTTTTGAAACGATTTATGCAGAGCATGAGCGCATAGAAGACATTTTAGAAAACTATATGCATTATTACGCTCATACTCACACGCAGAAGCCATTTGAAAAATTACACGAGCACGTTCATTTGGTTATGGAGTATGCCTTGAAGTTAGCAGGTGTACACGAGCTCGATAACGTAGTGGATAGTTCAATATTAGAAATTCTCGAAGTAAATCCTGGCGTTCAGCAAACTGATAATGTTGGGAACTTTATGAAGCGCCTTTTTCTAAACGCTTTGGTTTTTCATGATTATGGAAAAGTTAATGAGAATTTCCAGATCGAGAAAATGAAGAATACCCGATTATTCAAGCCTAATACTGAGAATGGAATAAGCTCACAGCATTCTGTGTTAAGCGCTTTTATTTTTTTGAATGTTCATCTTAATGAGATTGCCCAGATAAAAGGCTTAAACAGTTTTGAGGGTAATCTGCTGGCTGCTTCTACGCTGCTTTTCGCGAGTCCTATTTTGAAACATCATGCCAGTTTTTTGCAATATCAGGTTGGTTTTGAACAAGGAAGGATTGATGCTTTGTCTCCTTATCTGAAGCTTTACAAAAAATCATTCAATAACAGCCTAAGAGCCATTTTAAGTGATGCAGAGAAGTTTTTGCAGCAAGTGAAGAATGAACTAAATGATGGAAGTTATTTCTCGTTCTTCACTCTGCTAAAGCTAAATTTCTCCTTACTCACAGCCTCAGATTACTATGCTACCAATGATTTTATGCAGGATATGCCTGTTAACGATTTTGGCTGGATAGATGGTGATTTTAAAGCTCAACTGATTCACAATTTTGCTAATAATGATAAAACGTCTTACAATAGAGAACTGTTAATACAGCTTGATCATTTTTACAATCTGGCTTTTAAAAATTTGCAGGAGCGTAGTAACAAAAATCTGAATCTGCTCCGCCAAAAAATGGCAGCCGAAGTCATAATGACGCTCCGCCAAAATACTGACAAGAAGTTATTTTACCTGGAAGCGCCAACTGGAGGTGGAAAAACAAATATGTCCTTTGCCTGCGCTTTGGAATTACTGCAAGCAGACGAAAAGCTAAACAAGGTATATTATGTCTTTCCTTTCACGACTCTGATAACCCAGACTTTTGCCAGCATTAAGAAAACGCTCAAGCTAAAGGATGAAGAAGTGATTCAACTGCATTCCAAAGCAGGCTTTCACTCGCCTGAAAGTCAGGAAGGTAAGGATGGAGTATATGGGGATCAGCGACTGAATTACATCAACAATTTATTTATCAATTATCCCTTCACGCTGCTGTCCCACATCAAATTTTTTGACATTTTGAAAGGCAACTTAAAAGACGTGAATTATATCCTTCATCGAATGAGTAATTCCATAGTTATCATTGACGAGTTGCAAACTTATGCCCCAAAGCATTGGGACAAAATTATTTTTTATTTACATCATTATGCCAAACACTTTAATATCCGTTTTATTGTGATGTCTGCCACGCTTCCCAAAATTGATAATCTAAGCGATGAGGCAAAAGGAAAGATTACACCTTTACTCCCCAACAAACACTTGTACTTCAATAATCCTAATTTTAGAGGACGGGTAACTTTTGATTTTTCTTTACTTGGAGAGAGTGGAAGAGAAATAATAAAGCTGAATGATTTAGTAGATTTTATTTATAACGAATTGGAAAAATACGCACTAAAAAATGAAAACAATGTAAACGGTTTGATAGAGTTCATTATCAAAAAATCAGCTTCTGCTTTTTATAGAATAATTGAAAAAGATGATCGCTTTAAAGAATACGAAGTTTTTCTCATCTCTGGAACGATATTAGAACCTCGCCGACAGGAAATTATTAAAGCCATTCAAAAGAAAAAACATCGCAGAACGTTAGTCATCACTACGCAAGTAGTTGAAGCGGGAGTTGATATCGATATGGATATTGGTTTTAAAGATAAGTCTTTGATTGATAGTGATGAGCAATTAGCCGGACGTGTTAATCGAAATGCCAGTAAAGATGGCTGTAAGGTTTTCATTTTTAATTATGATCGGGAAGTGAAAATCTACGGAAAAGATAAACGATATCAAATTACGAGAGAGCAAATCTCAAAACAAGAATATGAAGAGATTCTGAATAATAAAGATTTTGATAGGCTATATGACAAAGTACATGCGGAAATTAATAAGCTGAATGAAGACGAATATTTTGTCAATCTTAGCTCTTACAAGGCATATTTCAAGGCGTTCGACTTTCGAAAAATCCATGAAGAGTTCAGGTTGATTGATAATGATACTACGTCTGTTTTTGTTCCTCTTAAAATTGGTCGGGATTATTTTTCTGAAAACGAATTGAAGTTTTTAGAACCTTATGGGGTAGCTAAATCCGAAGAAATTTCTGGATCGGATGTGTTTAATATATATCGAAACATTGTACTTGGTGAAGGTGATTTTGTACAAAAGATGATTGATAAGAAACAAATCGCAGGAATCCTGTCAAAGTTCATGTTTTCAATTTATTCAAATTCAGAATTAAAAAAAGAGCTCAGGTGTTATTGTGATGCTGAAATATTAGATCAATTCGGAATTCTTTATTTGTCGCACTATCAAGAAATTTATTCTTACGAAGGTGGAATTGATGATAGTAAGTTCACACAAAGTATTTTCATATAATCGCTATCCGCATTGCCCCTCTGCATTTTTGCCACCCGAAGCGCTGGTCGTTTCATCTTGGCATACAGATGGAGCATTGAGCAAAAAACATCCAAGCCCGGAAGATTTGACCAATTAAATTAGGGGAGGATCGAAGGACGGAGATGATGTACGAAATCCCACCCATTTCGTGCATCGTGCACTTGCGTAGCAACTAAAACAAATTTACCGATATGTCAGCAAAAGTGGATATGCACTTACCGGTTGAGCCAGAGGGGTGGTATCATATTTTTAACCGAGGTAATGGCGGGCAGCGCATTTTTTTTCGCAACGAAAACTATCGCTTTTTCTTGGCAAGGTATGCGCACTATATGAATAGCTATTGGGATACCTATGCTTATTGCCTGCTGCCTAATCATTTTCATATAGCTATTCGGGCAAAATCAATAGCCGATATTTTGGCAGCAGCTATGCAGGATTTTACAGTAGTGGATCGCACTTTTGTCAGAGCAGTACGTGAAGATTTACCAAATCTTGAAGATTTGGCAAATCTGGCAGAGGGTACATTGGATTTGCGAAATCTCGCGGATTTCGTAAATCTTGCTTCAGACCATGCAGCGCTTCGGCAGCGCTTGGCGGCTTGGATTGTCCGCGAACGCTTTCGCCGCTTCTTGTTAAGCTACGCAAAAGCAATCAACCAGCAGCAGGGTAGGAGCGGCAGTTTATTGCAAAAAATATTCCGACGCCGCGCTATCACTACAGAGGGGCATTTAACAACATTAATCGCTTACATTCACCGCAATCCACTGCATCATGGAATTACACCGGATTGGGAGCAATATCCTTGGAGTTCTTATCGCAGTTTTTTATCTGAACAGCCTACTAACTTAAAGCGCGATGAGGTATTGGGCTGGTTTGAGGGGACGTCAGCATTTGTCCATGCGCATCGGCAATACACAGCGGATTGGAGAATGATTCAGCCATTGCTGATGGAGGAGTAAGGGTCTGGGAATATGCATAACGGAAGATTTACCAAATCTTGAAGATTTGGCAAATCTGGCAAAGGGCACACTGGATTTGCGAAATCTCGCGGATTTCGTAAATCTTGTATAGCATCAGGCACCAAAGATTTTGACCCAATCACAAAGTAACTAAAATCGCATACAGCTATGACCGGTACCCACATTGCTTATTTGCATCTTTGCCACCGCAAGCTCTGGTTGTTTCATCATAGCATACAGATGGAGCAGGGTAGCGATTTGGTGGCGGAGGGTAAGCTCATTGGCGAAACAAGCTACCTCCAGCGGGCTGAGCGCTGGCAGGAGGTGCAAATCGAGGGCATCAAAGTTGATTATTATGATGCTAACCGACAATTGGTACGGGAAGTAAAAAAATCGAACAAAAAGGAAGCAGCACACATTGCACAAGTGCAGTATTATTTACATGTGTTGCAACGCAATGGCATCCCCGCTGCCGAGGGGCTGCTCGAATATCCTAAACTGAAAATCACTGAGCCGGTGCAGCCGGCCCCGCCCGCCGAGGTGGAGGACTGGGAACAACAGGTAGCGCACATCGTAAGTGCTGAAACCTGCCCTCCGGTTATTCAAAAGCCGATGTGTAAACGTTGCGCTTATTATGATTTTTGTTACAGCAATGAGGTTTGAGGGGCGCACAGATTATGATGTGCCAATCCATAACCGTTAGTCAACCAACCCATCTATCCATATGAAGAAGACCTATTATCTTTTCAATCCCGGTCGGATGAGTCGCAAGGACAATACCTTAGTCTTTGTGCCCGTAAATGATGAAGGGCAGGAAACCAGACCCAAGTATTTACCTGTGGAAGGTATCGAACATCTTTACATTTTTGGTAGTGTGGATGCCAATAGTGCGCTCTATAATTTTCTTGGTAAACAACAAATCAGTGTGCATTTTTTCGATTATTATGAGCATTATACCGGCTCTTTCCAACCTAAAGACCAACTGCTGGCCGGCAAAATGCAGGTAGAACAAACCAAAGCTTACCTCTCGGCCCGCCGCCGGCTACACATCGCTCAGGGACTCATCGAGGGTGCTTCGTTCAATATGCTCAAAAATTTGCGCTATTATCAAAATCGGGACAGAGATGTGGGCGCACAAATCGCTGCTATCGAGGGCTATCGAACTGCTATTGCACAAACCGGCAGCGTGCCCGAACTCATGGGCATCGAAGGGAATTGCCGACAGACTTATTACCAGGCTTTTGAGCAGATTATTCAGGATTTTCCTATGAACGGACGCAGCAAACAACCGCCTTCCAATGAGGTGAATGCCTTGATTTCTTTTGGCAATATGATGTGCTATACGCTCGCGCTGGATACCATTTACCATACCCAACTCAACCCTACCATCAGCTTTTTGCACGAACCCGGCGCCCGACGCTATTCGCTGGCGCTTGACTTAGCCGAAGTGTTCAAACCTATCCTCGTTGATCGTACCATTTTTAAGGTGTTCAATCAAAAGGTCCTGAAAACCAGTGATTTTGAACAAAAACTCAATGGCTGTTTTCTTAAAAATCCGGGCAAGCAAACCTTCATACGCTTTTTTGAAGAGCGCCTCAGCGAAACGATTCAGCATCGTACCCTCAATAAAAAGGTAAGCTATAAGCACCTCGTTCGGCTGGAATGTTATAAATTAGCAAAGTATATTCTAAACATGGAATCAGCATACAAGCCCTTCAAAATCTGGTGGTGATGCCTTGATGGGGCTGAATTGAAGTGCCCTGGGG
>CALMSP010000123.1 GCA_937872405.1 uncultured Saprospiraceae bacterium | reverse complement strand
CCCAACTCGACCGCGCCATCAGCGAGGTGCTGCGG
Source organism: uncultured Saprospiraceae bacterium (assembly GCA_937872405.1). Taxonomy (GTDB): domain Bacteria; phylum Bacteroidota; class Bacteroidia; order Chitinophagales; family Saprospiraceae; genus JADJNW01. Next base: position 4,253 of record CALMSP010000123.1, on the reverse strand, counting down.
CAGTTGAAGTGAGGGGAGGGAAAGTGAAATGCTATTTACGATTTGCGAAGTCTGATTACGGCTCACCAAATCATTTTTAAAAAGGTGTGCCGTCTGGTATTCAAGGGGTGAACTACCATAAAAAAACGCTCATGGGTAGGATGGGACTTTCCGACCAAGGTAGCATAGCATTGAATAGGCGAGCGCTTTGAAAATAGGGCAGATCGGAGGGTTGCAAGGGTGCTTCCGTAAGAATGCCAGCATGAAGCAGGCGCTGGCGGCGGACACCCGATAGGAGTGGCGTGGATGGGGTAAGCCATCGGTTACCATCGAAAAAAGCAATATTGGCGTAGGATGTATCCGTGAGGTATCCGCGCGTTACAAGGAGTATGTCATCGGCGTCCGCTAGGGCTTGGTGCGCGGCAAACCGGCTTCGGTCGAGCCATTTGTAGCGATAGTCTATGGTGTCGTCTGTCACCAGCCGGATGTTCCGAATAGTACGGATCGTGTAAGGTTCTATCATAATTTGGTGAATAATGACATCATATATAACCCTACATTTATGCGTATCATTCGACAAATCAGGTGGTATAGTGATTACATCTTTCAATGCAATAAAATCCGTACACCCCCAAAGTTCGGATCGCGTGCGGTGCATTCGCGCCTCATGTGCCTGAATATGATCAAGCTGCCGATTGGCAATACGTATGGTTTCTATGCAAGCATTCATGATGTGGCTACGTGTTTTTGAACTTAGCTAATCATAGTTGGCGCAGCCGTGCAGCGGGCATTGGGAATGGGGACGTACACCTTGTCAATCATTTCTTGGTATTCCTTCGTGGCATCGCTGAAGGTCGTAATGCCGCCGCCACTTTTATATAATAGCCCTTCCGGGTGGCACTCTATGAATCGGATCATGACGCCGCAGTCCAGATCAAGCCCATCAAATAGCCCCACAATACCAGTGTAGAAGCCACGCTCGTAGCCCTCCGCCTGTCGGATAATGTCAAGCGTTTTAGGTTTGGGCGCACCACAGATAGAGCCAGCCGGCAACAATTGAAATACGATATCGCCTAAGCGTGCCGAATAGTCTGACGGCAGGTCGCCCGCAATGCGTGAACTTACTTGCAGCAAGTGTTTGCCATTGGTATGCACCGATTCTACGTAGCGCAGGCGCTCTACGCGCACCTGGGTAGCCACCATGCTCAGATCATTCCGAATAAGATCCACGATGGTATGATGTTCGGCGCGTTCTTTGGTATCTTGCAAAATTTGCTGCTCGGCATTGGGCAGAGCGGCATCAATCGTACCTTTCATTGGGAAGGAGGCGATCCGGCCGCAGCGAATTTGAATGAAAATTTCGGGGGAGAATACCACCAGTTCATTTCGAAGCCAGAGCTTATAACGCGCGCGGCTATGGTAGAAAATATCCGACAAGCTCAGATTGGTAACAATGGGCGTTGGGCAGGTCAGGTTGACTAAAAAACTATTGCCCGCTTGAATATGGTCTTTGACAATCTGAAAGCGCGGCGCGTATGCTGCGAATGGCATCGGATATTTTTCAAAAAAAATGGGTCGGTTGAGTGCAGGCGGTCGGTGGCCGACATTGCTGCGCCCGTTGATGTCGTATAGAATGGCCTCCGGGCGCACGTTCGATAGCGGTATAACCCAGGGGCGTTCCATCGCAAAATCAATAGCAAAGAGAAAAGGCACGCCGCGTTTGCCCAAGTCATTCATTGCTAATAAGGCGTGTTCTTTAGCTGACATATTCATGATCCTAATTTGGACGTAATAACACGCCGCAAGTAACAAAGTTGCCATACGGCGGCGGTCAGGCTGCACTTATCTGCGAAGCTCCGGTTGTATTGGGGACTTCCGCCGTATGGTATAACGCTATGGTGTTGTCTGTTTAAAAAAAGATTGATTATTAGCAGGTTAACACGAATTTACTATTCGTAAAAGTTTTCATTTAGCGAAAGCGCCGCCGTCCACATCGCGGATAAAGCGAATTACGCCATTCATAAAAGCCTCCTGATCATCCCACATAGCGAGGTGGCTGCCATTGGGGCAATGCAGGTAGCGTCCGCGCTGCACTAAGGTGCTCATTTCTTCCATTTCAGCGGGGTTCATAGTGTCGTAAGTAGCGCCGACGGTGAGGGTAGGCACTTTGATTTCCGATAGGCGATCCCACACACTCCAGCCTTTCAGAATGCCGCCTGGCACAAATTCGCTTGGACCTTGCATATACACATACACCTCGCCATTCACATGCTTGAAAGTACGGTTGACGGGTTCGGGAAATTCATCCATCCGACAAATGTGGCGCTTGTAGTATTCATTGACCACGAGGTCTAAATAAACCGGATTTTCATAATCGCCCCGATCCTCATAAAATTTTAAGGAATCGAGCAGCGAAGGCCGCAGCTGGCTACGCAATTGTGCATTGTAGGCTTCATATTTGCCGAAATCGGCGGTCATATTACAAACAATCAACCCTTTTAGATTTTGTTGGTACTTCAGAGCATACTCCATTGCCAGTATGCCACCCCAAGAGTTGCCCAGCAGGAAAAAATTATCAGGGGTAAGTCCCAGCGCTTTGCGCACCTGTTCTACTTCTTCTACGAAACGCGCTATCGTCCAGAGGTTCGTATCGGTTGGTTGATCAGAATAATACGACCCCAATTGGTCATATTCATAAAATTCGATATTTGCCTGTGGGAAAAAGCTCTGGAAGCACTCCATGTACTCGTGGGTCATGGCTGGCCCGCCATGTAGCAGCAGCACCTTAATGCGGTTGTTGTTGCCAAAGCGTTTGGTCCATACCTTGTAGCCGCCGGCTATGTCAATCATTTGAATACCTGCCGACTGGTAAGCGCCGGGAGTCTTAAAGTTGAGATAATTACAGGTTTCTGTGTGTTTGTCATCAGATACCGGCTGACAGGCCGCCAAGAGCAGCAGACTTACTACGGGCAGCCATTGGGTTAGTTTGTTCATACAGCGATGCGGTTGGTGTTACGATTTTGGATGGTAATAATTGCCTTAGCGCTCGCGCCGCGCCCAGATTTCGTACAAGGGTTCGCCACTGCTACTGTTGCCACTGTGGTGCCAGTCGTCGCCATGCACTTCAAATTTGAATTCGAGGTTCATGCCCACCCGGTTGTTGTCGCGTGAGAAGAAGCGGAGGCGTTCGGTGTAGAGTCCATTTTCTGCCGTGTACAGGCCGCCGCCAGTTCCAAAAAACTGTTTTGTAGCGGTGTTGTAAGCAATCCATTGGAAGTGCCCAGCCGTCAGTATTTTCATCGTTTTGCGGGGCACATTGGTATCGCGGCGAGCGATTTCGCCATTATTTACGCGACCAGCCATGAGCCAGGCGCCTATGAGCGGTGTGGTTTTGTTTTGGTCGGCAGCCTCCCAGCGCAGGTGCCTTCCGGCAATGTTTTGGTGCAGCAGCAGTTCTCCTTGTTCTATTTTTGCCAACCACTTTTCGGATTGCCCTACCATGCCCGTATCAGCAGTGTGAAATTCATACGTGAAGGTGAGTTGTTCGTTTTCCAATTGCCAGCTACCGCCTTTGGTGCTGAGGAATGCGCCGTCAGTGGTGGCGTACTCCGTCCAGGCAAAATGATTGTCGCTCAGTAGCAATACGCGGGTTATTTCTGCACCATTTTGCATGGTTACTTGCTGCCAAGCTCCTTGCAAATCGGTCTGAAATGCCATTGCCGCTGTTGCGCTTTGGATTAAGACATAAGCTAAAATACTGATTTTTAATGTGTTTTTCATATTTGAATCGGTTTTGATATTTGGAAAGAGACTGCGTCGTTGTTATGATGACAATCGGCTAAACATCTTTGAAGTGTCGTGCAAAACCCTTCACCCCTGCGGCTTCCATGCGTTGCTGCAAGGCACGGGCGGCATTCACATCGGCGAAAGCGCCTACTACAACTTTGTAAACTGTTTTGCCTTCCAATTCACTAATGCCCACAATAACCGGTTGTCCAAACTGGCTTTGGAGGCGTTCGGCTTGAATGAGTACGTTGCCGTAATCATAAAAAGCGCCAATCTGTACGCCCCAGCCTTCGGGTGCTTGTTTTTGTACTTGAAAGCGGAACAAGCCTTTACCCGAACTGATACCCGTGCGAACCTCAGCCAGCACAGGCGCGGCGCTGCGGTCGGCGCGGCGAAGAGCTTCCAGCACGGCTTTGTCGGCATTGACGCGGCCGTAGCCGTACTTCACAGAATGCCCATTGACGTACTCTGAAAGGGGGCCAATTTTA
>CALMSP010000122.1 GCA_937872405.1 uncultured Saprospiraceae bacterium | reverse complement strand
TTCCATAGATGAACATTTGCAGACCAAAGTATGAAATTTAAACATGCTCTAAAAAGAATGTAATAATAAACGTTCGAGCAATTCCTGCCCAAGTGCCTTATTGAGCGCGCCATTTTTGACGATATCCGCGAACAAAATTTGCATGGTATAAACATTTGAACTGCCGGGCACAGGATAAAAAGATATCGGATCGGGATCGGATAAACTGGCTACACGCGGGTACACCAATGCACTATGTGTAGCATTGAAATACTGATGATAGGTGAAAAGTTGGCGCAGATCGTGCATATTAGGGGCGAGTCGTTGAAGGTGTTTCCATTTGATATCCAGTACAATACGTCGCCCATTCGGCAGCTGCAGCAGCAAATCCGGACGAAGATAGCGATCCTGCCAAAAAAGGCGATTAGGATGACGGTTTACACCTTCTGGCGCTGCCTGCTGTAGTTGGCGGAAGATGTAGGTTTCAAAGAGCCGATTCATATCAAACAGCATCGCCAGCGCAGGATGGGCGCCGCCGCGTACACCTGGCTGCAACTGCTGGAGTAGCAACAGGGCATCCTGTACGGGCTGCTTGTAGTGTTGCGTATGGCGGTCGAAGTGCAGTTGGTTAGCATGTGGAAGTTGTTTGATTGGGGGGAGTGGCGGCCATTGAAACAGTAAATGCTGCATCTTGTAAGATTGGGCCGGCGAAAGCGGAAGTGCTTGCAGCCTGTTCAAAGCGGCGTATAAAATTTGCTTGTACCGATGCACGGTCGTGCGTTCTTCGGCTATGGTGATGAATTGAGGCAGCCCTCGCGCTTGATTCCGAAGTTGTTGTGACCAGCGCAATTGACCTTTCAAACTCAATCGAGCAGCTTCTTTTCGCTGATAACCTTGCACCAACCCGCGAAGCAGTAGTTGCTCCAACGATTCGAGCCATTGTCCAACGAACAGTTCGGGTAGGGTAAGTCGTTGCGCGTGCAAGTCAGCAGGTGTAGGTTGGCGGGGCAGCATCTGGCATAAGCGAAGCATATCGAGCAATACCGCCTGCATGGTTTGGCTATCCGCATCGGTTTTTGGAAGAATTTCAATCGTCAGATTGCCCACCTGCAATGCTCCAACATATTGCGCGAAACGAACACCTTCGGGTATCAAACTAAAATATGGCGTAAAATGCCGTTTGGCGAAAGCCTGAAGCGCATCGAGATGCTGGGAAGTGAATAGAACGCCCTCCACAACATCGCCGACGCGGAGTTGTTGGTGCTCAAAAACCCGGATCCGATGGGAGGCGCCGTTCATATCATAAGGTTTAAAATGCTAATAATAGCATAATCAAATGACATTTACTTCTGGGTTGAGCCGGATGCCAAATTTTGCTTCCACAGAATCCGCAATGGCTAATGCCAATTGCCAAATGTCAGCTCCAGTAGCATGGCCATAATTCACGAGCACCAGTGCCTGTTTATCATAACAGCCAGCATCGCCGCGCCGAAACCCTTTCCAGCCACATTGCTCAATGAGCCAGCCAGCAGGCACTTTGACGTACCCAATAGCACTTGGAAAGGATACAATATTTGGGAAAAGTTGCTGTAAATCAGCGAATTGTGCAGCGGGAATCTCCGGATTTTTGAAAAAACTACCGGCATTGCCAAGCTGCGTCGGGTCAGGTAGTTTGCTGCTGCGAATGGCGATCACGGCTCGGCTCACATCTTGGATGGTTGGTTGCAAGATGCCCTGCTGCTGTAGCGTATCCCGAATGGCGCCGTAAGCCGTGTTGATGCGGTGATTGGCCGTCGTTAGTTGAAAGGTGACTCGCGTAATACAGTACCGCCCTTTGCATTCGTTTTTGAAAATGCTGTCGCGGTAGCCGAAGCGGCAATCTTCATAGGAAAAAGTTGATACGATGCCGGTGTCAATATCCATAGCTTCTAAGCTATGAAAAACGTCTTTCAGTTCTACACCATACGCGCCAATATTTTGAATAGGGGCGGCGCCCACGGTACCAGGTATCAGCGACAAATTTTCGATACCGCCAAAGTTGTGTTCAAGCGCCCAAAGCACAAAGTCGTGCCAGTTTTCGCCTGCGCCTGCGCTGATTATTACATAGTCCGGTGTTTCTTCGATTATAGCCTTGCCGGCAATGGCATTTCGGACGACTAAGCCTTCAAAGTTCTTGGTAATCAGAATGTTACTACCGCTGCCTAAGATGAGCAAAGGGCGAATACCCGCCAGAAAGGCTGCGCGCAGATCGGATTCGCTGTGTGCTTCTACGAAATAACGCGCCCGTGCATCTAAATGAAAAGTATTGAGCGCTTGTAAAGAATGGTATTCGGAGAAAATCATAGTAAGGATTATGAGGGTTTAGGGGGTTTAAAGGTTTAAGGGTTTAGAAGGGTTTTAGAAGGGTAGGGGCACATTCACACATCAATACATCACAATATCATACCCCCACAACCCTTTTTTTATTTTAAGTACAACGGTATCGCCGCGCTGGGCTTCGGGAAATAAGGGCTGACGGGTTTGTATTTGACGTAAATGTTCATCATAATAAAAAAAAGTGCGATGCGATGTGGCTTCTTTGGTTCCATCAATTAATCCGAAGCGACTGCTATATCTTGGAGCTGTTTCTACAAACGCTACGGGCACGCTGCGCAATGGGTACAAGCTCAATAAGCGATTGCTTAATCCGGCAAGCAAAGGTAGTACAAAAGCGGCAGATAATATACACGCTAAGTAGAGTTGCACACGCTCTAAGGGGTCTTTTACACGGCGTTGTAAGTACCATGCAAGCCCTATGCCTATTATCAAACTTACGATTAAAGCACTGATAATCAGTTGCTTAACATGAAACGTGCGCCCAAAATATTGCACTTCAAGGGCGTACAGCGCCATTGTACCGATAATGCCAAATGTAAGTAATATATATGGTAAAAAACGTAACATTGATCTATTATTCATCCAAGTAATTTACCATGTATCGGTATTTAAATCATTGAAAATCAGGAAAATAAATTTTCTGCTTGAAACAAAGACTTCTCATGGCATTACGCCATTTCAAATTGCAATTTCGCTAAAGTATTGTACAGGCCATCCTCGCGTAACGACAACTCCTGGTGGGTGCCTTGCTCTACGATATGCCCATTGTCGAGCACATAAATGCAATCTACATCGCGGATGGTGGCCAGCCGATGCGCAATGATAATGGAGGTACGGCCTTCCATGAGCCGATTGAGCGCTTCCTGCACTAATTTTTCTGATTCGGCATCGAGCGAAGAAGTGGCTTCATCCAGCAGCAGAATAGCGGGATCTTTTAGTATGGCTCTGGCGATAGCTACGCGCTGCCGCTGCCCGCCGGAGAGCTTCACGCCGCGCTCGCCTACGATGGTGTCCAATCCTTCTGGAAAGGATTGAATAAATTCCCAGGCGTTGGCTTGTTGGGCGGCTACTATTAGTTGTGCTTCGGTGGCATTTGGCTGCCCATATAATATATTTTCTCGGATACTGCCGCCGAAAAGTAGTACTTCTTGGGGTACAATAGCAATGTTTTGCCGATATTTCAATAAATCATAATTATAAATGGATTTGCCATCTACGTAAATAGCACCGCTATCAATTTTATAAAATTGTAATAATAATTGCACAATCGTTGATTTACCTGCACCGCTGGCGCCCACGAGTGCGACTTTCTGTCCGGCCTGAATTTGTAAATCAATGCCTTTGAGCACCTGAATATCTGGGCGCGTCGGATAGCTAAATAGTACATTGCGATATTCGATATACCCTTGGAGCCGTTCGTGTGCTTGCAAAGGAGCATTGATTGGCTGCACTTCACCATTCCGATCCAATATTTCCTGTATGCGTTCGGTAGCTCCCAGCGCACTGGTGAGTTCGGTGTATAAATTGCCCAAGCCGCCGATGGCACCGCCGATAATGCCTGTGTACAGAATGAAAGAAAACAGGTCGCCAACTTCCATATCGCCACTTTGTACCAACAGGGCGCCCCGCCAGAGAATGAAAAATATAGCGCCAAATAGCACTGTAATGATAAAAATGAAAAACAAACCTCGTGTGCGAGCAAATTTTAAAGAAATCTGTACAACTTTATCAATGGATTTGCCGTAGCGCAGTGCTTCGTACCATTCGTTGGTAAAAGATTTGACTACCGTAAACGACTGTAAGGTTTCTTCTACGATAACATTCGTGTTCGCTAATTCATCTTGCCGTTTTTTGGAAATCTGTCGGATGTAGCGGCCAAATACCATGGCGACAACTACTACCACCGGAAAGGTAAGCAACATAATAAACGATAGTGCCGGCGTCAGCCAGGCAATAATGGCTAAACCGGCTATCAGGATGACAATTTGTCGAATAAATTCAGCCAGAGTAATCGAAAAAGCCGTTTGCAGTTTTTCTACATCAGAGGTAATCCGGCTGGTCAATTCACCTACGCGGCGCTGCTCAAAAAACGGTACATCCTGCGTGATAAGGCTTTGATATAAGGCTTTGCGCACATCAGCCATGCCTTTTTCACTCACATTGGCAAACAAAATAGTACGCAAGTAAGAAAAAACCCCCTGTACCAGCAGCAGCACTAAAAAAAACAAGCCAAACTGTTGGAGGCTGTAATCGAATTTAGGTTTGCCGTTTGCCACGTTTGCCATCTCGCCAGCAGCGCCCGGAAATACCATGAATAATAAGCTAGAGGCACTCAGCAGCAGCATTCCAAAAATGAACGACCATCGGTAGGGGCGAATAAATCGGAAAATGCGGCTTGCTTTGGATAAGCGATCGCGGGTTAGCTTTGGTTTGTTTTCAGTTGACTCGATTTGGCCATTTTCCATTGACATACGCGGATAGTATTTGATGTATAAAAATACCAAACGATAACAGTTGAGGAGCAAGTTTAGTTAGCTCAGGATGAAAAAAATGTACCGCTTCGGTTCAGCATTCATGAGGCAGGATATCATATTCGTCAAAATAATATGTCGTTTGAGGCGTTATAATACGTCGGTTTTTACTTCTTTTGAAGCTGAAACATTTAAACACATTTATCCCGAAAACAGGTTTCTATCCCATGAGAAAATACTTTACACTCCTGACCTTGCTGCTTGTAAGTCAATTATCCGCACAGCCCATTGATATCGGATTTACCATTGGTGCTATGGCTTATAATGGCGACCTATCGCCTCGTAACCCTGTGGATATGGTGCAACAAATTCGGCCGGCCTTTGGCATTTTTGGCAGAACGAGCTTTAGCAGTCGGTTCTCCGCAAAATTGATGCTCAATTTTGGCCGTGTGGACGGCGACGATGCCCGTGGTGCCTACCCAGAACGGGGGTATCGGTTCGAGTCGCCTATTGTAGAAGCCAACCTGACCGGCGAGCTACATCTTATTCGCATCCGACACACAGAGCAAAGTTTCACATTTCCTTATATATATGGTGGTATTGGCGGATTTTATTTTAATCCAAAAGCAACCTTGGATGGCGTGTTGCTCGAATTGCAGCCATTGGGCACGGAGGGTCAGGGTTTGCCTGGCTACAATGCTCCTTACGCCCGCACGCAGGTCAATTTTCAGATTGGTTTTGGCTTGCGCTTTCTTATTGATGACAAATGGAGCGTGTGCCTCGAAGCGGGTGGGCGCCTGCTGCTCACGGATTATCTCGACGATGTGAGCGATACCTTCGTCAATTATCGGGCGGTGTTTGAAGGCAATGGGGCCCAAGCTGCTCGGCTAAGTAACCCGCGCCTACCAGGCAACGAACCCGTTGATCTACTCTACCAGCGCGGCAGCGGCGCTCGCGATTGGTACTACCTCGGCGCGATTCTGGTTTCTTACAATTTTGGACAAGCCCTGCGCAAGGCTTTTCGAGATCCGGTACCCTGCTATAGCAAATGGTAGCAGTTTTTCCCTATCTTTGGCCAAGAGCATGGTGATGATGCCACCTTGTATCGCTGTAATGGCTTTACAATCAGCAGATTGTACACATCGGTATATTATACTCAAAAATGGCACGCAAAGCAACAACCGATACCATAGAAAAGAACAACAATACGAGTCTGACGCCGCTCATGACGCAGTATTATAAGATAAAAACCAAATACCCAGACGCTATTCTGTTGTTCAGGGTAGGTGATTTTTATGAAACCTTCGGAGAAGACGCCGTCACGACGTCGCGCGTGTTGGGCATTGTGCTCACCGCGCGCAACAATGGCGGCAGCGATGTGGCATTAGCAGGCTTTCCGCATCACTCGATAGATTTGTACCTACCTCGCCTCGTGCGTGCTGGCTACCGCGTGGCCATTTGCGAGCAAATGGAAAAACCAAGCCCGCAAAAGAAAATCGTGCGGCGCGAAGTAACCGAAGTGATAACGCCCGGCATCGCTGTGGATGACAAATTGTTGGACCACAAAAGTAACAATTATTTGGCTTCCGTTTTTTGGCACAAAGATACCGTGGGGGTAGCCTTCTTGGACATTTCCACTGGCGAGTTTTTGGTAAGTGAAGGCGAACAGGGCTATATTGACAAACTGTTGCAGAGCTTTAATCCGGCAGAAGTCATCTTTCCAAAAGACCGCAAAAAGGATTTTGAAGGTTGGTTTGGTGAAAAATTCTACACGTACCCCCTCGATGAATGGATTTTTACAGAAGACTATACCCGCGACAAATTACGGACGCACTTTGAAGTACAAAATCTGAAAGGATTTGGCATAGAAGAATTCGAGTTGGCGCAGGTAGCAGCGGGTGCTGTGCTGCATTATCTTGCGGCCACCGAAAATAAAAACCTGCGCCACGTCAACAGCATTAGCCGCATCCAGCCGGATCGCTACGTATGGCTCGATCGCTTCACTATTCGTAATTTAGAATTGCTGCACAGCCCACATGAAACAGGCGTACCGCTCATCAGAATCCTCGATCGTACCATTTCGCCGATGGGGGCGCGCCTGCTCAAAAAATGGGTCGTGCTGCCGCTCAAGTCGCAGCAAGCCATCGAAGAGCGCCTGGAGGTGGTAGGTTACTTTCGTCAGCAACGCGACATCAAAGCTGAGGTCGGGCAATTCCTAACGCAAATGGGTGACTTGGAGCGCCTGATATCCAAAGCGCCACTCGGAAAGCTCAATCCGCGGGAGGTCGGGCAACTCAAGCGCGCCCTGTATGCCATCGAACCGGTGAAGCAATTGCTACAGCGTAGTGGCAATGCCCATCTGATGAAAATCGCGGAAGGACTCAATCCATGTCAAATGCTGCGTGATGAAATAGATCGCCAAGTGGTGGAGGATGCACCCGTTAATCTGAATAAAGGGGGCGTTATCGCAGATGGGTTTCACCCAGAATTGGATGACTTGCGCCATGTGGTACGCCACACCAAAGCGCTCTTGCTCGGCATTCAACAGGCGGAAATCGAACGCACGGGCATTGCCAGTTTGAAAGTTGGCTTCAATACGGTGTTTGGGTATTATCTGGAAGTGACCAATAAGTATAAAAACCAAGTACCACCCGAATGGACGCGCAAACAAACCCTAACCAACGGCGAGCGCTACATTACCGACGAGCTTAAACAATTGGAAACCAAGATATTGGGTGCCGAAGAACGCATTTTAGAGTTGGAAACGACCCTATTCGAGCAATTGGTACTTACGATTTCTGATTACATCCAACCCATCCAGCATAACGCCAACTTAATTGCTCGCCTCGATTGTTTGATGGCTTTTGCTACCATAGCGGATAAGCACGGCTACTGTCGCCCAGAAATAAACGATTCGTTAGTAATTGACATTCGCGAAGGGCGGCATCCGGTCATCGAGCAACAACTGCCCTTGGGAGAAAGTTATGTCCCCAATGATGTCTATCTGGATAGTGAAGACCAGCAAATCCTGATGATTACCGGCCCCAATATGTCTGGCAAATCGGCGGTGCTCCGCCAAACGGCGCTCATCTGTCTGATGGCGCAAATGGGTTGCTTTGTGCCGGCAGCCGCAGCCCGTCTTGGCTTGCTCGACAAGGTGTTTACCCGTGTGGGCGCTTCCGACAATATCTCCTCCGGCGAGTCCACTTTTATGGTGGAAATGAACGAAACAGCCAGCATTATGAACAATATTTCTGATCGTAGTTTGATCCTTTTGGATGAAATTGGCCGCGGTACCAGCACATACGACGGTATCTCCATTGCTTGGTCTATTGCCGAATTTTTACACAACAATGGCGTAGCGCGCCCCAAAACATTATTCGCTACACATTATCATGAACTGAATGAATTAGCAGAAAAATTCTCACGCATTCGCAATTATAATATTGCAACCAAAGAAGTTGGCCAAAAAGTCATTTTCTTGCGCAAACTCGTACCCGGTGGCAGTCAGCATAGCTTCGGTATTCATGTAGCCAAAATGGCTGGTATGCCCAAAAGCATTGTAGAGCGCGCCGCTGATATCTTGGTACAGTTAGAGCAGAAGGTCATCGAAAATGGTGATGGCAAAGGCCCAGTTAAAACTCGGCGCCCGCATACCCGCCACATTAGCGAGCCGATGCAGTTGAGCATTTTTGAGTCGAGCGATCCGCTTGCCCAGCAGGTAAAGAACATTTTGCTCGATTTAGATGTGAATACCATGACCCCGATTGATTGTATGATGAAGTTGCAAGAGCTGAAGAAAATGCTCAGCGGGCAATAATGCAACAGGTTAAAAGATTGATTATCAAATAATTATGAAAGTGTAGTATGAAAATCGCGTTGATTGGTTATGGCAAAATGGGGCAAGCCATTGAACGACTGGCGCAGGATGCTGGGCATGATATTGCGCTCATCATTAATATAGATAATATAGCGGATTTGACCGCAGCACACCTGCGTCGCGCCGATGTGGCTATTGAATTTACACAGCCCCAAAGCGCCCCCGACAATATCCGCGCGTGCCTTGATGCCGGCGTGCCTGTGGTGTCGGGTACAACGGGATGGCTGGCACAGTTGCCTGCGATACAAGCCTACTGCGAGCGCCAAGGTGGTGCTATGCTACATGCGACCAATTTTAGTATGGGCGTAAATATTTTGTTTGCTTTAAATCGTTATTTAGCGAATATGATGCAATATCAGCCGCAATATGATATGCAAATAGAAGAGGTGCATCATACGCAGAAACTCGACGCCCCCAGTGGCACGGCTATTACCCTGGCACAGGATATCCTCTCAGCCATAGCGCGCAAAACGAACTGGGTGAATGCAGCCGCCACCCAGCCATCGGAACTTTCTATTATTTCTAAAAGAATAGACCCCGCGCCGGGCACGCATACGATCACGTATCATTCAAATGTGGATACGATTACTATCTGTCACGAGGCGCACACCCGCGACGGATTTGCACAGGGCACATTGATCGCCGCCGAATGGATCGTAGGCAAAAAGGGTGTTTTTACGATGCAAGATGTGTTAGGATTTTGATAAGCAGCTTTTTACGTATTTTATAATTTTCATACTTAAAAATGATTCATCCGTGTAATAACGTACCTTCGCATCATTTACAAAAACTTTTGTAAACGTTCACGTTCAGTTAGATACCCCTAAAAAATAAAATTGTTTAATGCTCCAACTCTGCTATTTTTTCCATCAGCCAGCCATGACTGGCAGTATTTTTAGCATTTTCCACTTCCGCTCTTAGCTTTTGCAAGGCCTTCCGGTCGCCTGGTGGCAATCGGGTTAGCTTTCGGGTGTACTTTATCAAATCCGCAAAACTCTGGCGGCGCGCCTGGGGTAAGTCCTTGTGGCGATTGAGGTAGGTACGAAAACTTTCAAACAGCGAGTACAAGGGATCGTCTTCGCCTGTTTCATAATACGTTGCCAACAACATAGATTTTGAAACCAAGTTATATGTAAAATCTTCAAATTCAACTTCTTGTAGCAATGTTTTAACCCTATCATATTGCTTTTTGTAAAAATACAAATTGGCAAGATTAAAGGTCACGGCGTTGTCGCGCATGGATTCCGGCAGGTAATTTTTTTGCGTATGGATAAACTCCTCGACCCAGTCCATTTCGCCCAGGCGCAACCCCAATACGACGGCGTTGCGGAAAGTCCAAGGCGAAAGTTCACCTCTTACCACCAGCAGGTCTTTGCTGATCATGTTTTTGTACAAATCCACCACCTCCCGCGCAAACTCCTGATTGCCCTGATTCAGCCTTCTGATACAGTAATTTTGGGCATAGGTATATATTTCGGTCGCTTCTTCAATCGGAAAGAGGAGTGCGTATCGGTCGAGCAGTTCCTTGAGTTTGAAGTAATGCGTATCGTTGTCAGGTTCAGCAATAGCTCGGTAAATTCGATAGATTTGGAGGTAAATGCCTACCGCCGGAACGGTTTCGTAGTGGGCGGTATCCTTTTCAAGAAAGTCAATAACCTCGTCGCGTATGAGCAAGTTGTACTGGTGCGCCACTACGCCATGCCGGCTAAGGATACTGCAAAGGATGCGCAGTTTTTCAGAAAGATAAAAGTAATCAAGGTTGGTAGAAATCTCCTCGAAATTGGTTTTTTCATCGCGTCGCGTTTCAAAGTCAGCCAAGCGGTAATAATGATTTTCAATAGCATAATTGTGGTAGTAAAATAAAGCCGATTTGTAAGGATACTCTTCGATGACCCGCTTGGCCTGTCGCATGGCGCTGCTTTGGAGTTTGTCCACTTTTTTATCCGCAACAGATTGCACGAGCAAATTGGCCTTGAGCAGCTTATCTTGTTCGTACAATTGCTGGCAGAAAAAATCTTCGATAAGTTTGGTCAAGTCAGAAGTATATTTTCGGAAGCGTATATCATCATAGTTGAGCGCTGGTTGTAACTGTTTCCAAATGAACGCTTTCTCTAAACAATTGTTTTTTCCGTTGTTGACATCCGCAATTAGCCAATCAAAAAGCACGATCAATGCTTCATCCCGATTGAAATAAGGGGATTGCAAAAATTTTCTTAGGCGGTTTTGCTCGTATTTGTTGAATTGTTCTAAAATTGTGTACAATTTACTATTGCGCATATCCAAATAATTTGCGTATCTTAGCGGGGTGAAAGTCTTTTGACCTTTCAAAGATACAAATTTGTAGAAAAAAATTCACATTAATAAAGTTAAAAACGCTGTACCCCCCCAAAAAGACTGATAAAGCCCAAAAACAAATAGCAAATAAAAATTCACTCTTGAAGGCTATGATACTACAAACATAAGACAAGCATCCACGATACTTTTACAATAGCAATGACAAAAAAATCCACGAACCATGAATGTATTTCTACGAAAGCAGTTTTTGTTGTTTTTCCTTTTGGCGTCCTCGGTGGCAGCCTTCGGGCAGTACCAAGAGTTCAACCTGCAGGCTTTTCAGAATCAGCCTGTGCGTGATACTTTTGTATCATTCAGCGCGCCGTTGCCTTTTCAGCAGCCGGCCAATGGGTCCATATCACTGCGTTTCTTGGGCAACAACAAATATGAATTGACTTATCAGCCGAATGCTGGTTATACTGGCACGGATCATTTCCGGCTTGTAACAAATCCCTGTTCTTTATGCCAGTATGTATATGGCTATAATGTGACCATCTCGCTGGCGCAGATTATTGCCAATCACGATTACGCCTTTGGTACCGTCAATACAACCACCACTGTTCCGGTCATTTCTAATGACTTCAGTAGCAATGGGATCTTACAATTAACGGCTATCCCCTTAGTCAACAATGGTAACGCTACATTTAATGCTGGTTCGGGGGCTATTCAATTTACACCGACGGCCGACTTCGAGGGCATCGCTTATATCAATTATATTGTTTGCAACGGTTATGGGCTTTGTGATAATGGAACGGTGACCATTCAGATACTCGGAAACAATACCATGGCTAATGATACACTCACCATTTTCACTAAAAAGAATCGTCCGCAGGTTATCTTAGTTCCAAATACGTTCCAAATAGCCAGTACCCCCGCCAACGGTGCTTATATTGCAGAAGGCGATGCGCCACGATATATGCCCAATGCGAATTTTTCGGGTACAGATTATCTGACGTTTCAGAATGGCACAGTCAATAAAGTTATTCGCATTATTGTTATTGATGCAGATGATAATATGATGGCTTTCGACGATGAAGCCTACACCACGCCAGGTACAGAGATAGAAATCAATGTGCTGGAGAATGATCTTTATGGATTTGATTCGGGTTGCTTTTCGATAGCAACGCAACCTCGCTTCGGTTCGATTGAATACGATGAATTTGGTGGCTTTGTAAGTTATACACCCCCAGCTAATTTTGATGGGGTGGACTGGTTTACGTACACCATCAACTCGCCGGGCTGTACGGGCGAAGCAGAAACGGCTACGGTCTATGTATATGTCGGCAACTTCGAACCGGCTTACACTAAGTTTCGTATGCAAACCCCCAAAAAGACACCATTAGTTATCGGGAATAATGTACCTATTACGAATTTCCG
The DNA here is from genome assembly GCA_937872405.1 of uncultured Saprospiraceae bacterium. Taxonomy (GTDB): domain Bacteria; phylum Bacteroidota; class Bacteroidia; order Chitinophagales; family Saprospiraceae; genus JADJNW01. The sequence continues at coordinate 2,024 of CALMSP010000122.1, read as the reverse complement.
GTATCGTATTGCGGATCAAGGTAATCTCGGGCGCGTTATCGTATTGGAAGGCCGTCAGGATACAACGATATACAATCGTGTTATTAGAGGTAATAATATGATTTTGTATATTCCAAATGACAATGTTAATGCAGGAACGGACAATTTCGAGATCGTTTATTGTGTAATCGCTGATAATGGCTCGTGTAGCTACGAAAAGGCGGTGAAAATAGAAGTAGATATATTCGATATTGGTAATGAAGGGCCAAGTTGTTTTGCGGATTGCGTGTGGCCAGGTGATACCAACATGGATGGTATTGTGAATATGGAAGACCTACTGCCGGTAGGCTTAGGTATGGGCAAAGTTGGTGTGCCCCGCGCTGAGGTTGATCTGGTGCGTTGGTACGGCCAGTATGGAGAGGATTGGGCAGAAAACGAAAGTACTGTTAATTTCAAGCATATTGATACGGATGGCAATAGCATGGTGACAGCAGCCGATACAGTTGCTATACACAATTTTTATGGCTATGCACATGATCTGGTAGCAAGGCGACCAACCTTCTACAGATATACTGCCGCTTTGCAAGGCGACGTATTTTATAATCCTGGTGATTTGGTGGAGTTAAAATTGATATTGGGAAGCTTCGAAAGACCAGCAATTGATCTTTACGGTTTTACGTTCAACTTTCCTTACAGCCCATTGCTGATGAAGCCCGAATCCGTAGAAATAGATTTTGCCCCAAGCAGTTTCTTGACTTACAACTCGCCTACGCTGTACATGTCCCGCAATGACCAAGGAATCTATTCATTAGAATCTGGGTTCACGCGCACAAGTGGATTGTCTGTCAGCGGATTTGGTACAGTAGCGCGGGTACGTTTTGTGGTTGTAGAAGATGTTAATGGTTTCCATTTAGGTAACGAGCCGATTACCTTTGAAATAGGTGGCGGTACCTCCATCGCTTCTAATAGCGGCGGGCAGCATTTTGGTATGAATATCGCTCCATTCCAGCTGCAAGTAGTACCCAAAGGTGAAAAAGAAATAGAACAGACACCATTAACCGAGGATTTGGTAAAAGTATATCCGAACCCAGCTTATGATCTGCTCAATGTACATTTGAATGGCGGACAGGAGTTCGAACAAATTCAAATTTTTAACCTGACAGGACAGTTAGTATTCGATACAGGCAAAACACAGTCGCGCCGTACACAACTGAGTGTGGCTAATCTTCAGAATGGCTTGTATATTCTGTCGGTTCGTACTGCAAAAGGTGTCGTGAATAAGAAATTCGAAGTAATTCGTTGAGTGGCGGACTAACTTGATGGGATAAATTTGGCTAAAACAAGTCAGATTTATGACGAATAGCGCTACTCAAACAAAAAAAATTGTAATGTGCGATATTTTTTATAATATTGCATATGTCGAAATCGTTCAATAGTCTGATATTCATTGCTTTATTTATATTCGTGGAATTATAATCATTGCTAGTGAGTCGTCCCGTCTGTAAGGCGGTACGGCTTTTTTTTTGCATCTTCTACTTTTTATTTTTTCTTTTCGATTTCTTTTATTTTCACAATTCTCTTTTTTTAAATCCAATTTAAAAGTATTTTTCGCTTTCGCTAACAAAAAATAAATTCACAAATTTATTTTTTTGTCTTTGCGCTAATGTGCAGAAAGTGGAATATTTGTATCGTGAATGTGAGCGAAAGGTGGAGTTGAATAATTTTTCGGTCAAAAGGTGATCGAATAGCAAATTTGAGGATATGTTCATGGGATTATAAATTGTTGGTAGTAGGTCGTCCCGCTTTTTCAAGTCGGGCGACTTACTTTCTTTTGTAATCTTTCTTCAAAGTCGAAGTCAAGTAGTTTGGTGGTTTTTAGAAGAAGAAATAGAAAATGACTTCGCCACGATAATCGGATATGTTCATGGGATTATAATTATTGGTACCAGTCGTCTCGTTGAAAAGCGAGACGACTTTTTTGTTTCTTTCGCTAAGAGCATGTTTAAATTTCATACTTTGGTCTGCAAATGTTCATCTATGGAACC
>CALMSP010000121.1 GCA_937872405.1 uncultured Saprospiraceae bacterium | reverse complement strand
CGTTGAGTTCCACCTTTATAATATTGTCGCTCATTTTTTTTGGTTGAAAAGTTTTATTGGGTCATGGGTCATGGGGTAGTAGAAACATTTTTAACTGCAAAATGCAATTGTTGTTTGGGATTCGTTGTAGCAGCAAAGATACGAAAATCAATTTTAAAACAAAAAGTTTTTATTTCGGGGTAAACATTTTGGTAATGCCGAATCGAACAGTCGTCTTTGGCGAATTTAACTAATAAAACGGAATGCAATGGATTATTGCAACAAGATGGGTGTTATTAATAAAAATGCGGCAGGTAAGCTGTTGGATTATTTACTTTTTGAAACATTTTTCAGCAAAAACAGTAAATAGGCATCCATTATTATTTACTGGCATAAAATGATGATGTGCCGGATATTTAGCTGCAATCTTTTTGCCGGCGCTGATTCATTACAAACTGATAGACGTGCCGCTCCACCTGCAAACGACACAATAAGTTAGCACCGACCAGCAATGTGGCGCCCATGCCAAAACTGGCGAACCGAATCGTGCGCCCAATGGCGGCATACTGCTGTAAAAAGTGCTGTATCCATAGAATATCCAAGATGAATAGCGCTGTACCCATTAAGAACAAAGCGACGCTGGCTGCCCGACATGCTTGCACATAGCGCGGCTGCCGCCGGTTGAGGCATTTTTTCAAAAATTGTATGGCGTCCGTGTACCAAGGGTGGATTTTGATGATCTCGCGTAGGATGTATTCGGCGCGTTCGTATTCAAATAAATTGTACAATGAGGCCGCCTTTCGAAAGAGCATGGTTAAAAAAATATCTTCGCCCTTGTAGAAAATAATGTTGTGTTCTATGGCTGTTTCAATCACAACATCCACTATTTGCACATGCCGATGGTAAGTGCCCGCTTCAAACAGCGCGTGTACATAGGCGGTTAGTAGCTCAAAGTACTCCTCAAAATCCAATTGCAGGATCGCGTCTTCTTGTTTTTCATAGAAATGGACGATCCGGCGATAATCGGTTGCTTCGATCGCGCGAAATTCGAGATAAATTTTAGAATGGTATGTCGTTGTTGAATGCGCCATCAGGCCAGAGATTGTATTGCGTACAACATAGGCTTACTGGGGCTGGCATCTATTTCGAAGCCAGCTATTTGTATTTGCAACAAATATAGGCCATCTTTTACAAAATTGGGCACATAAATTAGCTCCGTGATCGTAGAATTTTTTCGTGTGGCATGGGGGTAATTCCAAAATGCTTTGTGTGCTAATAGTTGCCCACCATCTTCTTCTCGATCCACAGAGGGTATATCCACCAGCAAATGCTGCACGCCCTGCTGGGCCAGCCAAGCTACGCCTTTAGGATCCAGATACGGCGGATTGGAACCTGAATAATTGGTATGCAATTTGTGATCGTCGTTGGGCATCGTGCGAATGATTACGGCTTCTGGGGGTGTAGCACCCAGTGCCTCCTGCAATTGTATTTTAAAAATAATTCTATCGCCCGTAACAGTTTTTTGGGGATAAATGCTCACCAATTGTGCCAAAAAATGAAATTTTTTTAAACATTCGTTGATACTCAGGCGCTCAAGGGCAATGTGCCCAACGCATTCGGTATGTGTGCCGTTGCCGTGCGGATTGATGCGCACATTCATAAAATTGACTACCCCACCCTGCCGCGTATCGCCAATGAAATTGCCTGCCTTTAGGGGTTCGTATGCCAAAGGCGGCGCGTAAAAGCAATTCACGCCGTTTTCCTGGAGCGGAATAGAAATGTCAATGGGTTGCTCCAAATCAGCCTGCCAGGTGTCCTTTGCGTGCGTGAGAATAATTTTCATGCTACTAAATAGAAATGACAAAAATTATTATATTTCAATCATAACATGCCGCTTTTGTAAAAACAAGCTACTTTTAATCAAATTTTAATGACAGGAGATCATGGTTTACACTTTTTGAATGCTTGTGTAGCGCATACTTAAGGTGCAAAATCTATTTGCTCGCGCATGTCGCCGTAGATGGGGTCTTGGGCACGTTTCAGAAAATCGTGCGGGAAGCCCAATTCAATGGTACTTACAGTATTCAGTCGCTCGATGTGTTCTGGCAAGAGTGCTACCTGTATGCATTGGAGGTTATCTTCTATTTGCTTGACTTTGCTGGCACCAATGATCGGAATAACAAGCTGTGACCGGTGCTGCCGCGTCCAGTTGAGTGCTACTTGCGCTGCGCTACAGCCCAATTCTGATGCGATATGTACCACCTCCTGTGCGATAGCCAGATTGCGCACGCTACGTTTGGCGCTGTTTTCAGCCAATCGGCCGGATTCTTGCTGAAGGTATTTGCCTGTAAGTACACCTGCTCCGAGGGGTGCCCAGGGCGTGACCGCTATCCCCAAGGCTTTAGCCATCGGCAGTAGCTCTCGTTCGGGGGTTCGCTCAATGAGGCTATATTCGATCTGCAAACCAGCAAAAGCAGTCCAGTTTTTGCACTCGGCTAAGGTGTTGGCTTGCGCGACAATCCAAGCCGGCGTATCAGAAATGCCCACATAATGCACCTTACCCATTCTCACCAGATCGTCTAATCCACGCATGATTTCCTCAATGGGCGTCGTGAAATCCCAAGCATGTACCCATAGCAAATCAATATAATCTGTATTTAGGCGCTTCAGACTTGCTTCCACCGAACGTATCATATTTTTCCGATGATTGCCCATGAAATTGGGGTCGTTGCGCCGATCATACAGCGTGTATTTAGTTGCCAGCACGAAGTGGTCGCGGTCAGAGGTGATAAATTCGCCAAGCCAACGCTCGCTGGTGCCTTCCGTGTAGCGATTGGCGGTGTCTAAAAAATTACCGCCCGCATTAGCATAGGCATCAAAAATCTTTTTACTGGTATCATAATCGCAGCCCCAGCCCCACTCGGTGCCGAAGGTCATAGTGCCGAGGCAGAGTTCGGAAACGCGTAGTCCAGTTTTTCCAAAGAGTTTGTAGTGCATGGTTTGTGGAGGTTTAAGAGGTTTAAGAGGTTTAGAGGTTTAAGGGTTTAGAGGTTTAAGGGTTTAGAGGTTTAAGGGTTTAGAGGGGTTTTGGGGTGGTGGGAAATTTGGGATAAGAGTGAGCGCGTAGTTAAAGCGCTCGTCTCTTATCCTTTTGTCTTTTATTTTTTTTCGGCGGTAGGCGGTGTCATCAAATCAAAGAATTGATCGAGCTTCGGCAGGATAATGATTTCTGTCCGACGATTGATGGCTCTGCTTGCGGCAGTAGCATTGGAAGTTTTAGGTACGAATTCCGAACGCCCACCAGCAGTCATGCGGTCAGGTTTTACGTTGTATTTTGTCTGCAACAGACGTACAACCGAAGTTGCGCGCATGACGCTCAAATCCCAGTTGTCTTTGAGGCAGGCCGTTGAAATGGGCACATTGTCCGTGTGACCTTCTACCAGAATGTCCAATTCGGTATGATCATTAACAACGCGTGCAATTTTTGCCAGTACTTCTTCCGCTCGCTGGTTGATGTCGGCACTACCCGAACGGAATAACATCTTGTCAGACAGTGAAATATATACAACACCTTTTTTTACTTCGATGGTCACATCTTCATCATTCACATCGCTGAGCGAACGCTTGAGATTCACGACCAAAGCCAGATTGAGCGAGTCTTTGCGCTGCATAGAGGAGGTCAAATCCTGGATGTATTTGTTCTGTTCATTGAGCGCTTCAAGCGATTTTTTGATGCTTTCCGCACCGGTTTTACTTACCACCGACAAGTCCGACAGGCGATCCAGTAGGTTGGTATTGGTCGCTTTTAAATACTCCATTTGCTGTTCCAAACTGCGATTTTTGCTTTTTTCGTTCTCTAAGGATGTGTTGCAGATCAGCAGATTACTCTCCGATTGGCGTAGGTCGGCAGCTAAGGCACTTTTTTCGCGTTCTAACTGTGCATAGCGCGCATTCAGATCATTGACGCGATTGTCACAACTGATGCGCAATTCATCCAACTCGGCTTGTTTCATTAAAAATTGCTTTTTGCTCACGCAAGCATTGAAAACAATAGCCAGGACAGGCAGTAGCAGAAAATATTTTTTCATCGTATAATCTGTTTTATTTACAACGTTTACTATTTCATTAGTACGATACAAAAACGCTTTTTGTTCATATGATATTATGATAAGGTATAGGATGCTTCCAATTGCTCAATCACATCGCATACCTGTAGCACATGATCCAGCAGCCCATCGTTATCATAAGCACTCAATTCTTCGCGGGTGTGCGTACCGTTGGTTACCGCCAAGGCTTTCAGGCAATGCGCGGCCTTGCCCGCCTGCAAATCGGCAGGGGTATCACCAATATTGATAACCTGTTGATTATCAAATACATCAAGCATTTCCATTGCTTTTAAAATCATATCAGGGTGCGGGCGGCCACGGCCAGTTTCATCTGGTGTTAATGACAGATCAATAACGGATCCATTACGACCCAAATAGTTGTTTGTCAAGTTTTTATCCCATCCTAATTTTTTTAATATTATATTGGTTACTTGCCGGTAAAAACCTGTAGTAAGTGCTATTTTGATACCCCGCCCACGCAGCCATTCAAATAGCTCCAGCGCACCTTCGGTCGGGTAAATCGGTTGCTTGTGATAATGCGCTTCCAGCACCTCTTTGAATATGGCATAGCTTCGCTGGGCCCGTGCCTCTACCTCTGGGTAGTGCTGCCCGATGGCTTCCGCCCAGAGTAAGCGCATAACTTGCAACTTCGGATAGCCCTGCATGGCTTTGATGCGCTCGCGCGTGGCCGGCAGGTCACTCAGGATGGCGGCTTCGTAAAAGCAGCGCTCTACTTCGTGGTCGTCTTTGACGGTTGTGCCAGCCATGTCCAAAACGACTAACTTGACTACGTTTTTCATCGTGTGTTTATAGTTAAAAATTTGATGCAAAAAATGTAATATTAATTCGAAAAGAAAAAGACGTTTTGGATTCAGCTAACTAATTGTTTTTCAAAATTTTAAATCATATTTGATAGGTCATAACAGTAGTCTAAAATCTATCGTCTATTCTCTAAAATTTGATATCTGACATCCAGCATCTAAATAAGGTATAATAAGCTCATTGCGTTCACCCATGATTAGGAGTCATGCTGAAAATTTTGTGATTGAGCACAACTACCAAAACGCTTTTCCTTTTGGATTCGCAAAGTTAACACAAGCTGTTCGTAAATTAGCATGGTCAGGCAAGCGAAACATCAAATGTTTTGAACTGTTTCCTGAGTGTTGGAAAAATAAAATTCTCTATCTTGTCCAACTAAAAAAATTGAATTACAACATGCAACACCTAAAGCTATTGTTATTATTATGCTTGCCTTTTGCTTTTTTGCGGGCACAGACGGACACAAAGACCATAGCAGGGAAAACAGCGGCGATGAAGGCTTATCTGGGCTATTTCAAGTTTTATTGGGATGAGCAAGAAGGAAAAATTTGGTTGGAAGTGGACAAATGGGATACAGAATTTTTATATGTCAACTCGCTGACAGAAGGCCTCGGCTCTAATGATATTGGGTTGGATCGCAATCAACTGGGGGCTGATCGAATCGTGAAATTTGTACGCAGCGGCCCGAAGGTATTGCTCTTGCAGCCCAACTATGACTACCGCGCAGTGAGTGACAATGCCGATGAGCGCAAGTCGGTGGAGCAAGCCTTTGCCAAGTCTGTATTGTGGGGTTTTAAAGCGGACCTGCAAGAAGGGGGCAAAGCGCTGATTGATTTCACGCCATTTTTGCTGCGCGACGCGCATGGGGTCATCCAGCGTTTGGCGTCCAATAATCAAGGTACGTATCGTGTGGATGATACGCGCTCGGCAGTACATCTGGAGCGCACGAAAAATTTTCCGAAAAATACCGAAATGGAAGCGACCATCACCTTCGTAGGGGAGCCACGCGGCGGGCAGGTACGCTCGGTGACGCCTTCACCAGATGCCATTACCCTACGGATGCACCACTCGTTGATCGAGTTGCCGGATGGAAATTATCAGCCCAGAGCCTTCGACCCGCGTGCGGGTTACTTTGGCATTAGCTATATGGATTATGCCACCCCGATTAGCCAGCCGATTATGAAGCGCTTTATTTCAAGGCATCGCTTGCAAAAGAAAAACCCGACTGCAACTGTAAGCGAACCCGTGAAACCAATCATCTATTACTTGGATCGGGGTACGCCGGAGCCAATTCGCTCAGCATTGATCGAGGGCGCTTCTTGGTGGAATCAAGCGTTTGAAGCGGCAGGCTATAAAAATGCATTCCAAGTGAAGGTACTACCCGAAGACGCCGACCCGATGGATGTGCGCTACAATATGATCAATTGGGTGCATCGCTCTACCAGAGGCTGGAGCTACGGCAGCTCCGTGACCGACCCGCGCACGGGCGAGATTATAAAAGGGCATGTTTTGCTAGGATCGCTGCGCGTGCGGCAGGATTTTTTGATTGCGCAGGGTCTGATTGAAGCTTATGCTAAAGGCGAAACCCCCGACCCCCGCATGGAGCAGATGGCACTTGCGCGACTGCGGCAACTATCGGCGCACGAAGTAGGCCATACGTTAGGTTTGGCACATAACTTTGCCGCCAGCATCAACGACCGCGCTTCTGTGATGGACTATCCGCATCCTTTTATTACAATAGATGCTAATGGCAACGCCGATTTTTCTCAATCGTATGCGGTGGGCATCGGCGAATGGGACAAGCGCGCCATCCTTTATGGCTACCAGAATTTTCCGAAAGGGGTGGACGAAGCCAAAGCCCTGCGTGACATTTTAGATGTGACCTATTCTAAACTGAATCTTGCCTACCTGACAGATCAAGACGGGCGGCCCGCTGCTTCGGCGCATCCTTACACGCACTTGTGGGACAATGGCAAAGACCCCATCAGCGAGCTTCGGCGCATCATGGACAACCGCAAGCTGGCGCTAAGTCGCTTCAGCGAAAAGAATATTCCGCCACATGCTCCGATGGCGACATTGGAAAATGTACTCGTGCCGCTTTACTTATCGCATCGCTACCAAGTGGAGGCAACGGCGAAAGTAATTGGTGGCGTTCACTTCTCGTATGCCGTGCGCGGCGACGGTAAAGTACCCAGCGAAATGGTGGAAGACAACCTACAGCGCAATGCGCTGACAATTTTGTTGGAAACGCTACGCCCAAATTTCCTTGCTCTACCAGAACAAATTATCAAATTGATACCACCACAACCACCTGGTTATCAAAGAGATCGCGAGTTATTCAAAGTTTACACTGGCAATATATTCGATCCATTGGCGGCAGCTGAAAGTTCTGCCAACCACACCATTAGCTTGCTGCTCAATCCGCAACGGCTGGCACGGGTAGTGGAGCAATCAGCTCGTGATAATAAGCGCCTCAACTTACCAGACTTGCTAAATCAACTATTAGAGGCGGTTCGCGTGCAACACACCTCTACTGCGTATGAAAAGGAAATTGCCCGTAACAATGAAAAATTGGTGTTGCATCATCTGCTAAATCTGGCAGGCGACGATACCGTTATGCGGCAAGTACGTGCCATAAGCATACTGAAAATCAATGAGTTAGAAGCCAAAGCAGACATTACACTCGATCCAGCGCAGGTGGCACACCTTACCTATTTACACGAGCAAATCGCTATGTTCAAACGCAACCCCAAAGATTATAAAGTGCCTTACATCCCGCCCATGCCCGACGGGCAGCCGATTGGGTGCGACTCAGAGAATTGAAACGGGTTTGCTGCAATCTAAAACAGCTTATACCCTTTTCAATTGAAAATGACGCATTTGTTTATTCTCAAAGCCTTGTTTTTCAATGCTTTACAAAATATAAAATCGGACCTCTAAAATCGTAAATGGTATTAGGTGCAGGATTCACTTTACAATCCAACCGCCCTGCCAGCCATCTGGTGGGGCCACCAATCCTAATTTTCCAGTGGCATCTTCAGCCGAGAGGATCATACCCTGGCTTTCAATACCCCGCAATTTGCGTGGCGCAAGGTTCGCTACAACGACTACGCGCTGCCCGATGAGCGCTTCGGGTGCAAAATGCTCGGCAATGCCCGATACAATGGTGCGTTGTTCAAAACCAAGATCAACCTTGAGCTTCAGCAGCTTGTCGGCTTTAAGAACTTTTTCTGCCTCCACAATGATGCCCGTGCGCAAATCAAGCCGGGCAAAGTCATCGTATTGAATTTCAGCTTTAGCCGGTTCATAGGACACTGCCATGGTTGGTGGCGTTGGATCATCAGGAGTAGCCATAATGTGGCGGAGTTTTTCTTTTTGACGATTTATAACATCGAGCCGAGTCGTATCGCGGCGATCATTAATTTTGGCAAATAAAATCGCTGGTTCACCAATCTGATGACCGACAGGTACCAATAGATTGCCTTGCGCAAGCGCATCGAAGGTTGCCTGTAAAGTACCCGCTTGTACCTCCGGCAGATTCAAGAGGCGCCGGATGCGGGGCGTTGTGAATGGAATAAACGGCTCGCTGCACACGCTCAGCAAAGCCACAATCTGCAAGCATACTAAGAGGCATTCTTTAATTGCTGGGTTATCGGGATCGTCTTTCCAGATTTGCCAGGGCGACACCTCCTGCATGTATGTATTGCCAAGGCTGGAAATATCCATCAAAAATTGCGCGGCTTGCTTGAAACTAAACTGCTCCAGCTCTGCCGTAAGGATTTGGGCCTGCTGGTAGGCTGCTATCAGGGCCGCATTCGTAGTAATGGAGGCTTCCGGTGCTTGTCCGTTGTAGTATTTTTGCGTAAGCACCACCACGCGATTCACAAAATTGCCGAGGTTGTCCGCCAATTCTTTATCGTGAAACTCTACAAACTCATCCCATTTGAAATCCGCGTCTTTGTTCTCCGGCATATTGCGCACCAGCGCCCAGCGCAGGGCATCTTCCTTATTTGGAAAATCTTTGAATTCTTCAAGATATTGATCCTGTTCAATGCCCCAGCCGCGCGATTTGGAGAATTTTTCCCCTTCAAAATTAAGAAATTGATTGGCAGGCACATTGCGAGGTAATGCAAATGCGCCATGCGCACGCAGCATAGCCGGAAATACGATACAATGAAAAACGATATTATCTTTTCCAATAAAGTGAATAAGTTCTACGTCTTCGCCTTTCCAGTAGGTTTCCCAATCTTTACCATTGTCCAGCGCCCACTGCTTGGTAGAAGAAATGTAGCCAATAGGCGCATCGAACCACACATACAGCACTTTGCCTTTGGCTTCGTCGGCTGGCAGAGGTACCGGTATGCCCCAATCCAGATCACGCGTGATGGCGCGGGGCTGCAATCCTCCATCCAACCACGACAAACATTGCCCGACCACATGCTTTTTCCAAGCTTTAGCATCATGATGCGGCTGCCCGTCGAGCGTTCCTTGCTCTATCCACTCGCGCAGCCATGGGGCATGCTGATCGAGCCTGAAATACCAGTGTTTGGTGGACTTTAGCACTGGTGCTTTGCCACTAAGCGTGGAGCGAGGGTTGATTAGTTCTAACGGCGACAGGTCGGCACCACAATTTTCACATTGATCACCATAAGCGTTAGGATGACCGCAACGGGGGCAGGTGCCCACGATATAACGATCCGCTAAGAATTGCTCGAAATCCTCATCATAGTATTGCTCGATGCTGCGCTCCTCAAATTCGTGCCCTTTGTTATACAGCGTCAGAAAAAAATCCTGTGACGTTTGATGATGCAAGGGCGCGCTGGTACGATGATAATAATCGAACGAAATGCCTAATTTTTCAAAGGTTTCTTTATTCAAATGATGGTATTTGTCAATAATTTCACGGGGCGACACGCCTTCTTTTTTTGCCCGAATCGTAATGGCCGCGCCATGCTCGTCCGAACCGCACACCCATACTACGTCCTTGCCCAACAGACGCAGATAGCGCACGTAAATATCAGCCGGAAGGTAAGCGCCCGCGAGGTGCCCCAAATGTAAAGCGCCATTCGCGTAGGGCAGCGCGGAAGTAACAAGGTATTTTTTACTCATATAATGCGTAATATTATAGTCATTTCAACGAAATCAACCACTTAACAATCTGATTATGAATTATTTGAACTCCGATTACTGCTGCACAATGCGCTATCATCGCTTAAAGAAAAATGCATCTCAGGCTGCGAAGATAAGGGATTATCGTAACGCTCAAAAGAAGAATTTGGTTTCCGAATGCTCCGCATACTGGGCAAGGGCTATTGGCAATTTGCAGAAATACGCACAAAATTTGCACTTTGTTGCAGTATTCACACAATCCGTTTCGGATTCTTACGTTATTTGTATGTATGTAGCATATTTTTAGAGCATTGAAGTAGAGAAAATCAAAAATACTTTTGTATTTTTGCAAACGAGACAACACGCTGACCTCACCGGATAGGTCATTTACACAAAAACAAAGATATTTTACTGCGATGCGCGTTTGTGAATGCGTTCCCCCTTGTGCTCATCAACAGCGCGCTCGGTAACCAGAAGTTATTAAAGATTATAACTGGGGTTTAGTTTTTTTGAGGGCGTAGCTTCGTTGCTACTGCCCTTTTTTTATTGGAATTTTTTTTGTTCGTTGCAGTTTTTCATAGCGTATCATGGCTCAATTTATATGATTCCCCATTGGAATGCTTACCAAAAATTATTCAGAGCATGTTTAAATTTCATACTTTGGTCTGCAAATGTTCATCTATGGAACCTTACTTTGCCTTTTTCTCGCTCCGTAGCGCTGCTATGCAGCTCAAAAAACGCTTCGTGAGAACCCAAATCTGATCATTTTCGACTTCAAAAACGAATTTTAAACATACTCTCAACTTTCCAAGAGCCAAAGGCAAGCCATTCGGTAAAACTTTCCCATTTTTACATTGACATTTATACAGGTTTTGTAATATTCAAATTTGCATCCTAATGAAACCAACTCTTTTAATTCTCGCAGCAGGTATCGGTAGTCGGTACGGTGGTCTAAAGCAAGTAGATTCCATTGGCCCAAGCGGCGAGGCTATTATTGAGTATTCTATTTTTGATGCCGTTCGTTCGGGTTTTGGCAAGGTTGTTTTTGTGATTCGCCGGGCAATCGAAGCAGATTTTAAAGCAAAGTTTGATGGCAAATTCGATCATGAAATCGCCGTAGATTACGTATTTCAAGAAACCGACATGCCCATTGAAGGGCTAGGGGCCTTACCGCCACGCGAAAAACCCTGGGGCACCGGCCATGCTGTGCTGGCTGCGGAGTACGCTATTCGCGAACCTTTCGCGGTGATCAATGCCGATGATTACTATGGCATCTCAGCATTTCCGGACATGGCTAATTTTTTGGTAGAGCGTTGCACCCCTACGCATTATGCTATGATCGGTTATATTCTAAAAAACACCCTCTCCGACCATGGCGCTGTGTCGCGCGGTATATGCGCGATGGACGCACACAATAACCTCATTGCTATTAACGAAACGCATAAAATAGAGCGCACAGCGGATGGTATAAGCTATGTTGCAGAGAATAGCTCGCGCCACTATCTGGCAGCGGATACCTTAGTTTCGATGAATTTTTTTGGCTTTCATCATCATATTTTTCCTGCTTTGCGCGAACAGTTTGTAAAATTTGTACAACAGCACGGCGACAATCCGAAGTCAGAATTCTATATTCCGCTATTTGTAACCAACCAAATCCAGGCGGGCCAATTGACGATGGCCGTCATACCCAATGATGAGCAATGGTACGGCGTGACTTACAAAGACGATAAAGCCGTTGTGCAGCAAGCATTTAGCGCGCTCACAGCCGCCGGGAAATACCCCAATAGCCTATGGCAACATTGAAAAACGGTTGCAATCTTTCCGTATCAAGTTGGGAAAGTGATAAGCTTTTAACTGCGAAAAAATAAACCCTATTATCAACAAAGATTTTGCGCAATAAGGTCTAACGTGCTAAATGGAACGTTAGTCCTTTTTATTTACCTTTGTGCAAGGCTGAAGGTTAGTGTTTCTGAGTGACCCACTTCGCTAAGTGCCAAACCTTTAGCTGCTATGTTTTGGCGACCTTGCCAACCTTCAACAAACAGACAAAAAATATGACAATAGAGCAATTTACAACAACGTTTGAATTGGCAAGACCTCAATTGAAATCTTACCTATTGAGAATTACGGCAAGTGTTGAAGATACCGAAGATATTGTGCAAGATACTTTTATAAAAGCATCAACCAAGTTGGACACTTTTCGTGCCGAAAGTACCGTAAAAACTTGGATTTTTACAATTGCCTCCAATATTGCCAAAGACAATCTAAGAGCAAAAAAAAGATGGCCAGCCAATGTTACGGACATTTGTAGAGAAAAGGCATTGGCCAACCCCAACTATTTTCCAGAAATAGCCAATATAATGCAAACCTCGCCACACGCAGTTTTTGAAATAAAAGAACATATCACTTTTTGCCTGACTTGCATCTCAAAATCGCTACCATTAGAACAACAGATTTGTATTTTGCTAAAAGAAATTTATGAATTTAAAATTTCCGAGATCGCTGAAATCCTTCAAACCACAGAAGCAATGGTGAAATACTATTTGCATACAAGTCGCTCTAAAATGGTGAGTATTTTTGAAGGACGATGCGCTTTAATTAACAAAGAAGGTGTCTGTCATCAATGTTCTGAGCTAAATGGAATTTTTAATCCAAAACAAAATTTTGAAGAAGAGAAAAACAAAATTGAGTTTGCAAAAAAAGCCAACGACCCGAACAGAGAACATCTTCTTGACCTTCGCTTTAAAATTATGAAGGAAATTGACCCTTTTAATTCAAAAGGTTCTGATCTGCAATTACTTCATATTCAGCATAATAGAATCGTAATGGAAAATTATTCTGAAAAAAATAATGAATAGCCTATGGTTTTGTTTTCCCCAATCGTCAAAAAGGTATTAACAATTAAAAAGAAATAATATGGCAACATTTTCATCAAACGGCAAAGCTGTAACCACCAAGAAAATTTTTAGTCGTGAAACGGCTGTAAGTATTGACATCCAAGCTGACAAAAGCATTATTTGGGCATTACTGACCAATGCAAATGATTTTCCTCGTTGGAACTCAACTATAATTTCAATTGACGGAACAATCGCTCAAGGTCAGACAATTAAATTGAAAGCAAAGCTTGACCCAAAGAGGGAATTCAAATTGAAAATAAAAGAATTTGATGCCGACAATCGCTTCGTTTGGGGTGATGCAATGGGCAATAGAGTTTACACTTTAAAATCAATTGGTAATAACTTAACCAACTTTACGATGGTTGAAAAAATTGGCGGACCACTTTTCCCCTTGTTTGCTAACATGATACCACCATTTGACGAAGCATTTGAGCAATATGCAAAAGACTTAAAAAACGAAGCGGAAACCATTTCAAAAACTAAATAAAATCTTATAAAAATGACTTACAAAATAGGAACAAAAGATAAACCAATGGTATTAAAAACACCCCCATTGACAAGCGAATACACGATGCATGTTGAGCAAAAAGATGGTAAAGATGTATTGGTTTGCACCGTAGGCAAAACCGTTTTATTATATAATATTGACATCATAGACGACTTGCATAAAATGTTAAAGGAGCACGGAGACTGGATGGAATTGGGCAGCGCGGACGAACAAAAACCGGCAAAAGAAGGGACGCTTGAGGCTTGGGGGCGCTCAGAAAACAATCCAGTTGGCGGTTGGTATGGCCTTAAAAAAGGACTTCGTGGACGAGTAGGAATGTATATTCCTCCCTTGATGGAAGCGCTTGGACTTGCAGAAGTGACACACGATGCAAAAGGAAATAAAATGAAAGCAAAATAGCACCGCAGTAGCATGAGTTTTGCATTAGGCGGGGGATGATGTGCTTCTATTGACAATTTTGTGTATAATTAAAGTGGGGTTCTTCGTATCAAGTGCCGTACTAAAAACCTGCCCGAAGGCAAAGCCCGAAAACGTTAATTTTACAATTCCCAATTTGCTGTTGATGTATGTTCCCTACATGAGCCAGCCGATAACATTACAATTACGACCGTACCGCCTTATATGTAATGCTAAGATCAGCGTATCTATATATAATTATTTTTAGCTAAAATTTCACAATTTGTTGATTATCAAAAACATAAGCACTGCATATTTCATTCACATCATTTATTGGCAATTCTTTTTTAAATTGTAACTTTAAAATTACTATATTCACCTAACTTTTTCGCCTGATCTGACATATCTCATTGATCCACAAGATACCTTTTTAGGCAGAAAGGTTTTTTTATTATATACTCAAATCAAAAATATAAAAGCCGCCCGACTAACAAATAACAATTTCCCATTACTTGCTGTCGAACGAAAAATAATAGCAACCAAAAATATTACATTTAAGCCTCTGCAAATGCCGGCTATGTCGGCTATTGATTTTATTTTCTTTTTCATCTAAATAAAATTCATCATGAGATTCCATCTTTTTTTCACGCTGCTGGCAATTAGCCTGCTGACTTTCAGTGGTTGCCAACAAGGCACCGAAACATCAGCCGACCTGGCACAGATCAAAACAGACATTC
>CALMSP010000120.1 GCA_937872405.1 uncultured Saprospiraceae bacterium | reverse complement strand
TGCCAGATGCCAGACGGGATATGGGGAATACGAGACGCGAAAAGCGAATTGCGAAAAACGAACCGCGAACCGCGAACCGCGAACCGCGAATTGAAGTGCTCACTTCATACATGTTCTAAGGCATATACCAAGGTGAAGTCACCGAGTTGTTGGTATTGCAGCAGAAAGCGTTGTTCATAATCGGCTTTGAGGATGCGCCCTTCGCAGGTTCCTATTTTAAGATTGAAAACGAAGGGTTCGATGAGAATATGTTGGCCAAAGTCCAATTCGCGGCGCCCGTAGGCTTTGTACAGCGATTCCTTGGCGCCCCAGTACACATGCAGGTGCGCCAGGCGCTGGGTGTCGCTTAGGCTCTCAAGCTCCTCTTGACGCAGCACGCGGTGCGCAATGCGATCTATTTTGGCTACCTGTTTTTGAATGTCAATCCCGACAAGCCGATTGCTGACAATGGCTGCGGCCATATTGTGCGAATGGCTGATGGAGATATGCAGGGGCAGGTGCAATAAATGTGGCTTGCCGTGTTCATCCTTGACCATCGCACCCGATACCTCGCCGAGCATTCGACTGAGCAGATAGCGCACCGCCAGCCATTCTAAGCGCTTATGTCCTTTGATAGCCGCCAATTGTGCTTGTTCGGTAGCGCCAAGACGGAGGTGCTCCAAAAACCAGGTTTCCGGTTCGGTGATATGCCAGATTGCCAATTCGCAATCGGGTGGTTGGGTGTGTACATAAAATAAAGGCATCCTGTTGGATGGTTGCGAATAGCCTCGTTTTTGTGGTATTCTGTTGGTTGTAGTATAAACTAAAGTCTTTAGCGCCTTGTTATGCTAAAAATGGTGCCGTAAAATTAAGCGGATTTGTGAATGATAAAAACTTTCTTGCCAATATGTCCATGCTTGCCGTGAAAAAAATAGCTCAGATGACTGGACATCGGGCAGCCGTTTTTGCCTTAGCTCCTGAAGTGCCGGCGGCGCGTGTGCTTTTGTCGGGTGCTGGCGACGGCTGGATCGTGCGCTGGCGCTTGGATGAACCAGATTTGGGGCAGTTGATGGCAAAAGTGGATACGCAAATTTTTTCGTTGCTGCTATTGCCTACCCAAGCACAACTAGTGGCTGGCACCATGCAAGGGGGCTTGCACTGGATTCCGTTGGATAAGCCAGAACGCACTAAAAATATTGCCCACCATCGCAAGGGCGTTTTTGGTATGCTGCATCAGGGCGACTATGTTTACACCATCGGTGGCGAAGGGCGGCTCACGCGCTGGTCGGCGCTGGAAGGGCGCAGTTTAGAAAGTTGTTACCTTAGTAATCAGAGCCTACGCTGTTTGCATTTCTGTCCGCAGCGCAACGAAATTGCTATTGGCGCCAGCGATAACGCCATTTACTTGCTCGATGCCGAGTCGCTACATCATACACGAACCATCCCACAGGCGCACGCCAACTCCGTATTTGCTGTGCATTACAGCCCCGACGGGCGCTGGCTTTTGAGTGGCGGCCGCGATGCACATCTGCGCATTTGGGATACCACCGCTGATTTTCAAGAAGTAATGGCGCAACCAGCGCATTGGTTTACCATCAATGATATTGCCTTCTCCCCATGTGGGCGTTGGTTTGCTACTGCCAGCCGCGACAAGACAATCAAAATATGGAATGCCGCCGATGCCACCCTGCTCAAAGTGTTGGAAGGCGCACGCGACGGCGGTCATTTCAATTCGGTTAATCGCTTGCTGTGGAGCGAGCACTTGATATCTGCCAGCGACGATCGTACACTGATTGCTTGGGCTGTAGAAAACGAGGAAGCACACAATTGATAGGCGTATCCGCACGTTTATCAGGCACTATGAACCCAATTAGAATCGAAGAATTTCAAATAGATGCCCCAACCCGTGTCGCTATTCAGCAGTTGTTGCAGCAATGTTTTGATGGCTACCCAGCGCGCACATTTTTCAAGCAAGCGCCAGCTTTTCGATACTTGGTCTGGCAGCAGCAGCAACTTGTTGCTCACTTGGCAGTAGAGCATCGCATGATCAATAACGACGGGCTATTGGTGCGAATTTTTGGTATATCCGACCTCTGTGTTGCGCCGGCTTTTCAGCATCAGCGAATCGCTTCCCGCCTCTTAGAAGCATTAGAACAATTGGGCCGCGCACATCAGATTGATTTTTTGATGTTGCAGGCCACCGATCCGGCTTTTTATCTTCGACATCAGTTTGCAAATTATGACAATACTTGCAAATGGCTACTCATACAAGGCAATCAAACACTGGGCGTTGTGCATCGGCGCTTGTCGCAAAGCCTCATGGTGAAGCCCTTAGGCACTACACCTTGGAAAAACGGGCCCGTGGATTTTTTAGGACATGTTTTTTGAAGTTGAAACCTGCTTTTGCCTGCCAAATACTTATCTTTGCTTGCTCATTCCTAACCAGCATCTTAAAACGCTTATGCAAAACGTACAACACTTCATTGCCAATAATAAAGATCGGTTCCTCGATGAATTGCTCGATCTCTTGCGTCTGCCCTCAGTAAGTGCAGATCCAAAGTACAAACACGACGTACAGCGCACCGCCGAACTCGTAGCCGAGCACTTGCGTAAAGCTGGTGCCGATCATGTGGCGGTAATGGCTACGCCAGGGCACCCAATCGTTTATGGTGATAAAATAATAGACCCGGCATTGCCCACCGTGTTGGTGTATGGACATTATGACGTGCAGCCGCCCGATCCGATAGAGCTTTGGGAATCTGGACCCTTCGAACCGGTGATTAAAAAAACGGCGCTGCATCCGCAGGGTGCTATTTTTGCGCGTGGCGCCTGCGATGACAAAGGGCAGGTATTTATGCATATCAAAGCCTTCGAAGCGATGTATAGCCAGGGGGTCCTGCCTTGCAATATCAAATTTATGATCGAAGGCGAGGAAGAAGTTGGTTCAGCGCACTTGGGCCAATTCTGCCGAGAAAATAAAGACAAACTCGCCGCTGATGTTGTACTTATTTCCGATACTTCGATTATCAGCAATGATACGCCTTCCATTACGGTAGGGTTGCGAGGGCTAAGCTACATGGAAGTGGAGGTAACTGGGCCCTACCGCGATCTGCACTCTGGGGTGTATGGTGGCGCGGTGGCTAATCCGATTAATGTGCTGGCAAACATGATTGCATCTCTGCACGACGAGCATTATCATATTACCATTCCAGGTTTTTATGATGATGTAGAAACGGTAAGCCTCGCCGAGCGCCAAGAAATGAATAAAGCGCCGTACAGCGAATCCGAGTACAAAGAATTGCTTGCCGTACAAGCCTTGCAGGGCGAAACGGGTTATACCACTTTAGAGCGCGTATCCATTCGGCCCACACTCGATGTAAATGGCATCTGGGGCGGCTACACGGGCGAAGGGGCTAAAACGGTACTACCTTCTAAGGCTTTTGCTAAGATTAGTATGCGTTTGGTGCCACACCAGAATTCTAAAAAAATATCCGATTTATTTGCAACACATTTCAAAAGCATCGCGCCGCCTTCGGTGCAAGTGCAGGTGTCGTATCATCATGGTGGCGAACCGGTGGTCACACCTACCGATACACCCGAATACCGCGCTGCCCACCTGGCGATGGAAAAAACCTTTGGCAAGGCGCCGATACCCAAGCGCGAGGGTGGTAGCATACCAATTGTGGCGCTTTTTGAAGATGTGCTGGGCGTGAAGTCGGTATTGATGGGCTTTGGGCTGGACTCCGACGCTATTCACTCGCCAAATGAGCATTATGGCTTATTTAATTTTTATAAAGGCATTGAAACAATTCCGTATTTTTATCAATATTATGCGGAGTTAAAAAAGTGATATGCATAGGTACGGAATTCATTCTATGGATTTGATGGTCAGTGTATTCTAAAATGGGTGGATGTGATTTCGTAAATCTTTGAGATTTGCGAAATCTGAACAAAA
>CALMSP010000119.1 GCA_937872405.1 uncultured Saprospiraceae bacterium | reverse complement strand
AATTTTTATCCATTATTTCAATGAAATGCCATCATACATTTGACATCACAACCTGTTATTACTCGCCAAAAACAGGTTCGGCTTGGTCATCTACAAAACGCACAGATCACCATCCCGACACATCTTTGCATCAATCAAAATCAACACACATTAGTATTCGTTCACTTTTTAAATAGTTCATTCAATCATGTTTCAACGTCATTTTTTTACTGCCAAAACACAATACACCCTATGCGCGTGTGTGTGTGTGTAACAAGTATGCTGTACGCGCAGCCAGTTACACCTGTCAAGACAACCAGTTTTCGGATGCTCAAACAAACTTGGTTTGTATTAGACACCGAGGTTGATCTTTCCGAACTAGACCCGCTTACTTTGTATCAGATGCGACCTTTTGAACTCGAACAGCAAGTGACCCGCACGTTCTACAATGATGGTAATTATGTGATGTCCGTAACACATCTGCGGAAAACCTACGAATGGTGGTTAACTGCGAATGACCAATACCGCGTTCTTATAGGAGAATTAACGCCGCAGTCGGTCGTTACGGGCTATACTTGCCAGTGCACAACCTATCGTGCTGGAGAAGCCGTGAGCACATACTCCTACCCGATTGGGGATCCTTCGGATCCTTCTCAGTGCTCAGATGGATATGTCTCTTGGATTTATTCTGAAGAATGTATTCCCCTACCTGACCTATCCATACAGTTTTTAGCAAAAGAAAGCGATGGCGTTGTATTGGCAGAATCTGCGGGCAGTTTTCCTGGAGCCGAACACAATGAGGTTATGCCGAAGTCCAACCACCAGCAAATGCGCAATGATCAAAACACGAAGGAAAAGCTATTCAGGTTGTTCACAGGACAATTAGGTAGTTTTTTTCGTACCGAAGAACGCTAAGTAACTTTTCCTCTTTTTCCGAATGAAAATGACATGGTAGGTAATGGATTGCAAAACATTGCCTACCCAACTCTTTATCATCTAAAAAAGCGTACCACATGAAATTCATTCTACATGGCTATGCCCTCATTTTCACAGCAATAATGTACATGACCACCACGGGCTGTAAGGACATAGTTGCTCCTTTAGAACTAGAACTACCACAGCAGGATACCATGGTCAATCAATTTGATAGTTTTTTAGAACTCCTCTGGCGAGTTCCTATCAATCAAGACACATCTGGAAGTTTCTTTGTCCTGGGACTTCAGCTTTATAGAAATAAAATAATGTTCATTAAGGGATTTGATGGCCCAGAGGATATCGTTCACTGTAGAGATCAGTCCACCGGAGGGGTGCTATGGACATGGAGTGATCCAGAAAATATTCAGGACGGCGCTAGTATCCCGACCACACAGGTCTGGGAGGATATGCTCGTACTTTGCTCCTGGCATCAGATTGATGTTTTGAATATCAATAGCGGCGTCTCCATCTGGAAAAGCAGTCTGCGAAAACAGGGTGGCTGCGGTAACCCCAGAATAGCGCTTTTTAATGGTTATATTTATCACACACACAGCGATTGCTCCATGGTATTTGATAGCTTGTCGCATTTGGTTCGTGCCCACATCACCGAAGGACGCTGGGATACCCTGCTCACCCTCGCAAAAGCAGATAACTACAGTTCAAGAATTGAATCCCTCAACCTATGGATGAATCCGCAAGGGGATAGTATCTTGATTTTTCAAGATCGGCGAATTAATCTTCTGGCACCCTACGCCGTAGGGCGCATAGATCTCCACGCCTACAACCTGACGCAGCGCCGCCACGAGTGGCAAGCCGATAACATTGACCCCTCGGGCAATTCTAATGTGTGGGCCACCTACATTTACCACAATAAGGTATATTTCCTTGGCTCCCGCACTGTGTATTGCTTCGATGCACAGCAGGGTAAGCTGCTCTGGCAGCGCTACTTCGGTGGTGGTGGCTTTGAGCATTTTATGGGTTCTGCCAGTCAGATGGTCGTGAACGGGCAGCTTTGGGTGAAGCCCGCCAACCGGCGCTTGGTGGCATTAGACCCCAATTCTGGAGCCATCTTTTGGGACACCAACGAGGGTGGCGCATCCCCTTATCCAATGGTCTATTACAAAGGGCACATATTTTACGGTTCCAGCGGTGATGGCGGCGTATTTGTACACCGCGCCAGTGATGGCAAATTGGTTCAACGCATCCGGCGACCATTTTCCAGTACGCTCAGCAGCGATATTGCTATCAACCAAGAGGCAGGCTTGCTATTCTGGTCGGATGGCTACTTCTTGCGCTGCTACAAGATAAAGCTGTGAGTAGGGCTGTGTGGCGGGTGTTGGCTACTTGCTGTTGATGCCATACAGGCGGGAAGCGCACTTGCCACAGGCTCGCAAGTCTTCGCTCAACGGCGAGGGCGGTTTTCTTCAATCGTGTAGATATCGGGTTCCGATTCGGTGCGTTCGATGCTAATTTTTTCCATGCGATCCATAAAATCTACAGAGTGATCCCAGAACTCTAAGACGGTTGGCTTCAATTTGCCCGCCACATTCCAAGCGTAGGTTGGGTATTCTTTCAACAGCGGATAGCTCATGGACTGGTTGAGTACGCTTTGCTTGATAATATGTGATTGCACCCCAAACCAAATCAGCAGGCTGTAAAGCAAGGTGGTAATAGCCGCCAGCAACATCCCCCCAGCCATCTGATTGATGATGTTAATGTTGGCGCTTTCCAACCCTCGGCTCAGCATTTTAGCGAGAAACCGAATAAAAAGCATCGTACCAAAAAACGCGAGTAAAAAACCAGCGATGAAGAGGAGTGCATTGTCC
>CALMSP010000118.1 GCA_937872405.1 uncultured Saprospiraceae bacterium | reverse complement strand
CGTTCGCATCCGTTACCGTAAGATTATAAGTCGTTGTAGATGAAGGACTTACAGTCTGAATTGGATCATTTGATCCATTACTCCATGCATATTGATAAGGAGGCATACCAGCAATTGCCGTTGCCGTTAAAACCGTAGATTGACCAATACAAATCGCAGGCGGCGCGGCTTCAATCGTTACCTCCGGCGTCGGACGCAACACAATGGTTACCTCCGCCGCATCGCTGGAGCAGCCATTGCTATCCGTAGCCGTCACGCTGTAAGTCGTTGTCTCAGAGGGCATTACGCTTTGGGTAGCACCCTCAAAACCATTGCTCCAACGGAAGGTATAACCCCCGCTGCCTCCTGTAGCCATCGCCGAAAGCTGCGCCGCTTCCCCCGCACAGATCGTGTCGCGGTCGGCGCTGACCATCGCTACCGGGCGCTCATTGACTACGATGGTAATCGTACCTGTGCCTTCGCATCCGCTCGCATCCGTTACCGTCACACTGTAAGTTGTTGTGGATGAAGGACTTACAACACGATTGACGCCCGTAGAGCCGTCATCCCAAAGGTAGCTGAAAGGCGCCGTGCCCTGGCTCACATTCGCGGTAAGCGTAGCCGACTCGCCCTCGCAGATCGTATTATTGATCGCATCAGACGTGATGGTTACTTCCGGCGGATTGTTCACGATAATTGTAATCGAAGCCGTAGCCGTGCAAGCGTTCGCATCCGTTACCGTAAGATTATAAGTCGTTGTAGATGAAGGACTTACAGTTCTAATAAGTGTAGTAGAACCATCATCCCATAGCACAATATACGGCTCAACGCCGCCACTTACATTTGTCGTAAGGGTAGCAGACTGCCCGATGCAAATCGTGTTGTTGGGCGCATCTGATTCGAGGTCTATTGCCGGCGGCTGGTTCACGGTAATCGTTGCAGAAGCTTCACTTCTACAATTATTTTCATCCGTAACTGTTACCACATAAACTGTTGTTTCTAAGGGACTTACAACTCGAATGGGCGCTACAGTGCCGTCATTCCAAACGAAGCTATAATCGGGCGTACCACCTGTAGCGATAGCTGTAATTTGGACCATTTCCCCTGAGCAGATGATACTTGAGCTAAGACTAATGGATGCCACCGGTGCAGGATTCACAAGCAGTGTCACTGGAGTACGGGTACTACTTGTACAACCCGTTGAGATTTCGCGTGCTCCTGCATAATACGTACCCGCTTGTGTAGGTTGATAGCTGAGCGAGCCAGACAATAGTAAAATGCCTCCCGTAGGCGCGTCAAACCAGTCCGCCGTTTGCCCCGTACCGACTGTTACCGTCAGTAGTGGCAAGGGTTCATTCTCACAGACGGTTTTATCGCCATCGCTTACAGGCGGCGGCAGTTCCGGGCATTGGCAGGAATAGGGACCGATTGCCACTCGAACGTTGCAGCTATTGCCCGCATAGCCCGCAAAAATCTCTACGAACTGCCCATTCGGAATATTACTTACGGTGTAAGAACCATCGCCATTATTGACCAAAGTACCAGGTGTCGCTGTTATTCGATCGCCATCACTGAGAAAACGAATCGCATAGCTTTGTAAATCCAAAGCGCAAATAGTATCCGTCACGATGAGGGAAGGCAGTGGGCCAACATTCACGGTGACGGCTTTTGTTGTGACGCAGCTGCCATCAGCCGGCCCCAACGTTAGAGTGAATACCGTCGTTTCAGTAGCAATAAAAATAGGATTGGGCGATGTGGGATCATCGAGCAGGTCGGCAGGCGACCAGCTGTAAACTACCCCACTATTGATCGGCGCGTTCGGGTTAATTGGTACGCTATCTCCTTGACAAGCAGCAATTTGCGAAGGAATGACATCAACAGGTATAGGATCATTGCCGGTTTCAAATGGCACCGCAATGGTTTTCGTACAATTATTGGCGGAAGTAACCGTGAGCGATACATTCCCCACAGCGCCAATCGGGACGGAGAAACGAGGATTCTGCTCATTGGAGGTTTGAGTAACCAAATCACCATACGTTACGGTCCAATTCCAAGCGATGATGGCCGAAGCCGTGTCCACCGACAAGTCCTGTAGATTTAAAAGGGAAGTGGTATCGCAATCCACCACACCTACACTCAACTGGATATCAATGGTATTATCTACGATGGTAATCTGCTGTAAAAAAGTATCCACACAATTGCTGCCTGGCTGCGCAATGAGCGCCACCGTGTAAGTACCTACCGCCGGAAAGGTGAACGTAGGCGAGCGTTCGGTTGAGGTCAGATTCGTGCGCGGATAATCAAAAAACCATCGAAACTGGTTGGAATTTTCACTTGTATTATTGAAAGCTACGGTAAGGTCGCAACCAACTTCTGGCGCAAAGAACGCCGACCGGATGTCGCCGCAAATACCGATATCATATTGAAAATCGCGGCGGGTGGTACTTAATAGCCTACCAGTAGCACGGTCGTATTCTTCTACGCAAACACCCACGACGAACGTACCTTGCAGAAGCGGACGCGCTGTGAGCAACCCCGTAACCGGATCAATGCGCAGCGGCTCGCCTGAGCCAAAAAGATTGTCCAGTCCAAAACCTGGGGCCCATTCCAATTCATCGAAGGGTGGTGGGTTGCGGGGCGGCACCGGTTTAGGAAAAGTAACCGAGCCGCCGGAGAAAGGCGTACAGATTTTATACACTAGCGAGTCTCCGTCTGGGTCAGTAGCCGAATGATCAAAAATAAACGGCTTGTCCGCACAAATATAATTTGGCGGCAGCTTATTGAAAGTAGGACTAGAATTGCAGCGCTGCATCGCTTCTGTTGTTAGAAAGATATCATAAACCGCACCGACTTCTTCGGGTTCTAAGATGTTTTTAATAATCTTATTGCGACAGCAACGTACATAACTGATCTGATAAAACCCACCGATCGGATTAGGACTCAGTGAAACCACTGCGCGATAGGTTGTCGTATCAACGCAAACATTGCCAGGCACCACCAAGCAGGGATCGTTGAGAGCTGGATTAAGGGTATCTCGAACCCCACTGAACGGGATGTCAAGCCGCCGAACCAAATTGCCCGCTGGATCGTAAATGCCGATGAAAGCAGGCCGGTCGAAGTCTTCCAGACCATTAAAGCAGTTTCGATATACTTTGAGTGTGATCTCATACTGATTACTACCTAAGCACTTGTAGCCAATCTCGCCGCCTACAATATGCGTGGCGTGCAAAGCTATAGGCAGGCTTCCTGCCAGCAATATGGGCAGTAATAACCGGAGTAAGATGCGCGTTTTCACTTTTTCGTATGTTTTGTAAAAATGCTCGTTCATTGGATTTTCATATTAATAGGTTGCAGGCAACAAAAGACGGGGGCGGCGGAGAGCATTCTTTTTTGCTTGCAACGTTGTTTTGATTGTTATAATGCGCTGACACAATTTCTTTTAGTACAATTTGACATCCTTGATTTCGACGCGGCGCTCGATACTTGAAAATACGTCAAATATCCCTTTCCCTTTGCTCAGGTTTTCGATGGCCTCTTTCGGCGCATTGCTGGCACCATTCGCTTTGCGGTTGATCTTCAGCTTGCCGCTATTATCCAACTTGTAATATGCCCGCATCGCACCGCGCTCGTAAGCCATTAGCTGATTTACAGCACAATCAATACGTCGCTCACTCAATATCAAGTTATAAGGTGGATTACCCCTTGGACTGGATACCCCTTCAATCGTGAATTCTACCGTTTTCCCCTGTTGAAGTTCCAACAATACACGCTTGCAGAAATCATCCAGATTCTGGACGCCTTCGCGCACTTCCCGATCGAAAAAGTTATCATAACGCTCGGCCACAATCTCGCGGTCTGCTTGAGCTAAAGACGGGTCATCAAAGCGCGCTTGCTCTATAAACTGTTGTTTTTTAGCATAATACGCTCTATAAGTAGTCATATACAATACATCCGTGCGGCGCAGGCGCGTGCCCGGATTGGGTTGGTCATTATCAAAATACAAACGGATAACCGTATTGATAGGTGCAGGTTCTAAGTACACCGGTACAACGAATTTGCCTTGAGAAGTGATAATATCTTGTTCGCTAAACACTGGATCCACGCTAGCGCCATTGTATCCTGGTCGCGATGCCACCACCCGATAGCGCACATCCATGTCGAAGGGGCCAAAGTCTATTTGATGACCGGTAGCATTCGTTTTGGTAGCAAGCTGTACAGGGCGCAACCCACCCAGCGTATCTAAGCGTACCGTAGCTCCATTAAGTGGTCGGCGGTTTTCTGCATCAAATACCTGTACCTCCAGGTGCTGGGAGAAGCGCAGCTCTCGCTCGATGGTGCCCGTAGCCGTTCGATAGGCTGGGTCATTGAGGTCAATACTATCCCCTTCCGGGAAAAAGCCGTTGCGTGTGCCCCGTATGGCATATTTTAAACCCCGTTCCAATTCAAATTCGAAGCGGTTACCTGTCGGGTTATTCTTACTGGCTATAAGGTTATCGGATAAGCCTTTGATTTCCAACTGATTAACCTGCGCATTATTAAGCGGATTACCATTGATTCGTTTGAAAGTTGTCACCAGCAACTTAACCGGTGGCGCCAGGTATAAATCGCGTTCTATGATGCGCTCCCGCTGCAGCAGCAATTCTGTCAAATCCACTTCGGTTAAGGCAGAAGAAAAGCCCGTTTTACGAGCACGTACCACGTATTCCATACCTGGCAGCAGTGGCGTAGTGTAGCGGTTATGGGCAAGCACGAGCGAATCCAGGAGTTGTTCTCCGTCTGGTGTTTTTAAGTACAGACTCAGCGCAGCTTGCGGTAATGGCGCCTTGGTTAAATCATCGAAAATATTGACAATCAGCCGATTAGCAAATTCCGACCGAAACACATCCGAGCAGCAGGCTTCATCGTCAATCCGTTTTGAACCAATCCGATTGGATGTAAAATGCGCCTCGCCACCATCTGGGCTGAGGGTAAAATACAAATCATCATAGCTCGTATTGATCGGATGTGGCACATGCGTCGGCACCGTCCAGCCACCGTTCTTGCGAGTTGCCTGATACACATCATAGCCGCCCATGGAGGGGTAACCTTCCGAACTAAAATAGAGCGTTTGCGTTAGCGACAGAAAGAAAGGTGTTACATCGTTGTAATCCGTATTGACGGCTTCCACAGGACGCACAGTAAGTACATCACCGCTGGTTTCAATTTCACCCGCCCAAATATCTAAGCCGCCCTTGCCGCCCGGCCGATCCGATACAAAAAATAAGATTTCCTTGCCGGCGGTCTTATCATAGCCCACATTGGGCTGAGTGTTAGTGTATAGCCCATCATTGGCAGACAATAACTTAGCTGGGCCCCAGGCGCCAGTGCTATCGCGCTGCCGGAAATACAAATCGCAGCGCACCTCTGCAAAGCGCAACCCTTTGTTTTCTACATAATCACAAATGGTATAATAAATTTGGGAAGCATCCTTATTGAATGCGGTATGCGCCGTAAGTTTGCCGGGTACGTTGAAATCATCCGTAAGTGGTTGCCCTGCTGTTTCGCCTTTATAAGATTGCAACACCTTAGAAATCAGGCGTGGCGGGCGGTTTTTATCTTTCGGATTTCGATACTGAAATGATGTATAATATAAGGTATCGCCAAGACGTACCCCGCCGAATTCCGAAAACTCGGTGCTAATGGGATCGAGTGCTTCTATCGTTAGTTGCATCGTTTCACTGAGTCGGCTCAGCGCAAAAGCACAATTCTGCACGCCTTTCTCTGCCCAGCGACGATAATCACGCAGCGCCTCGTCTTCTGCTGGGGTTTCCTGCAAAAACTGCTCAAAATCAGCGCCAGCTTCTTGGTAGCGGGTAAGGCGTTGTTTCATATGCCCCAGCCAATAGCGCGCAAGTGGATAAGTAGCGCTTTGCTCACTCGCCAACACACGCTGATAGCCCTCTATAGCTCGATGATAAATATTAAACTCCCGTGCCGATTCTGCATACTGATACCACAGCCGCGTATCTTTTTCGCCCGCCCGAAATTCAAGCGCTGCACCATAATATTTGTAGGCGCTGTAAAAATCGCGTTTGGCATAAGCGCTATCCGCTGCTGTCACCCACGATGCAAGCGACTGACCGTAGCCATGCTGCCCGACCAACAGCAATATAATAGAGATAGACAATAAGGCTTTTCTCATAGCAAATTCCATAGTCCGTTTTAAAAATGTGTTGTCTTGTTGTGCAATTGATGCCTGATATCTTACTTCATCGAAAGCCATCATGCATTGTCACCCAATCAATTGTTTTTTATATTGATAACCAAGCCTTTACACCTCAATGCTCTACTTTATCTGTTGCATTGAACATCCTTAGCTATACTCAAATGAGTGGGCATACTTTAAACAATGGCGGAGGTCTTTTTATAATGTATCGAACAGAAAACTCTGGGCCGCCCCGACGGTTGGTGGCTACTCGAAAAGCGGATACGTTGACATCGTAGCTGAATCCGGCTTGCCAATTATTGAAAAACACCTCAAAACTGGGAAAGTACGCATCGCCAAAATTATCAAACCGATAGCCGCCGCCCAATTGCACTGCCAACTGCTCGCCTACCCCGCGATTGGCGTGTACCTTGATGCCAGCCATCCCCAACACTTCGCGGTAAGGGCCCTGAAACTGCCCCGTAAGATTGCCCACAAAGTCAAAATTCTTACCCAACATCAATGTGCCCGATATATACGGACTCATGCGCAGGAAGAGCGGCGATTTGTAGCCATCAAAAAAACTCTGATCGGGGCGATTAAGATGGAAAAAACCTATGCCAACATCTATTTTATTACGCTTTTCGAGCTTGTCTATCAAGTCGTTATCATTCGCGCCTTGAATGCGAAAGTTAACACCTGCGGCCAAGTCAAAGAAAAAATTAGTGGTATTGGTAAAATTTTCACCCGTGGGCAGGGTCGGGTCAAAGAAGCCGCGTATGGAGTTGAATTGATTATCGAAGGTTAGCGCGTCAGGTTTGAAGCCTCGTTGCATGGCACTGAGTTGCAATCCAAAACTCAGATAAGAGTACTCGCTGGTGCGGTGCAAATAAGAGCCGTTAAGCCCAATTTGCACTAACTGCAGCTTCGAAAGCCCCGCTTGGTCATAATTGAAAGCCAGCCCGGCAGCAAAAAGCCCGTTTTCCTTGAGTCGTGGATAGATTTTCATATCCGCTACAGCACTAAGTGTCTGATAATCAACAGGAACTTGGCGCCACTGGGTACGGTAATTTCCCATAAAGCGAACATCGCCACGATACAAGCCCGTTAATGCGGGATTTTGATTGAGCGGAGCATTATAAAATTGCGAATAGTGGATATCCTGCGCTCGAAGCATCCAGCCGGACAAGAGCAGCAGTAGCAGCGGGTAGAAAATCTTTCTCAAGCGAAAAAGGTTTAGTTTTCTGATAATAAGTTCGTACAAATTTGTAACTATACTCATGTCTAATGCATTAAAAACCAACATTTTAAATCTTAACCACTTCGTTAAATACAATGCAATGGCCGCCAAGCGCACTGCTGCCTAAGTATAGTTACCGCCGAAAGCTAAGAAAAAATTTGCTGAAACCGGTTAACAGTTTAGAAAAATTTTGCAAAACCTTCTATAGGCAACAGTTTATAGACTATTGCTTGCTTGTAATACCTACGTCTCTCAAAGCTGAAAAAGTGATTTGCTATACAGATTGGATTGAAATGCCTTTATTTATGTGCAATTGAAGTTATTTGAATGGGTTATTTTGTTAGGCACACTAAATCTTTGCCCATAATAATAAGACAAAGATAAGCTAAAATTTGGTTAAAAATCAATTCTTGCGCATAATTTTTTTGGTCAGATCGTTTTTCTATCCAAATTATCTTTCTATGGTCGCAAAAATTACCTGCAGAAAAAGTCCAAAAGCGTCCTCATTTCCAAAGGTTTAGAAAAAAAACACCATTACCTGATATTTTTTTCTCGTTTTTCTTGCATGTTTGCTTAGAATGTGCTTATCTTAGCGCAAGCTAAGTGAATAATCCATGTATGACAATTATATTTAGCTGGTAATCCCAAGTAACTTGTTTTTTTAGATTTTTTCCCATTTTTGTACTGTACTTTTTTATTATCCAAAACTTTGTGCATTTCGTTTGACGCTTTTGGATACGGAGACCACAACATAGCGTAGAATTTTTTTAGGTTCCGTAGCCACGAGGAAAGTCTTTCCCGGACGCCTCGAGTACTTTTACCAACTTCAAAAGTATTTAGCGTGAAACGAGCACTTGTATTTTCGACTATTTTGATGATGACGCTCAGCCTACAGGCGCGCGTGATCTTCGTTAAGGCTAGTAACAATGGCAATGGATCTTCTTGGTCTAATGCCTTCGACGACCTGCAGCAAGCTCTCAAGGTAGCTTCTTATGGTGACCAAATTTGGGTCGCGGTAGGAAAGTATCTACCTACGAGAACTGCCGATCGCACGGTTTCTTTTCAAATTCCTGATGGTGTGGCACTGTATGGTGGCTTCCAAGGTTTTGAAAATGACGTGGATGAGCGCAACTGGCGCATCAACACTACTATCCTGAGTGGTGAGATTGGTTCCAACTCCCTCGATGACAATTCCTACACGGTAGTTTACACCAAAGGAGTTAGTTCAGCTACTATCATTGATGGCTTCGTGATCACAGGGGGCTTTGCTAATTACATGGGCACGAAGAGTGATGTCAAAAGATGTGGCGCTGGTTGGTACAACGATGGTTCTTTTGGTGAATCCAACCCGACGATTAGAAACTGTACTTTTACTAAGAATTATGCTCGCGACGGTGCCGCATTGTACAACTTTGCATTGAACGGCGTCACGAACCCAACGATCCAGAACTGCTACTTTATCGCTAATCGTGCTGACCTTGATGGTGGGGCTATTTATAATGATGGCAATAGAGGAACTTGCAATCCGCACATCGAAAATTGTGCTTTCGAGAAAAACGAGGCTACTTACGGCGCTTGCATTATCAATGTAGCAGATAAAGGTCAAACGCTTCCAACTATTGTAAATAGTAATTTTATCGGCAATATTTCTTACATCCGTGGCAGCAGCATTTATGACACTCGCAGCGATTCTGGTATCTGCGAAACGACTTTGCAGAATTGCCAATTTGCAGATAATTCTTCTGGCGTAGGTAAAGATACAACCAGTATAGAATCCAGCATGGAAAAAAAGAATAGATAATTGATCTTATTTCGAACACCATCCACTTAGAAATAAGCGCCTAAAACTCTCTACTCTCTTCACGAGTACCATAAACTTCCGAAAGTCGTTGATTTCGGAAGTTTTGTTTTTTGGCTATTTGCGACTTTTCCAAACGACATATAGCAGCCCGCCAATGACAAAAAGTGTTGTAATCATAGGTCTGATGGGTTTGGGGGCAGCATACTGCCCGGTTTTGTAATATGCTGTTGTAGGATAGCATTATAATAATATAACGAGCGATAACCTGCTAACGTTTCTGACCAAGGGGCACATTTTTTCGACCAGCGGCTTACCCAATTGTACAGTAACTGACAAAATGTTAAAATGCTATGGCAAACGGTGCAGGTTTTGTAATTTTATATCAAATAAAAAAACCCGATTATTTCATTTCAAATGATGTGTGTTATGAAAACAATGTTCGTATTAGTCATTACCATGATCACTTTTTATTGCAGCACAGCGCAAACCTTTGATCAGCAAGCTATTCAATTACAATTCATTAACCATTATGGAAAAGTACCCCAAAAATCTAAATCCACGATAGATGGCGCAGAGGGTTCGCCATTTTTGTATGATGAATGGCGTCAAATGGGCATTCAAATCAAAGATACGTTGGTGCGGTTTGATGCCGTAAAACTCAATCTGCAAAGTACCATGTTGGAAGTGCTGTACCAAGGTGAGGAAAAAATCATTTCCAGCAAGAACTTTGACCAAGTAATTGCAGAAGCAAAAATATTTGTGCCCGCTACCAAAATTACTAAAGCGGATACGCCTTTGGAGGGTTTCTTCGAGGTGCTGGGCAGAGGAGACGAGGTTGTGCTGGTACGACATTATATTTTTATCAAAGCGCCCAATCCGCAAGCGAATATTGTAGGCGGTCCTACCACCTACCGAAAACTTCGCATGACAGAGAATTATATTTATAATGGGGAAACCCTGACGCTTATTCAGAAAAAGAAAGACCTAAGCACGCATTATAGTGAGCAGCGCGATAAGCTCAATCGCTACCTGAAAGAATATAAAACAGACCCGAAAGACCCTATGCAATTGCTCAAATTGGTACAACACATGACGCCAGAAAGCTAATTGAAGGTGCAGCCATCAACTTATCTGATTGAAAATCAGCGACAACTATTGATAGTTGGACCCATTTCACCTTCTGATCAAATGTCATTTGTTGTATATGTTTTATGAATTCAAAGGCTTCCGGCCGGTAGTACACGAAAGCGCTTTTGTGCATCCGCAGGCAGTGGTGACGGGTAATGTGATTATTGGCCGGAATGCTTATATTGGGCCAGGTGCTGCCATTCGAGGAGATTGGGGCGGTATTGTGATTGAAGATGGATGTAATGTACAAGAGAATTGTACGATTCATATGTTTCCGGGGGTGACCGTGCGGCTACAGGAGGCGGCGCATATTGGGCATGGTGCAATCATACATGGAGCGACCATCGGACAGAATGTATTGGTTGGTATGAATGCTGTTATTATGGATCATGCAGACATTGGCGAAGGTAGTATTATTGGAGCACTGGCTTTTGTAAAAGCAGGGATGCAAATACCGCCTCGTAGTCTGGTTACAGGTAATCCCGCGCAGGTGGTAAAAACGGTTAGCGATGACATGCTTGCTTGGAAAACGCAGGGTACGCGCCTTTACCAAATGT
Organism: uncultured Saprospiraceae bacterium; assembly: GCA_937872405.1. Taxonomy (GTDB): domain Bacteria; phylum Bacteroidota; class Bacteroidia; order Chitinophagales; family Saprospiraceae; genus JADJNW01. The sequence continues at coordinate 5,255 of CALMSP010000118.1, read as the reverse complement.
TGCCGGAGGAATGCCATGCCTACCTGCGTATCTGCGAACCCCTACGCGAGGTGCCCTCCCAGCGCCCAGCGCAGGAGCAAATTTACCAAACTTGGTTAGATATTAAAAAAGAATCATAAAAAACCTTGAGTTATTTACTTAAAACCCAAGGCTAACCGCATTTTATTATAAATAGCTGTATTTTCATATACCCCACTAAATAACTCGGCGCCTGGCCCGTAAGCAAATACCGGAATTAATGCCGCCGTATGCTTATCCGTGGTAAATCCGGGTACAATATCGCCCATCTTAGATCCCTGATTGATAGCGTAGCCGCCTGTTTCGTGGTCAGCAGTCACGATCACAAGGGTTTTACCATTGCGTTTAGCAAATTCTAGTACCACACCAATGGCGCGGTCGAAGTCAAGGGTTTCTTCAATAATGTATTTGGAATCGTTGGCATGCCCTCCCCAATCAATCTGAGAGCCTTCGATCATCAGAAAAAAGCCTTTTTTGCTGCGCTGTTCCAGAAAATTAAGTGCCAGATTAGTAGCTGGTACAAGATAATCGCGGCCTTTGCTCCAGGGTAGCGGCTCGCCGTCAGCACTGAAATAGCCGAAAGGTTTTGCCGGATTAGGCGTGATTTGCTTCAGCTCCGATTGGGTATAATCGTTTATAAGGTAGCCCTTATTTTTTAGTTCGGCAATGAGATCCCGCTCATCTTTTTCTCGGCGGTCAAAGTATTTTTTTCCACCCCCAATGAAAATATCTATATCTGTTTTCAAAAAATCAAGCGCAATAGCTTCCATCATGTCGCGTGATTTGACATGCGCAATGAAAGATGCTGGCGTCGCGTGCGTAATGGATGAAGTAGCAACCAAACCCACCGCATAGCCGCGTGATTTGGCTTCTTCGAGAATGGTAGTCACTGGGAGGGTATCTTTGTTGACACCAATAGCTGCATTGTATGTCTTAACCCCGCTGGCAAAGGCTGTAGCGCCCGCCGCTGAATCGGTAATTAGGTCATCCGCTGCGTAGGACTTGTGCAACCCGACTACCGGAAATGCCTCCAAATTCAAGCGATTGTCATTTGAAAACAGAGCAGCGGAAATTTGCGTAACGCCCATACCATCGCCGATGAGGAGGATAACATTCTCCGCATGATGCGCTAACTTAGGCGTATTGTCGGTATTCAGTTCAACATTGGTTGAAATAGGTTTGCAGGCTGCCAGCAGGAGCAGTGCAAATGCAAAGAAGCGTAGATGTCTCATATTTGAATTGGATTAGTAATGCTTACTGGCGTAATGTATAACGTTTACCTGGCAAGGCGCGAATCAAGCCTTTGAATTCAAGATCGAGCAGCAGCGCAGCAACCTGGCTTCCAGAAAACCCCGCGCTCACCATGATATGGTCAATGCTCATTTCGGCAGATTGCTGCAACAAAGCTACGATTTTTTCTTCGGCATCTGTCAATTCTACAAAAAGTTGGGGCTGAATATTTTTTTCCACACTTGCCTCATCCCAACGCATAATGTATGCCAGATCGGCAGCACTTTCCAGTAGTGCCGCTTTATGAGTTTTGATAAGCCGGTTACAGCCCTGCGATAGTGGGTCGCGCAAGCGACCGGGCACAGCAAATACATCCTTATTATACTCATTGGCTAAGTGCGCGGTAATCATGGATCCGCCTTTTTCTGCGGTTTCAATGACAATGAGTGCATCGCACAGCCCAGCAATGATGCGGTTTCGCATCGGAAAGTTTTCGCGGTCGGGTTTGGTGTCGTGCGAAAATTCTGTAAGCAGCCCTCCAGCTTGTACGCACATTTTTTCGGCAATGCTGCGATGCGCCGGCGGATAAATCGTATGCAATCCATGCCCCAATATGCCAAGCGTTGGGATGCCGATTTCTACACATTTTCGATGCGCCGCTACGTCCACTCCATAAGCTAATCCGCTGATAATCTGCACATTATAAGCATTCAAATCCACTACAATTTCTTCGCAGGTAGCTAATCCGTGCGCCGTAGGCTGGCGTGTGCCCACTATACCAATGGTACGAGGCGCATTCAGGTCGGGGCTGCCTTTACAATATAATACGACCGGGCTATCGTGATAGTGGCGCAAGCGCTCCGGGTAGCCCTCATCCAAGTAAAAATAAGGACGCACGGCATAGCGCTGCAAAAATTGCCATTCGCGTTCGGCTTCTTTCAGGGCATTAGTCGCCAAGATGCGAGCAGCGGTTTGCTCGCCAATGCCAGGTATTTTTAGCAATTCCCGCTTTTTGGCTTGAAATACGGCTGCGGGGCTACCGCAATAACTCACCAAAGTACGAGCCGTCACTGCGCCCACCATCGGAATGCGCGTAAGCGCAATTTTGTACAAAAGGTCCTCCATCGTGCTGTGTGTAAACGAAATACAGTTTTTTTTAAGACGCACAAATCATATAAAAGGAGCGCTTTGAGGATAAAAAAATCGTTCTGAATAGAATATTTACCTTATTTTCGTTTTAAATCAAAAATGCTGACAAAAAATTGCTCTGCAAAAAACTTGGGTGGACATTCTTTTATAAAAATCATAGCTTGTAATAAATATGTCAAGGATTATGCATCATACATCATTACATTGTTTATAAATTATTAAAAATCAGCACTTTATAAAAAAAGTACACCTTATTCTTATTTAAAAAAAGTACTTATCATTACATCTATGAGCGCTATCAAAACCAAATTATTGCCAAAATTTGAGTTACTCATTATAGCTATATTCTTCCTGAGTTTTATGGTGTGGGGTATATCCCGATGCAACACTACCCGCGCTAAATACGCTCAGAAAGATAAAGCTGATCAGGTAATAGATTCATTATCAGGTACTTCTACAGCTGCCTTGCCCGACATTCAACCCAAGCCACCCATACAGCCTGATACCGCCCAAGCAACGCGCGTAGAGACACGCACCGTGCGCGAGCGTTATACCCCTTTGTATGTCACGATTGACGGCGTGAACGTGCGCCGCGAGCCAAAGCTGAACGCTACGGTGATCGCTCGCCTCAAATTGTATGAGGAAGTGGCTTTTTTGAATGAAGTAACCGATTTTCGGCAGGAAATTGTACTCGGCAGCCTTACCGCCAACGAACCATGGGTAAAAGTGAAAACGGCACAGGGTAAAGTGGGCTGGGTGTATGGTGCTACGGTGAGTTATTATAAGCGAAAGCTGGAAGGCGTGGATTAATTTTACAAAATCCGATGGACGATATTATAAACCATTAAAACCTGAATATTTAGAAGGATCAGGTGCGTTGTGTTCAATTGAAAGTGTCCTATGCATAACATTTTAAATTATTTTATAAATATTTGACAATCAAACATTTAAAAGCAATCTAATCCGTTTTAAAATTTGTGCCCACCATTGAAAAAAGTACGAAGCACGACTTTTGCACCGCGCCTCGTACTTCGAGCTACTCATCCAGCTGGGTTAAGTTGTACTGTTCGATTAGTGTAATCAATTGTTTCGCCAGATTTTTTTCCTGCGAAAATCCATTCTTCTCGATAGCTCTGGCCCAGGCTTTATAGTCGTTGCTATTTAATTTTTTTGTGTTGGCAACCATGGCACCCGTAGTGAGGTACATGCTGTGGTCGCGGAAGCTGGTCCAAGCGTTTTCGTAGTAGCGGTAACAGTGGTTGGCGTGCTCGCCGGTATTGCCTTGCCAGTCAGAAGTGCATGGCAGTGCAAAATGATTATTGCCGGCTTTGGCCAGATCGCTATGCCCCGCGTAGCTGTGTAGCAAAGCATTGGCTAAGATGACAGAAGCCGGGATGCCAAATTTGTCGCTCTCGTGCGTTGCTACCCGCGCGAAACGCTTGAGGTAAGCTATTATTGCCTCCTCCCCTACCTTTGCCAATTGCTCCATAGCTTTGGGCGGTCGGTTTTTACGGCTGAACGCCGACAAGTCGAAGAGGTCGGCTTGCGGTGAATCAGTCAGTAAGGACTCTCGGCTGGTTTGGTCCGTGAGTCGTTCTTGGCTTTTATCTTTTTTTGCTTTTTGCGTTGGTGGCGGCAACTGTTCTGGTAAGGCCCGAGCAGGGGTGCGCAAGTTGATATTGAAGGTCAGGTCTTTCTTCATCAGCACGAATAGCAATAGAAGCACCAGCCCAATCTTGTACCAGTGTTGCCGAATGTAGCCGGATGCTGCGCGCGTAAAGGTTCTGACGTACATGCGATATTGTTTTTAGAGCAGTAAATGTTTTAATAACTCAAAATTAAAACAAATTGTTTCTAAAAACAAATATTTTCTCAACAATTTTGCGGAAAGCAATAGTTTGTGGCTTACAAATTCACAAAAGCCTGCTCCAAATCTTCGATCAAATCCGCTACATCTTCAATGCCTACGCTGAGGCGAATGAGTGAGTCGGTCAGCCCAACTTTCAGGCGCGCTTCGCGAGGGATAGACGCATGCGTCATCGTGGCTGGATGGCCAATGAGCGATTCTACGCCGCCGAGTGATTCTGCCAGCAAAAATAATTTGGTATTGCTCATTACTTTGGTGGCTTCTTCGAGCGAATCTTTATGCAAATCAAAGGATACCATTGCCCCAAAATGCCGCATTTGGCGTTTGGCTAATTCGTGATAGGGATTATCTTTTAAACCCGGGTAGTACACATGGTTCACTTTAGGATGCCCTTGTAGGTATTTAGCAATTTTTTTAGCATTTTTACAAGCCCGCTCTACCCGCAGGTGCAGGGTTTTGATGCCGCGCAAAACTAAGAAGCAATCTTGGGGGCCGGGCACAGCACCAATGGCATTTTGTAGAAAATACAATTGGTCGGCCAGAGCTTTGTCATTGACAATCACAGCACCGTGTACCACATCGGAGTGGCCGCCGAGGTATTTGGTGGCAGAGTGGGTAACGATGTCGGCACCAAGATCAAGGGGCGTTTGTAGGTAGGGCGAGGCGAAAGTATTGTCCACGCAGGTAAGTACGCTATGCTGTTTTGCGATATTGCAAATCGCTTGAATATCAACCACTTGCAGCATCGGATTGGTCGGCGTTTCTATCCAAATGAGTTTGGTTTTCTTATTAATGGCTTTCTCTACTTTTTTCAAATCTGCCATGTCTATAAAGTTCGACCGGATACCGTAGCGCTCGTGCACCCGAACCATCTGCCGATACGAACCGCCATATAAATCGTGGGTGCTGATAATTTCGTCGCCCGGATTGAACAGGCGAATGATGGCATCCATGGCCGCCAGCCCACTGCTGAAGCAAATGCCAAAATTGC
>CALMSP010000117.1 GCA_937872405.1 uncultured Saprospiraceae bacterium | reverse complement strand
CGGCAAAGCTCCTTTCACTTTCCAATGGAATGACGGCAAGCTAAGCGGCGGTCAACCCAAAAACATTGCACCCGGGACGTACCAATTGCAAGTAACGGATGCTGCGGGCAATAGCAGTTCCGCCATTATTACCATCAAAGCCCCAGAAGCCCTGAGTTTGAATACGCAGGTGCAAGCAGCCGCCAGCACGGGCAATTTGGATGGCAAAGCTGCGGTAATTGCCAAAGGCGGCACGGGCAGCTACACCTATGCTTGGAGCAACGGAGAAACCAGCGCCAATGCCGTAAGACTCGCCCCCGGCAAGCATAGCGTTACGGTCACGGATGCCAACGGCTGTAGCGCGACGGCTTTGGTTGAGATCAGCGAGAACATCCTGCCCTTGGCACTTAGCATTCAAGAGACCCGCTCCATCCGCTGCGCAGGCACTTCGGATGCGGCGCTGGAGGTGCAGGTCAGTGGCGGCAAAGCTCCTTTCACTTTCCAATGGAATGACGGCAAGCTAAGCGGCGGTCAAATTTCAAATCTGCGTGCAGGTACCTACACCGTAACGGTTAGTGATGTGGTAGGGGCCAATCAGACCGCGACATTTACCATTCGGGAACCGGAGCCATTGGGTATAGACATTTTAAAACAACGCGGAGCTACCACCGAGACTACCAGAGATGGCAAAGCAAGTGTAGCCGGTAAAGGTGGGCGCCCTACTTATACTGTCCGTTGGAGCAATGGAGAAACGGAACCCGATGCCGCTCAACTTCCAATGGGTATGCATAGCCTGACCATCACGGATGCCAATGGCTGTGAGGCTTCGGCGTCATTAGAAATTTCTAAACGGATTTTGCCAAACCTCACTGTGGACATGCTCAAGAGCGGTCAGTCGCTGCGCGTGGAGCAACTGCAATTCGATGCGGATAGTACCAATATTAATGAACCCTCAAGGCCTGTGCTAGACGAGTTGTTTGCCTTCTTAGAAGATAACCCAACGCTGGTGGTAGAAATCGGAGGGCATACCAATAGCCTGCCACCTGATGAATACTGCGATCGTATATCCGCTGCTCGCGCCCGCGCTGTAGCCGATTACCTCATCGAAAAGGGCATCAACCCGAAGCGTTTGTTATCACGAGGGTATGGGAAGCGCGTACCGATAGCCAGCAATGATACGCCCGAAGGACGAAGACGCAACCAGCGAGTAGAAATCAAGTTTATCAGCCTCGCCGATGAATAATGCGGGGCAGCTATGAGCGTGGGGGAGTCTTGCGGCGGATGCGCGGATGATTCCATTCTTCCCGTTGGGCAAACTCTACGATGCGACGCATAAAGGACATCATAGACAAAAAAACAAGGTAACCCAGCGTCAGAACGAAATAAATCCAACGATAAGACCCGGCTTCATTGATAGAAAGAGAAGAAAAAAGATAAGCGCTTAGCCCCGACAGTACCGCCAAACCCATAAAGCTGTACATACTTCGCCCCCAGTAGCGATTCACATTTTTGGTCGAAAGCGAAAAAACGCTGTTGAACATCGCAAAAAAAAGAATAAACGAAGCAGATGTCATCCAAGGAAATTTGACGGAAACTTGTGTCAACCCACTAAAATGAACCAACTTACCCGTTAGCGTGACCAACAGCACGGCCCCAAAACATAGTAACGCCTGATAGATTGGGTCAAGCGTTTTGTCAAAAATGGATGTTTGAGAATTGCGCATAAAACAAAATTCGAGTGAAATACCTAACCAACCTCAGCGGTATGCAAGAGTATAACCATTAAGTGGCGCTATTGTTGCCTGTTTTAATAATCCGTATGCGCCGATAGGTACAACCAATTCACACTAAGCACTCGTATATATAAAAAGGAGCAACCACCTAAATGGTTACCCCTCACACTATGAAACACTATATTTTGGCTGTAAAGCGTCTTCAGAAGCTCTCGGCGATGCTGTAATAAAGGCATGCCATTAATTACTTATTTCTTAAGGATAAAGGTAGTAACTTCTTTGCGTTTTCTCAAATTATTTTTTTTTCAAATCTTACACTTTTCTTCATATAATGATTATTAAAAAACCTATTTAATCATAAGACATCGATTGTCATATTTTTATAAAAACAATAAGGATGTATATTATTCAAATAAGAAAATTTTTCCATTCCACCATTCTTTTTCAATGATCGCATTATTTTTTGCATAGAACTGCAATGCCGGCTCATTCCAGTCTAACACTTGCCATTTCACCAAACGGCATCCAGCTTGGCGAGCATCCTCCAGAAAAGCATCAAAAAGTTGTTGCCCCACGCCAAAGCGCCGCCAGGCTTGCTTTACCACAAAATCCTCCAGATAAAACATGCGTCCTTTCCAAGTAGAATACGCCACGTAATACAAAGCCATGCCCACCACCTGCCCTTGCGCCTCGGCCACCAACGCCCGATACACCCCTTCCTGAAAGTCGCGTTCGTATTCGGAGATGCCAGCAACGAACTGCTCTTCGGCTCGTTCATAAATAGCCAACTCGCGCACTAATTCGTGAATGGCGGGAATATCTCGCTTTTCGGCTTTTCGGATTACAATTTCTTGCATGTGTTACGCAATTGATTATTAATCGGATCTGATTTCAAAGTTACTTAAAACGTACCAATCTCCAGGCTCCGATATTACTTGATCCACGCGCGCGCCGGGCGGGCCTGCTGCACACCATTTGGCGAAAGCCTCTAAGGCCGCTGTTTCGCCTTCTACCTCAGCATACACGCTGCCATCGGGCTGATTGCGTACAAAGCCCTTCAAACCTAATTGCGCTGCCATGTGCTTGGCAGATACCCGATAGGATACCCCTTGCACTCTGCCAGCGATACGAATATTCCAATGTTGCAAAATATTTACCTTTTTGAACGGCTAAAATAGCGAAAATTGATAGAATACGCTCTTTTAAACACAAATAGGCCGGTGGTTTTCGCAATTTGATGGCTAAGGAATGTGGAAATTTTCTAAATTTGCACCGCAAAAAATTGAACCGATGGGACGCGCATTTGAATATCGTAAAGAACGCAAGATGAAGCGCTGGGCCAATATGGCCAAAACCTTCACGAAGATTGGACGTGAAATTGCTATTGCCGTGCGGGAAGGCGGCGGCGACCCCAATTACAATTCGCGGCTGCGCTTGGCTATGCAAAACGCCAAAGTAGCCAACATGCCGAAAGCCAATGTGGATAATGCAATCAAAAAAGCATTATCGAAAGATGCGGAAAACTACGATGAGGTCGTGTACGAAGGCTATGCGCCGCATGGGGTGGCTGTCATTGTAGAAACTGCAACCAACAATACCAACCGCACCGTAGCCAACATTCGGCATGTATTTTCCAAATATGGTGGCTCGCTGGGCACTTCTGGTTCGGTGGAGTTTATGTTCAATCGAAAAGCTGTTTTTAAAATCAAACCTGAAGGCTTAGAACGCGAAGAACTGGAACTGGAACTGATTGATTTTGGGTTGGATGAACTCCGCGAAGAGGACGGCCACTGGGCGCTTTATGCCAATTTTGCCGATTATGGTGCGCTGCAAAAAGCACTCGAACAACGTGGTATTGAGGTGGAAAGTTCTGAACTGCTGCGCATACCTTCGCATACTAAAACCCTCAGCGATGAGGAGGTAGAGGATGTTATTAAACTCGTAGAAAAAATGGAAGAAGACGAGGACGTTATTAATGTCTTTCACAATATGGATATGGGCGAGTAATGTTTTGAAAATCAATTGATTGTAAGGAAATATTGCAAGAATAGCATTCTATTCTATTACATTAATATCATAAAAATGGCCAGTACATTAAAAAATCTTTCCGTTTATGATAATGCCTCCATGCCCGCTGCTGCGGATATGCGCTTTGGCATTGTGATAGCGGCGTGGAATGCTCACATCACTCATGCCCTGTACCAAGGCTGCTTGGATACGCTGCTGCAGCACGGTGCGCGCGAAGAGCACATCCATGTGATACAGGTACCAGGTTCGTTTGAATTGCCCACTGGCGCTCGACTGCTGGCCGGTAAGCACAAATTAGATGCCATCATCTGCCTTGGCTGTGTGATTAAGGGCGAGACCAGCCACAACGAATACATTAACCATGCGGTAGCTACTGGCCTAACCAACCTGAGCATTGCATCTGGGCAACCAGTCATTTTTGGTGTGCTGACGCCCAATGATGAGCAGCAAGCCCTCGACCGTGCCGGCGGCAAGCATGGCAATAAAGGCGTAGAAGCTGCGGTCACCGCAATTCGCATGGCTGCGCTCAAGCAAGAACTAAGTACGACAAAGAGTAAAATCGGATTCTAAACACTTTGTTGTAATTTGTAAATAGATGAAAATCAACAGTATAGATACAGGTTTTTTTAAGCTCGATGGCGGAGCCATGTTTGGTATTGTGCCAAAGCGTCTTTGGCAACGCTTACAGCCGCCTGATGCGAATAATCTTTGTACCTGGGCTATGCGCTGCTTGCTCATTCAAACGGATGGCCATCGCAATATTCTTATAGATACGGGCATTGGTGATAAGCAGGACGATACGTTTCGGAGGCATTTTGAGCCGCATGGCGCGCAATCTCTGCACACTTCGCTTGCGGCAAAAGGACTTCGCCCAGAGGATATCACCGATGTACTGCTCACGCATTTGCATTTCGACCATGTCGGCGGCGCGGTACGATACGATACGCAAGGCAGGTTAGTACCAACTTTTCCGAATGCTACCTACTGGAGCCATGAAACCCATTGGCGCTGGGCTATGGCTCCAAATGCTCGAGAGCAAGCATCCTTTTTGACCGAAAACTTTGTGCCGCTTCAAGAAGCTGGAGTGTTGCGCTTTGTTGCCACCGAAAACAGCATAACCAAATGGTTATCAGGTATTTATATTCAGCTGATGTACGGACATACCGAAGCCATGATGCTACCGATAATCAAAACAGCAAACAAGACGGTCGTGTATTGCGCCGATGTGATACCTTCTGTGCATCATATTGCCATGCCATACGTTATGAGTTATGACGTGCGCCCATTGCTCACTTTGGAAGAAAAAGCAAGTATCCTTCAAGCCGCGCTTGCCGAGCAACATATTTTAGTTTTCGAGCACGACCCACAGGTTGCTTGTGCTACTGTACGCCAAGATGAACGCGGCCGTATTGTAGCGGATCATATTTTTCACACACTTGAGGAGGCGCTTTCTTGAACTTTATTTCATTGATATTCAGGCGTTTATGAAGCCCATTTTCGCGTATTGATAATCGCTTTCGGATAATCAGCACCTATTTTGACGTGTAGGGTTTCCTGTTCGGCATAAGTAAGCATATCCGGTTGGTGCACCTTGTCCTGGGGGAGGTGGGCAATTTCAGGAATCCACAATTTAACATAAGCCCCATCGGGATCGTACCGCCGTGCTTGTGACAAGATGTTGAAGTATCGGTCTTCCCTCGGATCGCTGCCGACGCCGGCTACGTAGTTCCAGTTGCCCCAATTGCTACACACATCATAGTCAATCAGCAACGATTCAAAATATTCTGCCCCTATTTGCCAATTTACACGCAGGTCTTTCACTAAAAAGCTCGCTACATTTTGTCGCCCCCGATTTGACATAAAGCCGGTGGCATTCAATTCGCGCATATTGGCATCTATGAATGGAACGCCCGTGCAGCCGTCCGCCCATTGTTGAAAGAGCTGCCGATTGTCGCGCAACTTTGGATTCACTTCGCCACGGGTTCCGCCTTTTTGGAAGATGCGATTGCCATATTTCTTACCCATGAAACGGAAGAAGTCGCGCCAGAGTAGTTCAAATATTAACCAATAAGTAGATTCATTAGCGCCGCGCGCAGCCTCATAACGCTTGATTTCATAATAAATTCGTTTGGGCGACAGGCACCCCTGCGCCAGCCACGGCGAAAATTTGGAGGAATAATCGCCGCCAATTAATTCATTGCGCGTCTCTTTGTACTTTTTGATCAAATCACTTTCCCAAAGATAGTAATGCAAACGCTTCAGCCCCTCCGTTTCCCCGCCTTTGAAAGGGAGTGCCGCACGCGTATCCAACTCATACGCCTCATGCCCCAGGTCAAGTAGCGTGGGTACAGCTCCAGTCTCCATCGGCACCGTCAGTGCGTTTATTTTATGAGGGGCGGGTAGGGGTTCTCTTACCGGCACATAGCGTTCTACTTCCTTGCGGAAATGCGTGAATACGTCGGGTGTATGCTGGATGGGGAAAGGCAGATCGGCAGTATAATAAAGCATCTTACCTCTGGCATAACGAATTTCTTGACCGATCGTCCATAGGTTGCGCTCCAACGCATCTTGTACATCCACCTCTTCCTGCGTGCGCTCTCGATTGCAGAATATCCAATTACTCTTTACGGTTTTAGCAATTTCAAAAACTTCCTCCTCCGGTTTGCCAATGCGTATGATCAATTCACTACCTAATTCTCGCAAGGAACGGCGCAGATCGGCGACACTTTCGAGGATGAATTTTGCCCGAAATTGATGCGTTTTAGGAAAACCATAGCGCGTCTTTCCCAAAAGCAGGCGCTCATCAAAAACATAGACCATGGCTACTTCGTCTGCATGTTGCAGCGCGTAAGTCAGCGATTCATTGTCATGCAGACGCAGGTCCTGCCGAAACCACACAATAGCGCGTTTTTTATGCATAGTCTGGGAAATTTTAGAACTTTCAATATTTTTTGAAAATTCAACAAAAGTAGGCTTTTTTGGTTTAACAGCTTTGCATAATTTTACAATTAGCACACAATTTTAAGCTACATTTTACTTTGGCAGAAACTTATTACCGAACGGTCGTGTTGAAACCTTGGATAGCACCAGCAGAGACATCATCATGGAAATAAAAACCATTCATAAAGAATTAATTTTCAGGGCTTCACGTAGTTCGGGTAGCGGTGGGCAACATGTAAATAAGGTATCCACACGAGTGGAGTTGCTATTCGATGTGGGCAAATCGGAAGGACTCAACGACACGGAGAGGGCGCTCATTCAAACACATCTGGCGAACCGCATCAATTCGGATGGAATATTGAGCTTAGCCGCCGATGGTAGCCGTTCGCAATTGTTGAATAAACGCGCGGCCGTAAAACGGTTTAATCAGTTGATTATGAACGCTTTACAACCTCGAAAAATACGCCCTACGGCAGGTGCTTACCAAGCCGACCGACAGAAGCGCCTTACAGCTAAAAAACGAAATGCTGACCGGAAAGCTGCCCGCCGAAAGCTGGATATGCGCGATACAAACTAATGTCCGGTATTTTTAGCACAAAATTTATGCTCCACAATTATAAAAAATAAGGTGACAAAGGCCCCTGTTTTTAATAAACAAGCCACTTTAAACCATTGATTTTCAGTGGATTGAAAATTAAAAAGGAATCAATGACAAATTACTTCAAATTCCTTCTCTGTGGCATATTGCTGTTATTGGTGTGGGCGCTTTTAGGAAGCAGTTGCACGGAGCGCAAGCCGTTTCGGCAGGGTGAAATTTTATATCAAAATTTCTGTGCCAACTGCCACATGGAAGATGGAACTGGGCTAAAAGGATTGATACCCCCACTGGCAAATGCTGATTATGTGCAGGCAGACCCTGTACGGATGGCGTGCATTATCCGATATGGGATGGCCGGCGAAGTGGTCGTGAATGATACCACGTACAACCAAGAAATGCCTGGCGAACCTAAATTATCTGATTTTGAAATTACAAATATCATTAACTACATCAACCAGGCTTGGGGCAACGACTACGGCTACGTAAAGTTCAAAGACGTAAAAAAAGCATTGGATACTTGTCCACGCTAAAGTTTTTTGTGGTGTAAATCGGCACGAGCATTCATTTTTCGTATTTTGCAGCATGATGTATTTCAAAGGCAAAAAAGTACTCATTACGGGCGGCTCCAGGGGTATCGGGCGCGCTGCGGCTATTGCTTTTGCGGAAGCAGGAGCTGCGGTTGCCATCAGTTTTCGCCAGGATAGTGAGGCGGCAGCTGATACCTGTGCGCAATTGCAGGGAGATGGGCACTTTGCCGTAAAGGCTGATATTGCCAATCCAGAAGCAGTACGCCGCATGATAGAAGCGGTTAGTACAGAGTTTGGTGGGCTGGATATTGTTGTGAATAATGCGGGCGTTTACTTACCTCACCCCATCACCCAAGTGAGTTATGAGCGCTGGCAAGAGGCCTGGCAGGACACACTGTCGGTCAATCTTATCGGGGCAGCGAATGTTTGTCACTGTGTTGTCCCACATTTGATTAGACGGGGTGGCGGACACATCATCAACATTTCTTCGCGGGGTGCTTTCCGTGGCGGGCCAGATCATCCGGCCTATGGCGCAGCTAAGGCGGGTTTGAATGCCTTCAGCCAGTCATTGGCTTGGGCATTGGCGCCGCATCATATTTTTGTGGGCGTGGTAGCACCTGGTTTTGTAACAACCGACATGACACAAGCGCTATTAGATGGGCCATCGGGTAACGCTATTCGTGCGCAAAGCCCCACAGGGCAAGTTGCTACCCCTGAAGAAGTAGCGCAGGCTATATTATTTCTTGCCTCCGGTGCAGTGCCGCAAGCAACCGGCTGCATCCTTGACGTTAATGGCGCATCTTATCTTCGCACCTGAGCACGGTAGTTATTTTCAATCGAAAATTGAAGAAGATTGAGCTATGGCGGCGATTCAACGCATCATATTTATTATTCGACATTTGATGTCTGGTATCTAAAAAGAAGTATAAATTTCAATCATTTGGCTCCAGCTTCGGCTGTTGCTGCTTCGCTTTACGAATAATTGCTTTGATAACCGTGAAGGTAAGCAACACAATGCCCATAAAACCAAAAATGAAAACGACTATGGCTAAAATTTCTGCGCCACTACAAGCAATTGAGCAGGATAAAGCCCCGAGCAATGAAACCAGTAACAACGCTCCGAGAATAGTCAGACCAATAAATAGAGCGGATTCTGTAGATGTGCGCTGCTTTTTTAAAGTAGCTACCCTATATTGAATATACTTTTTAAAACTTTGCTTCCATTTATTCCCCCAGTGGTTGTTGATGGCAGCATCCGACCGCAATACCGTGAATGTGGCCGTAGCGGAGGGGGCTATAGCCAAATGATCGGGCAAGCGATTACCAATAGTGAGGCACATTAAAAAAGTGCTTAGTACTAACAGCAAATCGCAGGTTTTGTAGCGCCAGTAATACTGATGGCGTGCACCTGTTGGATAGCATAACCACCCGGCTGCTGCTAATGCACTAAATAAAATAAGCAGTGAATCTGTGATATGTATATCATAAACAAATAGCTTCAATCCGAGTCGAAGTGCCAGCCAAGTAAGTATCACATGAGCAGCTATAATAAGTAGGCGTGCTTGTAGCGGATGCGCTTTCGCCCAGTTGGAAAGTTGTATCATAGAGTATTGTTTTCAGGTATTCAATCAGCGTTATGATTACTAATCATGCCATGAAAGTACGATGATTTTTTGAAAATTGTACCCAATACAACAAAAATTTAAAATACTGATTTCCAAATTTTTACAATAAAAAAAGCTCCACTAAAAGAATTTTAGCGGAGCTTTGTCAGATATAACGCGATGTGTGCGTTTATTTACTTGTTGTTATTCACTTCTTCATATTCTACATCCGTCACATCATCCGTTGCGGAAGCGCCTTCGGTGCTGGCGCCATTAGCACCAGCTTGCTGAGCCGCCTGATACATTTCTTGGCTGGCATCCTGCCACGCGGCTTCGAGTGCTGCCGTGGCGCTGTCAATGAGATCGAGATCTTCCGATTTGTGCGCTTCTTTAAGATTTTCGAGCGCCTTTTCGATGGCTTCTTTTTTGTGCGCTGGAATCTTATCGCCGTATTCTTTCAGTTGTTTTTCAGTCTGGAAAGCCAGCGTATCCGCCATGTTTAGCTTCTCCACACGCTCGCGGGTTTTGCGGTCCGCATCGGCGTTGGCGGCAGCTTCTGTCTTCATCCGTTCCACTTCCTCTTTCGACAGCCCAGTGGAAGCTTCAATGCGAATTTTTTGTTCCTTGCTGGTACCTTTGTCTTTTGCCGATACATTCAGGATACCATTTGCATCAATATCGAATACCACCTCAATCTGAGGCAAGCCACGCGGTGCCGGTGGAATACCGTCGAGTATAAAACGTCCTACCGAGCGGTTGTCGCGAGCCATTGGGCGTTCGCCTTGTAAAATGTGAATTTCCACCGAGGGTTGGTTATCAGAAGCGGTAGAATATACCTTTGACTTTTTGGTCGGGATGGTGGTGTTAGATTCAATAACTACGTCATATACGCCGCCCATTGTTTCGATACCGAGCGAAAGCGGCGTTACGTCGAGCAATAGTACATCTTGTACGTCGCCGCTAAGTACACCCCCCTGAATAGCTGCACCAACAGCCACTACTTCATCTGGGTTAACGCCTTTATTGGGCTTTTTGCCAAAAAAATCTTCTACAGCTTGCTGTATCTTTGGAATACGTGTAGAACCACCCACCAGAATCACTTCGTCAATATCGTCCTTGCTAAGTCCAGCATCTTTGAGTGCCAGACGGCATGGCTCCAGGGTACGCTCCACGAGGTTATCAATCAACTGCTCGAACTTAGCGCGATTCAACTTCTGTACTAAGTGCTTAGGTACACCATCCACAGCCGTGATGTAAGGCAGGTTGATTTCCGTTTCGCTGGAGGACGACAATTCGATTTTTGCTTTTTCGGCGGCATCTTTAAGGCGCTGTAGTGCCATGGGGTCTTTGCGGAGGTCAATGTTTTCCTGCTGTTTGAATGCATCTGCCAGCCAGTCAATGATCACTTGGTCAAAATCATCACCGCCTAAGTGTGTATCACCATTGGTGGATTTTACTTCAAAGACACCATCGCCCAATTCGAGGATAGAAATATCAAAAGTACCGCCGCCGAGGTCGAATACGGCTATTGTAGCGTCTTTATTGCGTTTGTCCAAACCATAAGCTAACGCAGCCGCGGTTGGCTCATTGATGATTCGACGGATTTTTAGGCCCGCAATCTCGCCCGCTTCTTTCGTGGCTTGGCGTTGTGAGTCATTGAAATAAGCTGGTACGGTCACTACGGCTTCTGTAACTTCTTGACCGAGAAAATCCTCCGCCGTTTTTTTCATTTTTTGTAGGATCATTGCCGAAATTTCCTGCGCCGTGTAGAAGCGCCCTTCGATCTCTACACGGACGGTATCATTGTCGCCACGCACCGCTTTGTAGGGTACGCGCGCCACCTCTCGGCTTTCCACTTCGCTGAAGCGTTGCCCCATAAAACGTTTGATAGAGAAAATAGTGCGTGTCGGGTTGGTGATGGCCTGACGCTTTGCCGGATCGCCTATTTTACGCTCGCCGTTATCCATGAACGCGACCACAGAAGGCGTTGTACGCCGACCTTCGTCATTCGCAATGACTACTGGCTCATTGCCTTCCATAACCGCCACACAGGAATTGGTGGTTCCTAAATCTATACCAATAATTTTACCCATGATATGCTGTCATTTTTGTTGATTCGTAAGGAATTGAATACACTTTTTTCATGCAGCAAGACACATGCCAATACGTTTTTCACGGGGCGGTAGCGTTCAAAAGCTGTCATTTTTGAATAAAATAGACGCAAAAACTGACAAGTGGCAGGATGAAAAGTGACAAAAAGGCAGTCTTGACATGTTAGAGTACAACACGTAAGGCCAAGTACGGGATTCTGAGCCTTACGTGTTGTAGATGTTGGGTTTTTGAACCTATTGAAAATTGAGATTGCGCGTGTAGATCCCGCTGCGCAGCGAGTCGGCAGAAGCCGGATTGAGCGTAAGTGCGAGTCGAGTGGCTGAGGAGCGCGAAGAAAATATACCACGCCCTTCAGAGAGGTTGCTGTACACAGGTACTGCCTGCGAACTGGTAATACCGGCATTGGCGCGGGAAATCCGTAGCAAATCTACGAGTTCTTTACCTACTCCCGTCACTTGCATGTCCATGCGATCGAGAATACGAATACGGTCTGACACGGGGTCTAATTTACTTTGCATAAAGCGATAAAACTCTTCTCCACGGATATTGACACTTACACGATTCGTTTGGGCATTGTTATCGCGCAGAATATTGTCGGCAATTACCCAAGTGACGGATTTATTGACAAAAACGCCCGGGCTGCCCGGTACTGATTCGCGGTAAAAAATGAGTAGTCGGAGGTCGAATAATTGGGCGGCCTGATCCGCATCCCAGGCAAAATTCACGATGCGATCATAGGCTAAGTTCAGCGGGCTGGGTGGGTTAATCTCGCGTGGTTCGATGTTGCTAAGAATAACGGTTTCGGAGCTTACAGGAGCTTTATCTTCGCTGCGATTGATGAGTAGGCGAATACGTTCGCCAGGGCGTAGATTAATGCTGGATGCTCGTATTTTATACAAAAAATTAGGCGCTGTAGCGAAAATTCCTTCCTCGCGCGGATAGCCTTCCAGCACGCCATCTACTTTTTGCAAAGTAAAAAGTTGTCCGTTGCTAATGCGTTGCAATTGTACTTGCACCTTATCATCATAGTATAAAGAATCGGCGGTTTTAGCAATTCGAAGCGCGTCGCCGCCGGGTTCAAGATAGGCTTTTTCTACACGAATATAATGTGCGGTATCCTGAATGGATAAAAAGCCATACACAACAGGAATGTCGCGCCACTCGGCTTCTACAACAAAATCGGTGGAACAAGCAGTCCACAATAGTGCAATAATGCCAAGAATGCCAATTTTCTTCATACAGTAGTTAGCTTAAATAATGATGCTCTCGGATGATTTTTGCGCAACAAAGATAACAAAAAATGCGACGCTATCAGAAAAACCTATGACGGATAGCTGACGTAATTTGTTGCAGGTTACAGGTACGAGGTATTTATTGTTGATCATTATTGCTTGCCGCCAATATCGAACAGTAGCCAGTTGTCGGGGTCCACTACTGGCTGATCTTTCTTACTTAATGGCATAACAAAGCCGCTTTCCGGTACCTCTATGCGATAGCGATTTTTGCCAATGGTTACCTCCACCGGCATAGGAAAAGCAGTGCCAGGCAGTGGCGACTCCCAACGTAGCAGAAGTTTGCCTTCTTCTATTTTAGAATGCAACTTGGGCAGCGCCGCCTGTCGGGTATAAACTTCAAAAAACCAGTCGAGTTTCATACCTGATTCGGCTTCGCAGATGCGTACAAAATCGTCGGTATTAGCGAAGCGCGCCTGCCGCCCATCTTTGATTTTTTCCAAAGCCGGATCGGGATAAGCCATGCGGCGCAACGCGCGAAAGAAGGCGTCGTCGCCAATCAGAAAGCGCAAATTGTGCAACACCCAAGCCCCTTTTGCATAAATAGGCGCACGATAGATTTCCTTTCCCGTTTTCGATTCGCGGGGTGCAATGGGTAGGTTGTTCGCAAAACGGCGCATGCTACTCATATACTCCTGATATTTGGCTTTGCCAAAAAGATGCTCGGCATAGAGCGGTTGCATGTAGGAACCAAACCCTTCGTGGAGCCACATATCGCGCCAGTCACTATTAGTTACCAAGTTGCCCCACCATTCATGTGCCAATTCATGCTGATGCAGCGCATCGAAGCCCCAATCACGACCACCAGTCATGGAGCGGTTGCTAAAATTAGCCCCATAGGCAATTATAGTCTGGTGTTCCATACCCAAGTGTGGCGTTTGTGCTACGCCGTATTTATCGGCTCGGAAGGCATAGGGCCCCCATATTTTTTCAAAAAAACGCAAATGATCGAGTATTTCCGGAAAAAATTTTTCACCCTTTTCGAAGTCCTCCGGTAGCACATAAAACACAACAGGAAAGGTATCGCCGGCCACGCTTGCCAATTCGTCTTCAATAGTGCGATAGGGGGCGATATTCAGCGCAATATTATAAGTATTAATTGGATTGGATACGAACCAATGGTAGGTACTGGTATTATCACTGTGCTTTTCTACTTGTCGGAGTCGTCCATTAGAGGCTACTACCAAGGGATCAGGCACGCGGATGTGCAGCGCCATGGAGTCTGGTTCGTCTGATACATGATCCTTCACAGGCCACCAAATATCGGCGCCTTCGCCCTGACAGGATGTAGCGATCCAATGCGCACCGGAAGGCGTTCGGGCCCAACTGAAGCCGCCGTCCCAGGGGGCACGCGGGGCAATACGGGGTGCGCCGCCATATGCGATTTCTGCTTTGACATACTCGCCAGGCTGTCGGGTTAGCCCAAGATCTATCCAGAGTTTGCCACCTTGCCGATGGAAATTGCGAACCTGGTTGCCTTCGCGCACTAAAGCTACCGTTAAGAGGGTATCCAAATCTAAAACGAACCAATTCATCGGATGCACCACCTGAACTTCTGCACGCAGCTTACCCGCAATGCGCCGCTCATCCGGGAACACCTGTAAGCTCAAATCATAAAATTTGGTATTGTAAGCTGCTTGCTCCGGCATCAGCTGCCCGCCAGTATCGTAGATACTTGTCTGAGCCAAAAGCCCTTTTGAATAACTTACACAAAGCAGCAAAAAAAGCAGTTTCTTTAACATAACCAGTATATTATTAATCTGTAATCTTTTGTTTTTTAATGCTTTAAAAGCTAAAGCGCATCAAAGTTATAAACCATTTGTACGGCACACCCTGTCGGTTTGTCAGGTGCTCAAAATGCTTTGGTTATTCAAAAATCACTTCTGTAGCGCCATATCCATAACGCGGATGGTATTCATTTTTAAATGTTTTGACCTCTGGCATTTGCAACAAACGAGTGGCCACCGAACTTCGTAGCCGCCCCGCACCCACGCCATGTATGATAAAAACGCGATCAACGCCTATTTGAATGGCTCGATCCATGTATTTTTCAAAATATTCCAACTGAATGCGCAGAATGTCTGCATTATTTAATTTGGCATGTTCTGCAACTAATTTCTCAATATGCAAATCTATTTCAGATTGAAATTCAGCAAGTTGCGCCACTTCATGCGGCGTATGTACCTCATCAGATGATTCCGCCCAGCGCACCGCCGGCTTGGCATGGCGCTTGGTATAGCTTGCTAAGTCTTCTCCTCCCGATTGCTGGTCAGCGTCGGTAGGCGATGCGTCGAAGAGTTTAAATAAATGCACTTTGCGGTTGAGTAAGGGCGCCGTTTTTACTTTTGTGAAAAAACTTTTCGGCTTGATTTTCAGGATTTTATGTAGGGGCGCTTCTGGCCCTTGTGTCGTTATGAATCGGCATTCTACATCGAAAATGGGGGCGTCATTGAGTTGGTCGTAGCGCAATGCTCCAACCTTCAGCACGGAGACGGCGGACAGCTTGCCATTGTCACTACCCAGCACGCCTTCTGCGATCGAAAACTCGTAATCATACAGCACGTCATAACGAGTATCATTAATCAGATGCACCAAATATAGGTCGGTACTGCCGTCGTTTCGAAACATTGGCTCAAAAGCTACCTGAATACCTTGACTTTTCAAAATGGCGTATTGCAAAGCAGCCGGCGGACGAACAGGCGCTTCTACTTTTTTCTCTTGCTTACCGGATAAAATTTTTGCTTTAACGCTTGGTGCTTCCGTTTCTACGCGGGTCACATCTTCAGGAAAAACAGGGATTTCCATGTCGCTACCCAAAACGCGCACTTGTATCATGCCGCCGTCGAGCCAGTGCGTGACCACCGCCAGATCGCCCGTATGCACTAATTTTACTTTTGTACCAATTGCAAATACCATTAATTCATCAAATTTTTAAGCTGCTTGGTTGTACCGATTTTTTAGCTGCCAAATTTACTTTTTTTGCATAAAACGAACTACAAAAATAATTACAGTTGGAAATACCACAACTACACGGCTCGCTGTATGGCTGCGTACTATTCTAAAATTTTAATCCAATAAACCAATTTATTATGGCTTAGTTGCAACAGAAAAGCCTTTGTTGTGAAAAATGTTATATTTACTAAATAATCGAGCGTTCTTAAAGAAGATAAATTATGCTGATGCAAATTGTAATCTTTCGCCTTTTTTATCCTCAAAAAACTGTCCGTTATGATATGCCAAATGCCCGCTG
>CALMSP010000116.1 GCA_937872405.1 uncultured Saprospiraceae bacterium | reverse complement strand
AATTTTTATCCATTATTTCAATGAAATGCCATCATACATTTGACATCACAACCGCTTATTCAGAACACAAATATACTAAAAAAAATCTTAGCTTACCGCTGTTACAAGGTATCTGCCTGATGGCACAATAACTCCCACAATTGCTCATAAGGGATAATCTCAAAATCGTGTACGAAGCGGCGATAATGGAAGGGGCGCCGCCCCCAGGCATCAAGATATTTTTTAATATTCCCTATTTTTCGAGTATTATAATTTGCTTTATGTAGCATCTGAACCAATTGCACAAAAGATTTCGTGCGTATGTGTTTGTCTTGGCGCAGCTCGCTGCTGGAAAGCTGAAAGAGTTGCTCTCCTTGTTTCACCAAAGCCATAAACTGGCGTCGTTGCATCAACAAAAGCATTTGTAGCGCAATCCATTGGGCGGATATGGCGGGAGAAGGTGGCTCTGTATCGGTGAAGGGTGGCAAAACCATTTCGGTCCGACTAGATTTACGCTGTTTCCATGATAAAAGCTCAGCACTTAATTGCTTGGTTTCTTGTAAATAGCGAAAAAAGACCTCAAATAAATGCCATTTCTGCTGCTCGGTTTCGTTGATTTTTTTGAATACCGTAGAAGCGATAACATTTTTGAAAACTGCTAAGGCATTGATGTAATTTTTCGTGCGTAACGATAATAGCAAATAGTATTCCATGTACTCCAACCAAGCAGTGCTCTTGGGCAGAATGTACGGCAAATTTTGCTCGGCGTGTATTTTGCCTAAGCGATAATCGCCCAGATGCAAATAAGCAGCAATACCTTTGGTGATGTAAAAACTTTGCTTCCTTTCATCAACCTGATGACCTTGTTCCAACAGGTAGGCGGTTGCATTCTGACATACTTCCAATACACCTTCATATTCGCGTAAGCTTTCATAATATAAAGCATTACCTAAATACATAGTACACTGTAAAACAGGTGATTCTACTGTATCAGCGAGCCGCAGCAGTTCATTATTCCAGTTTTCAACTTGCGTGGCAGTAACTTCTGATAGTATGGGGTTGACGGAGGCAAGCTCTATCTGCTGGCAGAGCCACTGGGCTTGTTGCTCTGCTGCCAGTATTGGCATGTATTGTTGCGCAATATGATGGTAGTATTGAAAATCCTTGACCTGCTGCTCTTGCACAGCTTGCGCGCGAAGCAGCCTGGCGCATTGGGTAATCAATTCGGTAAAATGGAACTTTAAAGCCTTGGAAAGTAATTGCTTAGCCATTTCGGTAGCAGCATAAGGCGCGTCGTGCAGCAATAAAATTTGCACCATTGCCCACTCTTTTTGCACGGTGAACCAAGTCTGCGTGTAGCTTGAGGTTCGTGGTGCATTCATATGCACAAAAAATAGAGTGTTGAGCAGGCGCCGACGAAAACGGGATTTGATCTGCCGGTATCTATCCGCGGAAGCGTCTTCATCGCCATAGAGCAGTCGGGTAGCATCCTCATCGGTTTGTATCTTATTGGTAGCCAAGGCTTCATACAATTCGCCAAATTTACTATCGCGCTGACGGAGTGCTCGCTCATCCAGTATTTTTATTTTACTAATTTTCTTTCGGGTTAGAATTTTAACAATTTCGAGCAGGTCTTTCATGCTTGGCTAATCGTAAATAGGTTATAGATATTCAAACACCATTCAAAGAAAATCTGGCGGATTACAAGATACGCAAAAAGGTCTTACGCATTACCTTAGCGTAAAACCTTTTTCCAATATGATTATCTGATAGCAACCAGCCTCCAGAAGATTAAATTCATAAAGCATTGACCACCAAGTACTTAAAATCAATAGTAAACGATAGCGGCGCTTTAATATTCATCTTCATTAAACAGGAAGTCGTCCTTCCTCGGATAATCCGGCCAGATGTCTTCGATACCTTCGTATATCTCGCCTTCGTCTTCCATCATTTGAAGGTTTTCGATTACTTCTTCTGGCGCTCCCGACCGGATAGCGTAATCAATTAATTCATCGCGGGTAGCCGGCCACGGGGCGTCTTCCAGGTGATGGGCTAAGTCTAATGTCCAGTACATACAAAATTTAGGATTTGAATTTACAAAAATGAACACGAGCGGTTTTGTCCGGTAAATATTGCCCGGCTAATCTGAAAAACTCGGCGAATTAACCAAATATGTATTGATTTTAAAAATTTTCTCGCCAATTTTCAAACCAATTTTTATTTGAATAGTTATTGGGAGCACAATAAAATATTTAAAAATCTGATTATCAGCTATTTATATGAAAATAGAATTTTATACGATTCATTTTCATATTCTTTAGGCATCATGCCAATAACTGACGAATTGACAGGGCCTGTAGGATCGCATACGTAATAGGCTCTTCCTTGGTATAGCAATGGTGCTTTACTAAGTGGCTCCTCCGTAGCAACCGCCAGCGTGAGGTGGTCGGGAAAGGCGATCACCACCATAGGCAAATTTAACAGTTGCTGCACTAAAGCAAAAAAAAGTGCTACCCGATCTTCACAGTCTGAATAGTCATAAAAAAATAGCTCCTCCGGTATCATGGGTTTGCTGCGCCCAAAGTATTCGGTATCCTCTTTGTACGCAAACGCCGCACGCGTGAATGCCGCCAGCAATTCTAAAGCCTCGCGCGTGGTGCGCCCTTCAAGGGCTTTGCGCAATAAAGGCAACAAGGATGTTGTTAGTGCTGGCGACATAGGCGCCCGAATGTACTCCTCTTCGGCAATGAGTGGGTAATGGCGCAGCAGCTCTACCAATCGTTTGTCGTAAGTTACTTCCCACTCGTATAAAGTATGTGCATAACGAAACGATACCTTTCGGGTGGCAGGTACTGGCGGAAATGTTGGCAACTGCCCAAAATAAAATGAAAAAGCACGTCCTGTGGGTTGGGGCGTAAAATGAAGCATGTAAAGCGGTTGACCGCGTTGTGCGGATTTGATTGGGCTAAGGTTAATGTAGGTTTTTCCTTTATCTTCAATCATTGGCATCTCAAACACCTCGCTATCAGAGCGCACGTACACAAATACTTGTTGCTCTAAGTAGGTTAGGCGCGTGTCAAATCCAGACTGGCTTAAAAAAAACCAATTGACCAATTCTTGTTCTAAAGGCGTTAACGACCGGCAGATTTGGGCGATGCTATGTCGTAGCAATTGATAGTAAAACCAGTCATTCAGTCGAAGTGCCTCTCGCTGTGTCTGAAGCGCTTGTAGCAAGCCCTGAAAACTTGTTTTCTCCAATTGTTGGTAGTACATTTGGATGCTTTTTTCCTCTGTCTTTCTGCAACGAGGCTCCAGTATATCTGGGCTGTAAGGTATCGTGATTGGATGGGCAAAAAATTCAAATGTCACGCTAGAGCCAACCAACCACGTCGGTAGCCATTGCAATAAAAAACAGCATAGGAGTATCCGGATACTTATTTTCATATACTTTGTTGTTTAAATGACTATGCTACTCAAAAGCAGAGAGCGCATCTTAATCTATAAGAAAAGATACGCTCTCTGTGCCGTTTTATTTTGTGATGACTAAGTTCTCTTGGTAAAAACACCCTACATTTAGCTTTAGTCTATTGATTTTCAGTCCATTGAAAAATGATGTTTTAAAAAATTTAGTTACTTTATCATAATAAAAGTATCAGATAATTAACATGGCATCGCCATAGCTGAAGAACCGATACTCTTCTTTTATGGCCGTTTCGTAGGCTTCCATCACCAAGTCATAGCCACCAAAGGCGCACACCATAATAAGTAGGCTTGACTTTGGGAGGTGAAAATTGGTCACCATGGCCGTAGCGATATTGAAATCGTAGGGCGGATAAATAAACTTATTCGTCCAACCTTCCGCCGGCTTGAGCAAACCCTCCGCCGATACCGCCGATTCCACGGCGCGAACAGATGTAGTACCAACCGTACAAATACGGCTTCCGCGCTCTTTAGCGGCATTCACGGTGTCCACGGCTTGAGCGCTGATTCGGAAATATTCGGCGTCCATTTTATGCTTCGACAGGTCTTCTACATCTATCGTTCGGAAGGTACCCAAACCGACGTGCAGCGTTAGCTCAGCGAAGTTGACACCTTTGATTTCTAAGCGCTTGAGCAGTTCTTTGCTAAAATGCAACCCAGCCGTAGGCGCTGCCACAGCCCCTATTTCTTTAGCATACACCGTCTGGTAGCGGTCGCGGTCGGAGTCTTCCGGTTCGCGTGTGATATACTTAGGCAAAGGCGTATTGCCCAGCATATTGAGGTCTTTCTGGAATTCCTCTTCGGGCCCATCATAGAGGAAGCGAATTGTACGCCCGCGCGAAGTGGTATTGTCCACCACTTCTGCTACTAAAATATCATTATCATGATCATCACTAAAGTACAGCTTATTGCCGACCCGAATTTTGCGTGCGGGGTCCACCAGCACATCCCACAAACGTGCGTCGCGGTTCAATTCGCGAAGCAAAAACACTTCAATTTTAGCGCCGGTTTTTTCTTTTTTGCCATATAATCTTGCCGGAAAGACCTTGGTGTTATTAAAGACCATGGCGTCGCCATCATCAAAATAATCAATAACGTCCTTAAAAATTTTGTGTTCTATCTTGCCTGTATCACGATGGATAACCATGAGCCGCGACTCGTCGCGATTGGCTGATGGGTATTGCGCGATTAATTTTTTTGGAAGTTCAAGTCCAAATTGTGACAGCTTGGTTCTCATTCTTGATGGTTTTCAAAAAGCGACCGCAAAGATAACAAATTTAACGTTCGAATGGATATAATTTTTGTACTTTTTCAACACGAAATAATTGATAACCAGTTAACTGACTTTTCTTACGTAAGAATTGGCTGATTTGTTACGAAATTATTCGCTTTTTCTTGCTTTGGCAGATAAAAACGATATTTTCATCGAAACGTTTACCGTTTGTTGTTGTTGCCGACGTAGTTTTAAGTGATGTAAGGTAAAAGCTATGTCGCATCATTTTCAAAATGTTTTACCCGCGTATGAAAGTTTTGACGAAAATTTTATTAGAAAGTATCACCCAAGCGCTCCAACAGTTGCGTGCGAATAAGCTGCGTAGCTTTCTGTCTTTATTGGGCGTATCTATTGGTATTTTTTGCATCATTGGCGTGCATTCGGCGGTTGATTCTTTAGAAGACAACGTGCGGGGTAGCATTGAAAAATTGGGCAATGACGTGATCTATGTGCAAAAAATTTCTTGGGCAGAAGATCCTGGTCAAAATTTTTTCAAGTACATGCGCCGTCCAAATGTCAACTACGACGATTTTAAGGTGCTAAACGACAAACTCAAATCGGCGGATAAAATTGCCTTTTCTGTTGGCATTGGTTCTCGTACTGCCAAATATTTGTCCAACAGCCATGAAGGTGCGCAGTACGTGGCAATTTCGCCTGACTTTGGCGACATGTTCAAGTTTGAGTTTACACAAGGACGCTATTTTTCACCTGCCGAATTTCAGTTTGGCGTGAATAAGGTTATTCTCGGCTACAAAGTAGCGGAGTCGCTCTTCGGCGCAATTGATCCCTTAGGCAAGAGCATCAAAATTAATGGTAAAAACCTGGAAGTGATTGGCGTATTAGAATTGGAGGGAGACAACCTGGTTAGCGTTTTTCCGTTTGATAATTGTGCTATTATTACTTATGAACATGCTCGCAAAATTGCTAATCTCAAGCCGAATCATCCTTTTGGCAACTCTTCCATTAGTATCAAAGCAGCGGAAGGCGTAAAGCTCACCCAACTGCGCGATGAAGTAACTGGCCTTCTACGTGCGCATCGCCGCCTGAAGCCCAAAGAGGAAAGCAACTTCTCGCTCAACGAGCTATCTATTATTTCTGGTTTTCTTACCAGTTTTTTTGGGGTGCTGAATATGTTGGGGCTTATTGTGGGTGGTTTTGCCATTTTCGTGGGGATGTTCAGCGTATCCAACATTATGTTTGTATCTGTAAAAGAGCGTACCAATATTATTGGTATCAAAAAAGCACTGGGCGCTAAGCGCTACGTCATTTTGTTGGAATTCCTGATCGAGGCCATTATTCTTTGTTTGATTGGTGGCGCAGTGGGGCTGCTATTAGTATGGGGTGTTACAGCCCTGCTATCACAAATTATCAATTTTAATCTGTATATGTCGCTCAATAACATCCTATTAGGCGTTATCTCCTCTGTTGTTGTTGGGGTTATTTCTGGTTTGATACCAGCCATGCAAGCCTCGCGCATGGACCCAGTAGAGGCTATTCGCTCCAAATAACAGCGCCTGGCTCGTGCCCTCCTCGACTGCTCATTAGAAAAAATACTGGCTTTCCCGCATGACACAGGAAAGCCAGTATTTTATTGATTATGAATATTTAATAGTTATAATTTAAATATCATAACATATTTTTTTAACATTTTGATAATATTTTCCAAAATTTGGCATTCATATACTACTCTGGTTTGGATGTAAACCGCTAAATTTGACGGGCATTTTTTTCGAGCCTTAAAGAGAGGCTGTCGCCAATTCATGGGGGCAGTGTTAAAATTAAAAAAATATATATTTGAAAAATAAAATTTACTATTTTTGCCCATCTCAAAAACGATTAGTCCCATGATAAGATATTTGTTACCCTTCGTTTTATTGCTGCTTGCCTCGTTTGCTTGCCTTCAGGCGCAGCAGTTGTCGCTCTTTACGCAGTATCGGGAAAGTGCTAATGTGATCAATCCGGCAGCGATGGAGAGCGATTTCTTGGCCTTTGGTCAGAATCTCACTGTAGGTGCCTCTTACCGGACGCAGTGGGTAGGACTCAAAAATGCGCCAACAACTCAAAATGTTCGTGTTTCCTACTTGAATAAGGAATTTTCGGGCGTAACCTTTATGGCGGGCGGTCATTTATTTAATGATCGTACCGGACCAACTGGTTTCACAGGCTTGTACGGACGCTTCGCTGGTGTACTAACTTCCGACCCAGAATACGCTGGCCTGTCTATTGGTCTGAGTGTAGGCGCGGTGCAGTATCGTGTGAATGCCTCTGAGATATTCTTGCGCGATGAGAATGATGTATTGGGCACACAGAATCGCTCCCAGTTGTATCCGGACGTGGGTGTAGGCATCTATTACTACCAAACCGTAGGTGCTACCAACAACTACATCTACGCGGGGCTGTCGGTGCCGCAGGCTATAGGCTTGGATTTGACGTTTAAGAATGATGCTGGAGAATTCTTCACCAAGCGTGTGCAACACTTTTATGGCACTTTTGGCTATTATAAGTTTTTTGATAATGATAGCTTTCTCGAACCATCCATGTGGCTCAAATACGCACCGAACGCGCCTATAAATGTGGATTTCAACCTTCGCTATCAGATGCCGGGCGCACTCTGGATTGGCACGGGCGCTTCCACTGCGCGTAATTTTCATCTCGAAACGGGTGTTATGCTTGGCAATAGCTTTGATAATACCATTCGCATTGGTTATGGTTTCGACTATTCGTTCAGTTCATTCGGGCCAACGGCAGGGGGTACACACGAAATTAACTTGACGTTTTCTTTCGACCGATAAGAGGCACAAGTATCTTTAGTTGTTATCATACTTGAGAAAACCCACCAGAAAAATAATCCAAATCAGGATAAGCAGCACGGACAAAAGCAATAGTACCCGATGCTTTGCCGTTTTCTGCTTGAGTTCAGCATATTGCATTGTCAAAACATACATCTATTTTATGACCAATACTATAGTAAGCATATCTCCCATGATAACGCCTAAACATTTGAAATACAGCTTCTTCATGAAAAGAATAATCGTATTGCTGGTGGTTGGGCTGGCATGTAAAGGCATCGCGCTGGCACAGCCGTCTCTAACCTTTTCATCGGCTGCCCCTAATGTGGGAGAGTCTTTTTGTGTGGATGTGCGCGTGCGGGATTTTACCGACATCCTTTCCATGCAATTTTCGTTGAATTGGGACCCTGAAGTCATCCAATATGAATCCGTTAATGGCTTTGGCATTCCTAACCTGAATGCTTCTAACTTTGATGCTTCCTTGAGCACCGAAGGCAAACTTTCTGTCAATTGGGAATTTGCTCCATGTTCGCCAACTGCTACTGGTGTAACGATACTGGAGGACGGAACCGTACTGTTTCGCCTTTGCTTCAGGGCACTGGGCGCCTATGGAGAAACGTCTCCCATTCAACTATCGAATGACCCTACCCCCATACGAGTTACGCGCGTCAATGCTTGTCCCAGCAATATTGGTATGCTCGCCAAAGATGGATTGGTATCGGTAGGTGTGCGACCGCTTACCCTGATAGCTTCTTCCGAAACCGCTAACGCGGGCGACTTGGTGTGCGTAGATTTTAGTGTGACGGGTTTCGATAATATGACCAGTATGCAGTTTTCTGTCAATTGGAATCCTGCCGTTCTGCGCTTTGAAAATGTGGTTGTCTTGGAAAATCTCGTCAACTTAGTAGAAGCGAACTTTGGCACACCCAATCAACCCAACGTTGGGGCGGGTAATCTTACTTTATCTTGGTCAGCACCAGTGCCGGGTGGGCCAGGTATTGATCTTGCTGATAGTACCATCATTTTTCAGGTTTGCTATCGGCTCATCGGTGCATGCGAAACATCTACTGCTATTCGATTCCAGGATTCTCCTACGCCATTTGAATTTACCAATACAGTAGTGGAAGGGTTTAAGCTCACTGTGGTCACAGAAAACGGGCAGGTACGCGCTAATCGCTGCAATCCAACAGGTCTGCCGCTTATCGCGGAATGCGGCCCGCCGGCTAACCCCAACGATATTGTATGTGTGAAGGTAAACGTGCGCGAGCTGTTACAAATCCGTGAATTCAATTGGAATTTGGAGTGGAATGAAAATATTCTCGAATTTGTAGAAATACGCAACATCACAACGCAGTTAGCTGGTTTTAACGCCAGTCGTTTTAATCAAGCCAATGTTTCAAACGGGGTGCTGGGGGTTAATTGGTCCACGACATCCCCTTTGGGTGCTTCCATACCTGGAGGCAACGGAACGCTTTTTGAAATATGTTTTAAGGTGATTGGCATCAGCGGCGGCAGCCCAATTCGTTTCGTAGCTCCGCCCCCCAACATACCAGCCGTATTGCGCATCAACAATGTGGATATCGGTATTAATCCATCGAACTGTGATGTGCAAGTGATCCGACCTCAAGGCGTTGTTATGCAGATCAGCAGCTCAGAAGTACCGCTGGGCGACGAAACCTGTCTTGATGTAAACGTGTCTGGTTTTACCGACATTATCAGCTATCAATTTTCTTTGGCTTGGGAGCCTAATCATATGGAATTCACCGGTATTCGCAATATCAATTTGCAAGGTGCTTCTATGGCTAACTTCGGGCTATTCGGAATTGACGGCGGTAGCCTTACCTTCGACTGGGACGCGGCGCAAGGTGTGTCCCTACCCGATGAATCCACCATTTTCCAAGTTTGCTTCAATACAAAGGGCAATCCACAGGATTGTGACGACCTGATTGTATCCAATGAACCCTTGGTGTCAGAGGCCATTACGAGTAGTTCTAACGGACGCGACGTAGGTATCACCAGCCTATCGGGCGAAGTATGTATCTTATTCCCCGAAGGGTTTTTCCTCGATATTCAAGATGCTGAAGGCGAGCGCCAGTCCACTGCTTGTATGCCTGTAACGGTAAAGAGCTTTGATAATATCACCGCAACTTCCTTCACCCTGAGTTGGGAACCCTCTGCATTGCGATTCAATGAAATTCGATTGCCTGCTAACAACCCAATGGGACTAACGCTCGGTAATTTCAATACCACCTCCATCGGCGTGGGCGTGGCAACACTCAACTGGAATAGCCCTACGCCTGTAAATATCGCGGATGATGCCGTCATCTTCGAACTTTGTTTCGATCTGGTGGGTTCTCCCGAAAATTGCTATGAAGTGCGCGTCGGTGAACCAACGGCTTCGGTTACCACTAGCAATGGTGCTGGCAGCCTACTTTCTGACCCCGGTAAACTTTGCATCAAAGATAAAATTGTGGTGTTGGACTCTATCATCAAGCCAGCAAGCTGCCCAGGTATCAATGATGGCGAAATTACCCTTGTGGTAGAAGGTGGCCGTCAGCCCGTGGGCTTTACTTGGGAGACCAACCCGCCGAGCTTCGGGCCCACAGCGCGCAACTTACCTCCGGGGCCCATTGCAGTGACTATTTTCGATAATTCTAATCCGGCTATTATTCTACGCGACACCTTTATGATTCCAATAAGTGCGAATTTGCCAACGGCTAATGCCGGCGACAACAAAAATTTCTCCTGCGACCCGCCTATTGTGCAATTGCAAGGGCAAGGTTCGCAAGGCGCAAATTTCGCTTACCAATGGCGAACAATTGGTGGGCAGTTGGCTCCAAACTCCAACCAATTGAATACCGCGGCCTTATCGCCAGGTCTGTATATCTTGGAAGTAACGAACACACAAACCGGTTGTGTAGCGCGCGATACGATGGAAGTGATTCCTATTGATTTCCCAACTGCCGATGCTGGTCAAGACCAAGATTTTGGTTGCAATACCGAATCCGTGACGCTAAACGGCAGCGCGTCCAGCAGCGGTGCAGGCTTTTCCTATCTTTGGACAGCACGCGACGGCGGCCAGCTGCAAACAGGCTCCGAAACGACTGCATCGCCTCGCGCAACGGCGCCTGGTTTGTACATCTTGTCCGTTACCAATACAGCTAATGGCTGTACAGCCCGCGATTCTGTAGTCGTGCGCGACGCTCAAGTTTTCCCGAATGCCAATGCTGGCCAAGATCAACGCTTAGAATGCGAAGAAGGCAGCGTAACAACTTTGGATGCTTCCAATTCTGTGAATAGCGAAACTGTTGAATTTCAATGGCTTAGCCTTAGCGGCGAAGTACTTTCCGGTAGTTCTACCTTCAATGTGGAAGCAACCGGTATTTATATTTTGAAAGTGACCGCCCTGATCAGCGGTTGCTCGGCGGTAGATACTGTACAGGGGCTGCCCAGTGAAGAAGTACCCGTAGTAGAACTCGCCACGGAGCAATTATTGACCTGCGTCCAAGATACGGTCACCCTTACGGCGTCTATTTCTAATTCGATTGATTTCATTTTTGAATGGACCGCAAACGGCGGCGGGCAGTTCGTAGCTGGCACCAATAACACTTTGGCACCACAGGCTATTGCTAATGGTACCTACCAATTGGTGGTTCAGGATACAGTGACGAATTGTCGGGTTACCAGTATTGTAGTCGTAGGAGAAGACAAGGAAGTCCCCATTGCTAATGCCGGTGATGATGCTGCGCAAACCTGTGAAGACAACTCGCCTACCCTGAACGGCTCTGCTTCCTCAACGGGTAATGAATTCGCTTACTCCTGGACTCGCGGCGGCGAAGTAGTAGCTACAGGCACCCTGACACCAGAAGTCAACATAGCTGGTACCTATTTGTTGGAGGTGCTGAATACACGTAACGGTTGTACCAGTGTAGATTCCGTGCGAGTGGTACCGGATGTGGACCTCCCGCAAGCTATCTTACCGATTACTACCTTCAAACTCAATTGCGTGGAAGATGTACTGGATATTGGAGCAACAATTCAGCCAAACAATCCAGCATTTACAATAGAATGGACAGCTATACAAGGTGGCAATATTCTTAGTGGCCAGGGTACACCCGCCATTCGTGTGGACGCGCCAGGCATCTATCAAATCATCGTGACCAACCCAGCCAATGGATGTGAGGGTATTAACGAAGCCATCGTAGAAGATGATCGAGATGCGCCCAATGCCGCGGCTGAAAAAAATCAAGATATAACCTGCAACAATACAAACGTAACGCTGAATGCCAATAATTCCGCAGTTGGCAGCGATATTTCGTATGAATGGAGACAGGCTGCTTCTGGCATAATCATTGGCAATACCGTCCAAGTAGATGTAACGGAAGCTGGAACATACATCCTTTCTGTTTTCAATGCGCAAAACAACTGCTCCGCCACGGATACAATTGAGGTAGTTGCTGACAATATTCCGCCACAAATTGCTTTCGCTGCTGCGGATACCCTATCCTGCACGACCGAGTCCGTACAAATCAATGCTACTGGCTCTACTCCTAATGCCAACGTAACTGCTGAATGGACTGGTTTAGATGGTGGCATGGCTACTCTAACCAACAATTTGCTCATCGTACAAGTAACCCAAGGCGGCCGCTACGAACTGCGCCTATTGAATACAACGAATGGCTGCGAAGCAAGGGATACCATTACTATACTTGCTGATGATTCCAGACCAGAGGTTATTATAGAAACACCCAGCGAGCTAACCTGCCGCGAACCTGGCACAACGCTCAACGCCACAGAATCCCGCGTAAGC
>CALMSP010000115.1 GCA_937872405.1 uncultured Saprospiraceae bacterium | reverse complement strand
AATAATTTGCTGTATCAGCAATACGTTGTCTAAACATTCTGAAATCCAACAAACATTTAAAAACCACCGGAAATTATGTTCCAGAATCTTATCTTACTGTTTCAAACGGAAGTAGAAGGACTTGATCGCAACGGCGTTGCCACGCAAAGTTTTTTTGACATCATCGTACAGAGCGGCACGATTGGTATCATCATCGTGTTGATTCAATTGCTATTGTCAGCTATTGGTATTTACATATTTGTAGAGCGCTATTTAACGATTAATCGAGCGGCTCGCATTGATGATAATTTTATGAATAATATTCGGCTCAATGTACAATCCGGTAATATTCAAGGCGCCAAGGCGTTGTGTATGTCCACCGATTCGCCTGTAGCGCGGATGGTAGAAAAAGGGCTGCAACGCATCGGTAAACCCCTACGCGACATTGATGCCGCCATCGAGAATGTGGGCAACTTAGAGGTTTTCAAGCTCGAAAAGAACCTTTCCACGCTGGCGAGTATCGCGGGCGCGGCGCCTATGATTGGCTTCCTCGGTACAGTGACGGGTATGATTTTGTCGTTTTATCAAATGGCAACTGCTGAAAATGTAACCCCTTCGTTATTGGCAGGCGGTATTTATCAGGCGCTGCTGACTACGGCTTTTGGCTTGGTGATTGGTATTTTTGCTTACATTGGTTATAACCTATTGGTTGCTAATGTCGAAAAAGTAGTGTTCAAAATGGAACGCACTACGACCGAATTCATGGATTTGTTGCAAGAACCGAGCAACTGATGATCGTCGTTCGTGCAATAATGTATCTTTAAATTGTATTACATGGCTTTAAAGAAGCGAAACAAAACCAGCGCAGAATTCAGCATGGCATCTTTGACGGATGTTATCTTTTTACTGCTGATTTTCTTCATGCTTAGCTCAAAGTTGGTAACTATTGAGCCATTTGAGTTGCCCAAATCGGATTCTAAAACGGTAGCACCGACCAACATTGTGGTGTCTATTAATAATGAAGGTGTTCACAAACTGAATGGCAAAGAGCTATCGCCGAAAGTGCTGGAACGCGCCTTGCAACAAGAAGTGACCAACCTGAAAGATACCAAGGACCTAACTGTAACCATTGTGGCTCAGGTCGGTACGCCTTTTGATTATGTCGCGGATGTAATGGAAGTAGCTGCTAAAATGCGAGCAAGAGCCATTATCGCCACACAACCAACGAGTTGAGTGTTAAGATAAAGTGTATTATGATATTTTTTGCTTTTGTAAATTACACCATATAAAATGGCATTAAAAAAACGCATTAAAGCCAGCGCGCAGTTTAGCATGTCGTCCTTGACCGACATTATCTTTTTATTATTAATATTTTTTATGTTGACATCCAGCTTGGTAGCACCCAACGCCATCAACCTCAAAATGCCGGGCCGCACCCAGAGTAAGTTACCGCCCGCCTCCAGCAAAATAGATGATGTGCGCATCAATGATACGGGGACTTTTTTGTTGAATGGCCGACGCCTTGAATTAACCGAACTCGAAGCACGCCTGCGCCCTTTGGCTAATCAAGATGCTAATATTACCATTTCGCCCGATTCGAGTGCGCCCGTAGAGGCAGTAGTGGCGGTTATGGATATTGCTATGCGTCTGAATATCAACGGTATATTATTGTCAGAACGAAAATAGCCCTTGCGTTATGTTAAAAAAATGCTAATCTGATGATTGAATGAATAATAAAGCTGCGGATAGCGTTTATTTGTTGTATAACAAACTGAAAATTAGAATACTGTGGAAATCGTAACCCAACAGGAGCAAAAAAATAAACGCTTTGGCGTGATTATCAGTGCTATCATGCATACGCTGATCATTATTCTGTTTTTGTTGCCATTTCTGACCTACCCCGATCCGCCGCCAGGGCAGGAGGGGATCTTAGTCAATCTTGGCATACCTGATGTTGGGCAGGGTACAGATAATGCACCGCCCGCCCAAACTACGCCAGAACGCGAAACCAAGCCAGAAAAGCAACCCGAACCAGTGAAAGAACGCGAGGTGGAAAAACCCTCCAAGCCAGAACCGACGCCCCAGCGCGATGTGGTGCGAACGGAAGACCCCGAAGCGGTACGTTTGCGCGAGCAACAAAAACGCGAACAAGCGGAGCGCGATCGCCGGGCCCGTGAAGAGACTGAAGCCCGCCGCAAGGCAGCCGAAGAGGAGGCTCGGAAAAAAGCGGAAGCCGACAAACTGAAAGGTGAAATTGGTGGTTTGTTTGGTGGTACAGGCAGCGGTAAGGGCAACACCAGTAAACCCGGCAATCAGGGCGATCCCAGCGGTGACCCCAATGCGAAGAATCTCGAAGGCGTAAGCTCCGGTAGGGGCGATGTAGGTGGTGGACTGGAAGACCGAGGCGTGGCCCGACGTGGCCCAGGCGTGACCGACAACAGCCAGAGTGTAGGCGTAGCTGTGATTCGCGTATGCGTGGACGCCGAGGGCAATGTTGTGAGTGCTGAATTTACACAACGTGGTTCTACCGTTTCTGACGGAAACCTCAAAAGCAAGGCCATAGCCGATGCCCGCCAATGGAGATTTGGCAAAGGTAGCGTGGATCGCCAATGCGGTACTATTACGTACAATTTCCGTTTGCAATAAATAATCAAACAACAGCAGAATAAAATTACACAAAAAGGGTGGATTTTTCAATCTGCCCTTTTTTCTTTGCAGCATATTTGGCATCTCAGCGCTTCTTAGGCGACTGACTTTTTTTGTCTGACGGTTGTGACTGTATGAGCGACTTTTTTAGCCGATACCGGCAAACGGTGGATTACCTATTCAACCACCTGCCAATGTTTCAGCGCAGCGGCGGCGCAGCGTATAAAAAAGACCTAACCAACATCCGCGCTTTATGCGAATTCCTTGGCAATCCGCAAGATCGCTTCCCCACGGTTCATGTGGCAGGCACCAATGGCAAAGGTTCTACCTGCTACATGCTGGCGGCAGTGCTTCAGGCACATGGGTTGCGTACTGGCCTCTACGTATCACCGCATTATAAGGATTTCCGCGAGCGTGTACGGATTAACGGCAAGTACGTATCGAAAAAATTTGTCATTGAATTTACCGAGCGCATGAAGCCACTCATCGAGGAGATACAACCTTCTTTTTTTGAAATCGGCGTGGCGATGGCTTTTGAGTATTTTGCACAATCCAAAGTGGATGTAGCCGTCATTGAAGTTGGGATGGGCGGGCGCCTTGATTCTACCAATATTATCAACCCTTTGGTGAGCGTTATTACGAACATCAGCTTTGACCACATGCAGTTTCTGGGTGATACCTTGCCGCAAATTGCAACCGAAAAAGCCGGCATTATCAAGCCCGGCGTACCCGTTGTAATCGGCGAAACCCACCCTGAAACCCAGCCCGTTTTCGATGCAAAAGCCGCCGAAATGGGTGCAGCAATTGTTTATGCCGACCAACATATTCACGCAGATATTATATCTCAATCACTTACACACAGCGTTTTTCAGGTTTTTTATGATGATTGTATAAAATATACTGATCTAAATGTAAATATTCACGCAGATTATCAAGCTAAAAATTTACAAACTGTTTTACAAACCGTGGAAATCATTCGAGCGGGCTTTTCACTGCAAGACAACAAGATACGAGCAGGGTTGTTTGATTTGAAAGAACGCACCCGCTTCATTGGGCGTTGGCAACTGCTGGGTGAGCAACCTACTATACTCGCAGATAGCGGCCACAACGAAGATGGTCTGCGGCAAGCCATGCGGCAATTGTCTAAGCTATCTTATCGGCATTTACATATGGTGTTTGGCGTGGTAAATGATAAGGATATTACTAAAATATTGCAATTGTTACCAACTGATGCTCAGTATTATTTTGCCAAAGCAAACATTCCACGCGGCATGAACGCACACGCATTGCAAGAGCAGGCAGCTACCTACGGGCTACACGGGCGGGCGTACTCCTCGGTGAAAAATGCGCTTCGAGCAGCTAAAAGACATGCAACACCCGCAGATTTGATATTTGTAGGGGGAAGTACTTTTGTTGTAGCGGAAGTGATATGAACATCATATATTAAAAAAACAAATTTCGTATTCATTTGATTTTAAAATGATTGCGCTGTATTTTTTCTCAGGCTACCATTTGAAATGATTCGGCTATAAATAAAAAACGGTACTCCAAGAAATATGGAGTACCAAGAAACTATAAACAAACAAAAAACATTAGCGATTCTAAATCGGTGTTTACAACAACAAGTGAAAAAAAGGGTTTAAATTTCTGGCACTTTTTTCTGTAAGGTTTGTAACTTTAGGCATGAAAGCGCAACAATTTGACGCACCCACATTGCTGTACCTACTACTGTTCGGAATGCTCCTGCTAATCGGGCTGCGATTTCTGGCCGTATTTCGCTTTCTGTTGCTGCCGCTGATTGCAGGCTTTTTAGTGCTGGGTTCTGTTTATCTGATCTGGCGTTACTACCAAAAACAACGCGCCGAGCGCGCTTTTCGTGCTACAACTGCGGGCACCATACAGACGCGCTTGGAAGAATGCGACGCGCAAATCGAAGCAAATAAAGCAGAGATCGCTGATATTCAATCGAATATAACAGAATTGGAGCAGCAGCTTGGCCAAGCGGATGCTTTATCCTCAACTATTGTAATAGAAACCCGCCAACTGATTGAGCGCTTTCGAGGACAGTTACAGTTGCGAAAATCTAAACTTTCATTTTTTGAAAACTGTCGCCTTCGGCTGCTGCAATTACTGCAGCAACATCAATTGTCAGAAGCCTTAGCTGTCAAAAAAGAAAAGTTGCGTCTTTTGCAAGAAAATAACTACGATGATTTGGCGAAAATGGAGGCATTGCGCTCTAATTTGGAAATGGACACACTGTATCTAGATACAATTGAATCGCTATCGCAGCGCGTGCAACTCAGCAATACCTATGATGATGCGGAGCGGCTTCGCGCCGAGTTGGATGATATGACTCGCTCGATCCAGCAACAGGAATAACCGGTCCGTCCCAGAAAACGAATAATTGGGAAATAATTATTTAAATCGCTGATCAACAAGGTGTTTGATCTAAAAGCCCGCGCTACGCAGATATTCTTCGTACGTCTTTTGCTGGTAGTGATTACCTACGATATAACCCAATTCCTTCAGCAGCGCAGCGGCATCTTTGTAACCAGGTGAAATCGTGATTCGATTTTGCTGCTCATCCAGATAGACATAGGAGGGGTAGCCTAAGCGGCCATCTAAGAGCGAGTAGGCGAGTTCGTGTACGCCGCGGCGTCCGGAAGCAATGTATTTAAAGGTGTGATCTTTATATTGAACCGCTTCTTGCTGCTCGGCATTAAATTTTACAGCATAGAAATTTTCGTTCATGTAGCGCACCACTTCTGGGTTTTTGAATGTAGTAGCGTCCATTTTTTTGCACCAACCGCACCAGTCAGTATATAAATCCACAAAAATCTTTTTAGGATTTTTTTCCGCCATTTGGATGGCTTCGTCCCAGCTTAGCCAAGTGATATCGGCTGGAAGGTCAGTAGTTTGGGTATTCATTTTGCTGGGCACAATAAAAGCCAGCGCAACAAGAGCAGCAACAGCGAGTAAGCCACCGCCAATCAGCATTTTTTTCATCGTGTTTGTTTTTAGAACTACGAAAATAAGCGTCTTTGATAAAAGTTACTGTAAACTACGCTACTTTAATGAATTTTTAACCATTTGAGCAGGTTGTACGCCTTGGTTTTTATCCCTATTTTTGTGGGCCATGATACTTCCGTAAATGCGTATCTCCCTGTTATTGCTTTACTACATATCACCGTGCAATTATTTTATTAAAATATCATAAAACATGCCAATTGATATCAACAAGGTGCCGTCACCAGCTTTTGTAATGGAAATGAAGCGTTTACGCGAAAATCTTGAATTGATACAGCAAGTGCAGACGGCAGCGGGCGTATCCATCATTCTGGCTTTAAAAGGCTTTGCAATGTGGCGGGTATTTCCCATGGTCGGGCGCTATCTAAAAGGCGCTACGGCCAGCTCGTTGGCAGAAGCCCGACTGATTTTCGAAGAAATGGGTGTTCGTGCGCATACGTATTCACCTGCTTATCTGCCAGATGAATTTGATGAAATTTTACAATATAGCAGTCATATTACCTTCAATTCGATTCAGCAATACGAACGCTACCGTTCGAGGCTAAGCACATCGGCGCATGTGGTGTCGCCAGGCATTCGGGTCAACCCCGAATATTCAGAAGTGGAAGTAGCGCTGTACAATCCGGCAGCTCCGGGGTCGCGTTTGGGCGAGGTAGTCGAAAATTTTAAAGGCGTATTGCCAGAAGGCTTAGAAGGCTTGCATTTTCATACACTTTGCGAATCCTCGTCCTACGATTTAGAAAAGGTATTGAACGCATTTGAGCGCAACTTCTCGGCGTTTTTTTCGCAACTCAAATGGGTCAACTTTGGTGGGGGGCATCTGATGACCCGCAAAGGCTACGACACACAACATTTGATACAACTTTTGCACGCTTTTCGAGCGCGTCATCCGCATTTGGAAGTGATCTTAGAACCCGGTAGCGCCATCGCTTGGGAAACAGGCGTGCTGGTATCCAGTGTGTTGGATATTATAGAAAATAAAGGAGTGAAAACAGCCATCGTAGATGTATCTTTTACCGCACACATGCCGGATACGCTGGAAATGCCCTACCGACCCCGTATTGTTGGTGCGGATGCACAGCCTCAACCCGATAAACCCGCTTATCGAATTGGGGGAGTGAGCTGCCTCGCTGGCGATTATATGAGTGAATATAGCTTTGAGCACGCGCCGAAAATTGGCGATCGTATCATATTTGAAGATATGATACATTATACAATGGTGAAAACCAGTACTTTCAATGGTGTAAGGCATCCTGCAATTTGCATTTGGCACGAAGATGATACCTTAGAAATCGTGCGCAAATTTGGCTATGAGGACTATAAAAACCGGCTCTCCTAATGACGGTAAATACCTTATTTCAAAATTTTGTACAGACCCTGAGCGAACGCTACAGCGCTGGCGAAGCCCGTAGCATTGCTCGTATTGTGTTTGAAGATGCACTCAAACTGCCTGATTATCAAAGTCGTATGCCGGTATTGCCCTGGCATATACAAACGCTCGAAAAT
Organism: uncultured Saprospiraceae bacterium; assembly: GCA_937872405.1. Taxonomy (GTDB): domain Bacteria; phylum Bacteroidota; class Bacteroidia; order Chitinophagales; family Saprospiraceae; genus JADJNW01. The sequence continues at coordinate 5,204 of CALMSP010000115.1, read as the reverse complement.
ATTCAGCGCCGCTTGTGGCAGCAGGAGCCGGTTCAGTATATCCTCAGGCAAGCCGATTTTTATGGATTGAAATTTCAGGTGAATCCTGCGGTGCTCATTCCTCGCCAAGAGACGGAAGAATTGGTGCATTGGGTGCTCCAAAGTTTGCCGCGCCCAAACTTGCACCTTCTTGACATTGGGACGGGCAGCGGCTGCATAGCGATTACCTTGAAAAAGAAGATACCTACCTTGCACGTGCGTGCTACTGACATTAGCGCGGACGCCTTAGCAGTGGCACGCACAAATGCTGAGCGTTATGATGTTGTAATAAATTTGCTGCAACATGATATTTTAGATCATGAAAAATGGCCGGAATTAGAAAAACATGATATTATTGTAAGCAATCCGCCTTATATACCACAGCGCGAGGCTACGCTTATGCCGGCCCAGGTAAAAGACTTTGAACCTCCTCAAGCGCTCTTTGTAGCAGATACTACACCCTTATTATTTTATGAAACCATTGCCAGGTTTGCGCAGCAGCAACTCCAACCGAGTGGGTTTTTATTTTTTGAATGCAATGAATTTAATGCGCAGGACGTGGTAAAATTGCTTAAAAAACAGGGATTTACAAATGTCGAACTCCGGCAGGATTTAAATGGAAAAGACCGGATGATTCGAGCCAGGTTTTGAGTTATTTACTAAATGTTTGAATAAAGCAAGGTAATGATCGGCTTATAACTTATTGATTTTGAATGCTTTTTGTAATTATTTTATATAACATTTGATAAGCCGGAAAGCGTTGTAAATAATCCATATGTCGAGCAATCGTGATGGCGTCGTGGCGTATAGCTGGTCCAGTCTGCATAGCTGCTGGCGCCTCTTGTTGTACTTTTTGAGCGGTTGCCTGAATGAGCGGTCGAAGCAAATTAAAAGGAAGTTCTTCCTGTTGCAATATATCATATCCGATATGAAATAAATAATTGGTGAAGTTATTTACAAATACGGCCGCTACATGTAAAATAGCGCGCTGACGGTCATCAATGGTGTGTACTTGTTGGCTCAGGCGTTGGGCAAGCGTTTGTAGCAGCGTCAAGTCGGATTCATCGGCAGCATAGATACAAATCGGTATCTGATGAAAGTCCATCGGCTGGTTGGCGGAAAAAGTTTGTACCGGATAAAAAACCCCATAACGCTGATAGTGCGCAGCGAATACCGTAGCCGGCGTCGCCCCGGAAGTATGCACAACGAACAACGGCTGCTTGGGCAATTGCGCGGCCACCTCCGCAATGGCGCTATCGTGTACGGCAATTAGGTAAAGATCCGCACCAGGGCGCACCCGACGCAGATCATTTATAGGTTCTGCCTCCATTTGTTGAGCCAGCCGAGTTGCTTTGTCTAAATTTCTGCTAAAGACCTGTGCTACGCTGATGCCTTGTTTGTACAGTTGCTGCCCCAAATGTGTAGCAACATTACCAGCCCCAATCATTACCACGGAGGAGATCAACGATTCGGTCGGTATCATATTCATAAAAAAAATTACTTTTTAAGGGTCGGATATTGCATATGCAGTGTTTCCAGATGTTCTACTAATATTTTCGATATTACATAATCGCGATACCAGCGTTGGTCAACCGGCACGATGTGCCATGGTACGGTGCAACGATTCATCACATCTTCATAACAACGCATGTATTCTTCCCAGTGGTTGCGCTCCACCCAGTCATGATCATTGTGCTTCCAGTGTTTGTCATGCTGTTCTAAGCGCTGGCGAAGTTCCTTTTCCTGCTGTTCTTTGGAAATGTGTAAGTAAAATTTAAAAATATGCGTATTATTATCAAATTGTAATAATTCTTCAAAAGCATTAATTGCTTGGATTCGCTTACTGACGTGCTCCTCGTCAATCCATCGGTGTACCCTTTGGATGAGTACATCCTCATAGTGAGAGCGAATAAACAACTGGATCATGCCTTTGGCCGGCGTTTGTTTGTGTATGCGCCAGAGAAAGTCATGCGCAAACTCTTCTTCGGTTGGTTTTTTAAAACTATAGGCGCTTACGCCCACGGGGTTGCATTCAGCGAATACGTTTTTTGCTGCGCCATCTTTGCCACTGGCATCCATACCTTGCAACACCACCAACACGCCATGCTTACGCTCCGCCATGAGCACATCCTGCAATTCCCCCAGACGTTTTACCCACAGAGCCGTTTGCTGCTGCGCTTGCGCTCTGTCCAAATGAATAGGCGCCCTCGTCGAAATTTCCGAAAGTTGTATCATAATATCCTACACTGGTTTTATTAACCCCAATCTCCCAATATCATAATCTCCCAATATCATAATCTCAAACCCGCATTTTATGTCGTCTTACTAAATAAGATTGTAATATTGGGCGAAAGCCTTTATGAATATCAGCTTCTACAAAATCAATTTGATATTGTAAGCATTTAAATTTTAATGCTTCTACAAATTGCTTCATTTGAGACAGATAATGGTCGCGTACTTGGTTCGGCTGTAGGCGCAAACGCTCGCCGCTTTCCATATCAATAAAAATATAAGGGCGATTTTCGAACTCAAAATCCAGTTCTTTAGCTTTATCCACTACATGAAAAAGTACGACTTCGTGCTTATTGTGCTTCAGGTGTTGCAAAGCGGTAAAGAGCTGATCAGCGTTTTCGCTTTGCTCAAACATATCGCTGAAAATGATCACCATCGAGCGCTTGTGAATACTGTCGGCTATTTGGTGCAGGGCCTGAGCCGCGGAAGTGGTGCGGTTGCGTTCGGGGTTATTGATGAGTTGATCCAAGTACGTCAGCATGAGCCGGTAGTGGGAGGTGTTGGTTTTGCATCGGGTATGTACTTTCACATCTTGATCGAAGATGCTAAGGCCGTAAGCATCGCGTTGCTTAGATAGCAGATTCATTAGAGCCGCCGCCGCCAGTGCCGAGAAACGTAGTTTGTTGATGTAAGATGTATTTTTTTGTGCTTGGGCTTCTGGGAAGTACATCGAAGAGGAGGCATCAATTACAATCTGGCATCGCAAGTTTGTTTCTTCTTCAAAGCGCTTGAGAAAGAGTTTATCGGTGCGGGCATACACTTTCCAGTCAATATTGCGGGTGGGTTCGCCCTGATTATATAGTCGGTGCTCGGCAAATTCTACCGAAAAGCCATGAAAGGGGCTTTTATGCAACCCTATAATAAATCCTTCCACCACCTGGCGCGCTAATAGTTCCAGATTGCCGAGATCCTTTACTTCGGTATTATCAAGCAAATAACTCATTATCAGCCATTTAAATGGTGTGAAATCGGATGATATCCAATCAGTTAAAAACGCAAGCCCTTACTCCGAGGTGTACATTCGGAACAAGGGCTTAAACTACGATTTTTTGTGGCGTCAAGTGTTGTTTTTAAGCACTTAATTTGCCGCGATGGCGATGAGGCTTGCTACCTATTAGATATGTGCTTCGATTTTACTTGCTAATACCTGCTTGGAAGTAGCACCTACATGCTTGTCCACTACCTCACCATTTTTCAGAAACAGGATGGTCGGGATGCTGCGAATGCCGTATTTCATAGAGATTTCCGGGTTGCTATCCACATCCACTTTGCCCACGAGTGCTTTGCCATCGTACTCCTGCGCGAGTTCTTCCACGATGGGGCTGATCATACGGCAAGGTCCGCACCACTCTGCCCAGAAGTCAATCACGGTCAGGCCTGCTCTTTCGAGAGCTGTTTCTTGGAAGTTTGCATCTGTGAGTTCAAATGCCATTGTTCAGATTATTTTAATGTGAAAAAAGTTGTTTCAATAACACCATTAAGATGTTTATGGTTGCAAAAATAAAAACTTCTTTTTAAGTGCGCTGTCCAAGCCAAGATACTTTACAACAAGGTAGCCAATTAATAACGCAGTGCCCTACGAAAAGTTTGAACTTCTGATAAATCTGTTTGGCTACTTTTAGCGTTGTTGTACTGTAATGAAGACGCAAAGCATGGATAAAAGTCACAGGTATCGGGGAAAAATAATCTGGATAGGGTTAGGCCTTGGCTCGATATTGCTTCGATGGATAGCAGGGCCTACGGTCATTGAGAACTGGTACAGCCGAGGTATCTTTTTGTATTGCCGACTGGCGATTGACTATCTGCTGGCTTGGCTGCCTATTCCCTTGATGTATGTGCTGCTGCCGGTAGTGCTGGTGCTGATTGGGCGGCGCGTGGTGCGCTGGTATGGGGCGCCCCGGTCGCCCATCGCCAAAATAGGGCAAGCGGTTTTGGGAATAATGGCATTTCTGGGAGGCGTTGTGTTTCTTTTTCTTTGGCTCTGGGGCTTTAACTACGGGCGCGTACCTGTAGAAACACAAATCGGATTGGAAACCCAGCCACTTAATATGTCTCAACTCAAGGAAGAGCTGCGTTTAGAAACGCAAGCAATTATTGCCCTGCGCCCCGACATTGCAGGTATCACGGATACCGCGTTTACGTCTGATCTGCTGCTGGCGAACCTCGAAAAACACCTGCGACATCATTTGCGCGAGCGCTTGCGGCAGTACAATTTTCCTACCTCAGGGCGCGTGCGAGGGCGCATTTTGTATCCGAAAGGCATCTTTCTGCGGTTTAGTTCGGCTGGTTTGTACTTCCCCTGGACGGGCGAAGGGCACATAGACGCTGGGCTGCATCCGTTGCAAATACCCTATGTGATGGCACACGAAATGGCACACGGCTTCGGCTTCGGCGATGAAGGGGACTGCAATTTCTGGGCGTATCTGGCTTGCATTGCTTCCGAGGAGCCTGCTATTGCCTATGCCGGACATTTAGCTTACTGGCGCGATCTGGCTGCCGATTATCGTCGGTATGACCCAGAGGGGTACCCCGTGTTTCGGAAAAGTTTACCCATTGGTATTCAGGCAGATTTGGATGCCATTAACCACACGTTATTGCAATATCCTGATATTTTTCCAAAACTTCGATATGCCGCTTATGATGCGTATCTTCGAACGCAAGGTATTGAAGAGGGTATGCTCAACTACGACCGTGTAACCATGCTGGTGCACGCGTGGCGCAAATCAAAGCAGTTGTGAGAAGAGTACCCCAAACAATTTTCTGTCAATTGCAATAGGCATTGGCAATTTCGTTATTTTTGCGCGATGAAAAAATTACAGCATCATAAAAATCAACATCATATAATGTCTAAAGTACTTATTATTGGCGCGGGCGGTGTCGGGCGGGTAGTCGCC
>CALMSP010000114.1 GCA_937872405.1 uncultured Saprospiraceae bacterium | reverse complement strand
ATCTTTGACTTTTTTCCAGCTAAGGTAACGATAGCATTACAGTTGGAGCACTACCTTCAAAGTTAATATACCCCAAGCAATTCTACTGGACGAACCGAGTTATCACGCACCAAGTAAGCACTGGGATAATCACGTTTGAGCAAATACTGCAATCGCATGGCTTCAAGTTTGGTTACAAATGCGCCTACCCGCAGCTTGTAGTAAGGATTGGCGTGTACCCAGTCCACCGGAATATTGGGATACTTGTATTGAAATACCTGCCGGGCATTTTCCAACTGTGCGCGGTCGGGCGTGGCAATTACCTGTATGCGCCAGCCGTCTAAGGATGTCGTGCCTTTGTTAATCGAAGCGAACCGACTCATCATTTGAGTAATCATCGGCTCTTCTTTGATTAGAATCTGCTGGGCGGCGCTGCTCGCAGCATAGCCGATAGCGAGTAAAAGTAATATTCCTCTGAGCATGAGCAGTTTTTGGCAAATATACTACAATTCGCTCACAATACGTACGCCTGCTGATGTTCCAATTCGTTGAGCACCTGCTTGAATGAGGCGCAGGGCATCCTCTTTGGTACGAATACCGCCGGATGCCTTTATTTTAAGGCGATCTCCTACTAATTGGCGCAGCAAGGTGACAACTTGTACCGTTGCACCGTCGCCATTAAACCCCGTGGATGTTTTTACAAAATCGGGTTCTATTTCTAAGCAGATGTCGCACAACTGCCGTATTTCGGGTTCTTCGAGTAAGCCAGTTTCTAAGATAATTTTAACGATTTTATTTTTAAGTCGGCCAGCAGTCGTTACACTATCTATATCGTTCCGCACATGATTCCAATTGCCGCTTTTTATGGCGCAGATATTTACGCACACATCTATCTCATCAACGCCGTCGTCCACTGCGCGCTTTATTTCTTCTACTTTGGCAGCTGTGGCAGCGTAGCCCATTGGAAAGCCAATCACGGTAGCTACTTTTGCGGGCGCATCGGCAAGGAGGCTGGCAGCGGTCTTTACATAAAACGGAGGAACACATACTGCCGGAAAATGATACTGCATAGCTTCGGCGCACAATCGCTTCAAATCCTCTGTGCTGCAGTCCGCGCGCAGGATGGTGTGGTCAATATAACTCGAAAGATTCATGCTGGCGTGGGGTTTATGTTAGTACCCTTTTTTATCGAAAACAGGCGCAAGATATCAAAATTTGTGCTGGTGGCCATACACACGAGGCCGATTTATTCAACAATATATTTTCAGATGAAATAGTACTTTCTGGGTGAAGCCACAAAATTCCCGGCAGCTCAAACTTTCAAATCGGCACGGGCTGCGTATATTGAGGGCAAATACTTGAGCAATGTTTGAAAAACTCTTACCTTACGATGCAGCGTATCTTATACTTGGCGATTATTTGCAATACCATCGGCAGTTTAAGCGCATTACCAAGCGCGCCCAAATTCGTTTTGAGCATCGGGACTGGGTGGGCGTCCAATCGGACTCGCGCGAGCGCCTTTCGCTTTATGCCGAATCCGTGCAGGCTACTACGGAGAAGTTACTTGCGTTTCTTGATAACAAGGCAACCGACCGTTTGCTGTGGCGGGAGATGAAGCAAATGTATTTGGATGAAATTTTGAACTTTAATACACGCAATATTGCCGAAACCTACTATAATTCTATTTTCCGGCATAGCCATCGGGGGCTAAGCGCCGACGAAGAACTCATGTTTGTACATGCCACGGGTTCGTATCGGGAGTTTAAATCCATGTTGCCCATTTTTTATACATTTTTTGTTACGTACTCACTCGAAAATTCGATCCGCCAGCTCTTTACATGCTATACCTTTGATGCTCCTTTTGAAGATATTGAGCGTGATATTGATTTGATTTCCAATGTTTTACAACAAAAATTGGATGCTGAATTCAAAACCGCCCGCAGCGCACGTATAGAAATGTTGCGCTCTGTTTTCTTTCGCAATAAAGGCGCTTACTTAGTCGGGCGGCTTTGCCTCGACGAGCGGATGCACCCCTTTGTGTTACCCTTGCTGCATGAAGAACAGGGTATTTATGTAGATGCCTTGCTTACGGAAATGGACGATGTAAGCTCCATTTTTAGTTACAATCGCTCCTATTTTCTGGTGGATACGGATATTGCCAGTGAAATGGTGGACTTTCTGCAAACGATTCTACCATTCAAAAGCCTCAGCGAGTTGTACAATTCTATTGGGTTTGTGAAACATGGGAAAACGGTACTGTACCGCGATTTTTTGCGCCATCTGGCAAAATCTGATGATACATTTGTGCTGGCGCCAGGTATTAAAGGCATGGTGATGTCCGTATTCACCTTATCTTCTTACAACATGGTTTTCAAAGTCATTAAAGATAAGTTTCCGCCGCCAAAAAACGTTACAGAAAAGGAGGTAAAAGCGAAGTATGAATTGGTGTCATTGCACGACCGCGTAGGCCGTATGGCAGACAGCCACATGTTTGAGAATTTTGTTTTTGATCGAAATCGCTTTTCGACAGAGCTATTAGCCGAATTGGAGGAAGAGGCGCCGTCAAAGGTGCAAATCAATGATAAGTACATAAAAATCAAGCATATGTATGTAGAGAAAAAGATGATTCCACTAAATCTTTTTCTTGAACGGGCAACGTTGGAAGAAGCAGAACGGGTAATTGATGATTATGGTAAAGCCATCAAACAACTGGCAGCGGTGAATATTTTTCCAGGCGATATGCTGCTCAAAAATTTCGGGGTCACGCGCTTGCGCACCGTCGTTTTTTATGATTATGATGAAATTGTATTTTTGACAGACTGCAATTTTCGGCGCATACCGCCTGCGCGTTATCACGAGGATGAAATGTCAGCAGAACCATGGTATTCGGTAGGCCCCAACGATATTTTTCCAGAAGAATTTGCGCGCTTTTTAGTTGGACGGCAAGATATACGCGAAATATTTTTTCGATTGCACGGCGACCTGTATGATATAGATTTTTGGAAGACCACGCAGGAACAGCTCCGTCGAGGCGAGATTGTGGACGTATTTCCTTATCATCAACGCTTGCGCTTTCGGAGCAATGATCTTTCACAAGATGCATAATAGAAATCTATAATACAGCACCATCATTAGCAACCAGATATTCAACAGAGCATGTCCAAACGTATTTATATAGCCGCTACCAGCCAGCACGTAGGCAAAACTACTTGCACCTTAGGTATATTTGCAGTCTTGCGCAAGCAGGGGTATCGTGTAGGCTATTGCAAACCAGTAGGGCAAGAATTCGTAGATTTAGGCGACCTAAAAGTGGATAAAGATGCACTACTTTTTTCCCGTATGATGGGGTTTGAGTTATCGGCCGACCAGCACAGCCCTGTTATTGTAGGTAGTGGCCTGACTACTGCCTACTTAGATAATCCAGTGCAATTCCATTTTGATACACGTATCCAGCAGGCGGCCGCGTTGCTGGATGCCGACCATGATCTGGTTGTATATGAAGGCACCGGGCATCCAGGTGTAGGCAGCGTGATTGGTCTTTCCAATGCCCAAGTAGCGAAACTATTAGACGCCGGAGTCATTATGGTTGCCGAAGGCGGTATTGGCAGCACTATTGACGAATTGAATTTGAAAATGGCACTTTTTCGGGAACAAGGTGTACCTATTCGCGGCGTAATCCTCAACAAGGTACTCCCCGAAAAATTAGAAAAAGTGCAGCATTATGTAGGGCTAAAGCTACAGCAAATGGGCATTCCATTGCTTGGCGTATTGCCATTTGACAAAAACCTCACCTACCCGATCATGGAAACGGTACGGCAAGCAGTGAAGGGGCGCACCATTTTTAATGAAGACAAACTCGACAATTGGGTGGAGCACATCGTGTCGGGGGCGCTGGCCGAGCGCCAGGAGGTGGAGCAATTCAATCGCTTGCTGCTTATCGTTAGCCATGAACGACTTCATTACGCCATTGGTGCACTGGAAGACTTAGCACGCCGACAGCAATTAAGCGGATCACTACTGGCTGGCATCATCATTAATGGTGCTGGAGATTTCGTACCGGAGTTTCTGGCGCAGTTTCGGCGGCTCGATTACATCGAACAACACCAAATTCCTGTCATTTCGACTACATTAGATACCTACGGCGCAGCTTTAAAAATTAGTCGCATCGAAGTGAAAATACACTTGCGTACCCTTTGGAAAGCAGAACGTGCCATTCAACTGATTCAAGATCATGTAAATTTACAAGCCATTTTGCAATAAAATAGACAAGAAGTTAGGCGTTTTTAAATGGATTTGAAGGCTTGTAAATATTTGATTTTGTCTTTTTACGAGTCAAATAAGGTAAACATGTAAATAATGCACGACAGAAACGGAAAAATGACCACTTTTTGTCGGGAATAGCCGCAGTTATACTGTCCAATTAGTGTATTTCATTCATTCACCAAAAACTACCTATTCATGAAATATTGGAATAATTACCTTGTCGTTCTCTTGGTGCTTAGTGTCTCTTGGCTGAAAGCGCAACAACCGGCCAATGGCTATCAGCAACCTTCCAAAGCAATCACCGACCTCGTGGACGCGCCCCTAACACCCGGCGTGAGCATCGGCCCCGACCAGGAAACCATGTTGCTCATCAGCCAGCCAGGCTA
>CALMSP010000113.1 GCA_937872405.1 uncultured Saprospiraceae bacterium | reverse complement strand
CGGGTATTTATCATCCATGTAATAAAATGGTAAATACCCAATGGTAAATGATGCAAAAATCACCCGATTCATTATAAAAAACAGTATCCTTTTATAACATATCACCATTTGAAAAACCACTTTAACGCCCTTTTTGATCATGATCACCCAAATCTTGAAAAGTGCCTGGTTGTTGTTGTTCATCACCGCCTGCACTTTCGTATCTGCGCAAACACAAGGCGATTCTACCGTTTTGCAATACCTGCAGCAAGACTGGCGCGCCCGCGTGCCGCTCAATAACCACGGCGGTTTTCTCGAAGTTAATCAGTATTTACAATATTGGAACGTCGTCACTTTGCGCAGCACCGCGCCACAGTTCAGTCCACGCTTCGATTCTTTCGTGCGGCGCGGGCGTCTGGGTGTATCGGGCCGGCTGAATGAGCATATTCTCTTCGCTGCTGGCTTTTCGTATGATGGCATTGGCAAGGACTCGCTCACGGCCTCGGCGGGTGTCACCAATGCGGAAGACAATACAACTTTCCAACTGCGCGATGTGTATTTTTTATGGCGAAAAAATAGAATATTTAACGTCAGTTTCGGCTATTTTCGACCCCGCGTAGGCAAGGAAAGTATTTACAGTTCGTCGTTTAATGTATCACAAGAGAAGGGTTTTCCGAGCTATCAGCCGCGTTTTCATTTAGTAGGTCGGGGCATCGGGCGCGAAACAGGACTTAATATTGGCGGTATTCTTGATGTGGGCCGCAGCGCTTTATTATATGATGTCGGTCTGTTTGATAATAATCACCCGGACATTCGCGGGGCGGGCCCGGCCTGGAGTCCGATGGTCACCGGCCGACTGATGTTAATGCTGGGCGACCACGAAATGACTGAGTATAACTTGGTCTATTTTCAATCGGGTTTTGGGCTGCGCAAGGGCGTGAGCATTGGTCTTAATGGCTCTTATCAGCACCTGACCAACCGCTTCCGCAACAACGGAATGATAGGCGCAGATATTCAAATCAACTGGAAACAATTAGATTTACTTGGTGAGTATAACTTGCTGTATCGCAATAATTTAACACCGGAAGAAACCCGTTTTAAGCCGGCACAATCGCGCTTCACCTACGACCAAGTGTATGTCATTAAAGGTGCATGGAATACTCTATTAGAGAACAAAACCCTGCTGCAATACTGCCTCATGTACACCGGCGAAATTGCAGATGACGGCGAAACGACCTCGGCGATTAATCCATTCACGCAGGCACGCACACAGGCGCAATGGGCTGCGGGCGTCAATTGGTTAGTCAATCGGGACCGCCTCAAATTGGGCCTACACGTCGTAACGGGCACGGTGAAAGCGCTCGCGCCCAACGAACGTTATACATATATCAATCCGAGTGTACAGTTTATGATGTAATCAGCATGTTTTATAGCGTTTCCGTTGCTTATTATGTCAAAATCAGCATTTACTGCTTTTTTTTCAAAATTATAAAAATTAAACAATGAGCCATTCAGACAGCATAAAAAAGCACGATTTTAACACCATATTACAAACTTATTGCGCTTCTTTAGCGCCTGAATTCGATGAAATTGACCCGACGCGTAAGGCCGATCTTGAAGCCATTAGTAATTATATTATACAAAAACGACAAGCTGGCGAACCAGTGAAAGTAACCGTTATTTGCACCCACAATTCGCGGCGCAGCCACATGGGGCAGCTCTGGTTAGAAGCCGCCGCCGCCTGGTACGGCGTAGCAGAAGTGCATGGTTTTTCGGGGGGTACGGAAGCAACTGCTTTCAACCACAGAGCCGTAGCCACTATGCAACATGCTGGTTTTCAAATAGAAACACCTGATAAAAACAATAATCCTCGCTACCATGTAACGCTAAGCGCTGATGATTCGCCCCGCATTTTATTTTCCAAACGCTACGATGATGCTGTAAATCCGGCACAAGGTTTTGCCGCGGTGATGGTCTGTACTGACGCGGACGAAGCCTGCCCAATAGTGCCTGGCGCGGAGAAGCGTTTTGCTATTCCTTATGATGATCCTAAGCATTTTGATGATACACCACAAGAGTCAACTAAATATGATGAGCGCTGCCGGCAGATAGCTCGGGAGTTTTTTTATATGATGCACGTAGCGAAGGAGAAATTATGATGATCATTATAATTGATGAAGTAAATGGACAACATTCGATATTCAACAAAATAAAATGAAAAAACTCTCTTTTCTCGATCGTTATCTTACATTGTGGATATTTTTGGCGATGGCCGCAGGAGTAGTTATTGGCTATTTCGTGCCGTCTTCCAGCGACATAATCAACTCATTTTCAAAGGGTTCAACTAATATTCCGATTGCTATTGGTTTGATTTTGATGATGTACCCGCCCTTAGCGAAAGTGGACTATGCCATGCTGCCGCAGGTGTTTCGCAATGTAAAGATTTTAAGTATTTCGCTGCTGCTCAACTGGATAATCGGGCCGGTGCTTATGTTTGTGCTGGCCATTACATTTCTGCGCGACTACCCGGAGTACATGACCGGGCTGATTTTAATTGGGCTGGCGCGCTGCATTGCTATGGTAATCGTCTGGAACGACCTCGCTGAGGGTAGCCGCGAATACGGCGCAGGTTTAGTAGCGCTAAATAGTATTTTCCAGGTGTTTTTTTATAGCTTTTATGCATGGTTATTTATCACCGTATTACCGCCGTTACTTGGTTTTGAAGGTGCTATTGTTAATATTTCCATTGCTACCGTAGCCGAAAGCGTAGCCATTTACCTCGGCATTCCTTTTGCAGCAGGCTTCCTAAGTCGCTGGTTGTTAGTTAAATACAAAGACAAAGAATGGTATCGCACCAAATTCACACCCTTTATATCGCCCATTACATTAATTGCGCTGTTATTTACCATCGTTATCATGTTCAGCCTGAAAGGTGAATTAATTGTACAAATTCCGATGGATGTATTGCGCATTGCGCTGCCGCTACTTATTTACTTCGGCATCATGTTTTTGGTTAGTTTTTTCATTGCCAAAGCCCTCGGTGCCGACTACTCGAAAAATGCAGCCATTGCCTTTACCGCAGCCGGCAATAATTTTGAATTAGCCATTGCCGTAGCCATCGGTGTATTTGGCATTCACTCTGGGCAGGCCTTTGCCGGGGTCATCGGACCATTGGTGGAGGTGCCTGCGCTGATTGCTTTGGTCAATGTAGCTTTCTGGCTGCGGCGGCGGCTGTATGCACAGAACGCTATATGATGCCCAGATTATAATGTTGGATATCAGATACCAAATTTTAGACGATAGATTTTAACCTACCATCATGACTTGTAATTCATAGTCTAAAATAGTGAAAAACAAGCGATTGTAAAACAGGAACGTGTCGTTTTTTATTAAAAATGACATTACATTTTATAGCATAAAAATTTAAAATTCATCCATCAACAGTACATTAAAAACATACGCGCTTTTCTGAATATGTTAGAAAAGCGCGTATTCATTATATCAAGTAAATATCGTCAAATTATGCTTTGGAAGCCGCCCGCGAAAAGCTTTTTTTCTTCACTTCGGCTTTACCTTTTATATCCTTAATAAGGTCAACAACTAATGCAGAGGCTACAAACACCGAAGAATAAGTACCAAAGAAAATACCAAGTGCCAATGCAAAAGCAAATCCTTTGAGCGTACTACCACCGAAGATCAGTAGCACAAACACCACTAACAAGGTCGTACCGGATGTAATGAGTGTACGGCTCAGCGTACTATTGATAGCTAAATTAAACACTTCTTCTTTTTTGCGCCCAGCATAAGTACTGCTGAATTCTCGGATACGGTCAAACACAATCACCGTGTCATTTACGGAATAACCAATCACGGTTAGGATAGCCGCTACAAATGCTTGGTCTATTTCCATGGAGAAAGGCATGAATCCGTAGAGTAGAGAGAACATTCCCACGGTGATAATAGCATCGTGGAAAAGTGCAACTACGGCACCCAAACTGAACTTCCACTGGCTGAAGCGCACGGCCAAGTAGAAAAAGATAACCAATAGTGCGAATGTACCTGCGTAGAACGAGCTATCTCGAATGTCGTCAGCAATAGTTGCACCTACTCGATTGGAACTGGTTACGTGTGTACCCGCAGCGTCCGTTTGTTTGAAGCGCTCTAGTGTTTGCTTATCGCCAATCATAGGACTAATACCCTCAAACAATTTAGCTACTACACGATCTTGAACGTCTTTTTCGGTATTTTCAACAAGATAATCGGTCGTAATGTTGAACGTATTTTCGCTATCCACGACCTTTACTACCGGAGTAGAGCCGAACACTGGCGTCAGCTTTTCGCGTAGCATCTGCGCATTGACATTAACACCTTTTTCAAATTGCACGTTGAAAGAATAACCGCCTTTGAAGTCCACGCTCAGGTCGAAGCCTCTGGTAAAGAAAGAAATCAGGCTAATGAGGATCAGTGTGCCCGAGAAGATATAGCCGTAACGGCGATATTTCATCCAATCAATATTTACATTTGCCAGAACATTTTTAGAAAAGCCATTCCAGAAGCTAATACTTTTGCCACGGGTTGTTGTCCACCAGTCAATCATTAGTCGGGTAAGGAGCACCGCCGTAAACAATGAGCAGAGAATACCAATAATAAGCACGACAGCAAAACCCTTGATCGGCCCTAAGCCAAAATATGCCAGCACTAATGCCGTTAGAATGGTCGTTACGTTACCGTCAATGATTGCAGAATAAGAATTTTTAAATCCGTCCGTGATAGCGGCAAGCATACTTTTTCCAGCGCGCAATTCTTCGCGTATGCGTTCATAAATGATCACGTTAGCATCCACTGCCATACCAAGCGTAAGCACAATACCAGCAATACCGGGTAGTGTAAGTACGGTTCCGTAAGACGCCAATGCACCAAATATGAAGAACATATTGGCTAATAAAGCAATAACCGATACCAAGCCACCACCGGCATAATATGCCATCATAAAGAGGATAAGCAACACAAAACCAACGGATACGGCTTTCAAACTTTTATTAATATTTTCTTTGCCGAGCGAAGGTCCTACTAATGACTCCTGAATGGAGCGCGTTTCGGCAGGAAGTTTACCAATTTGTAGAATACTAGCCAAATCCTGCGCCTCTTGGATGGTGTAGGTGCCCGATATCTGCGAATCACCGCCGAGTATTGGTTCATTCACGCGTGGGGCTGATACGACTTCATCATCGAGGGTAATGGCGATTTCGCGGTTGTTGTCCTGTGCGGCTTTAGTGGTCATCTGCCCCCAGATTTTGGCGCCAGCATTATCCATTTTCAGCGTTACAGTTACTTTGTTGTCAACGGGGTTAGGCGCAGCGTAAGCATTCACTACCCGCTCACCGCCCAGCAACGGTTTATCGGAGCCACGCTCCAGCTTAATGGCATAGAGTTCGTACTGGTCCGTTTCTTTTCCACTTTCGTAATCTCTTGCCGGATCCTTTGACCACCGGAATACCAGATCGCGTGGGAGGAGCGCCCGAATCTCTGGACGATTCAACAACGAGTCCTTCACATACGCGCGCTGGTTTTTACGTGCCACGCCCATTACCGCAGGCGGAAAGGCGCCCGTCGTATTCAAGGTAAATACATCAAACAAAGGCCCTTGCTCCATGCTGGCTGGCGCATAAATAGTATCTAATTTGGCAATCTGCGAACGGTCTTGGTTGCCTAAAGAATCCGTAGCGAAAGTAGTATCAATACGCAGTATTTCATTCTTCAACTCGGCCGTACCGCCCATGATTTGCGCTAAGCGCTGGTTCGCCTCAAAAAAGCTATTTTGAAGTGCGGCATCGCTGATACGATACACATTCCAGAATTCGAGTTTGGCAGCAGCTTGTAAAAAATTGCGGGCGCGCTCGGGGTTATCAATACCGGGTAGTTCCACAAGTATTAAATCACGAGCGGCATCCAACGACACGTTGGGCTGGGTAACGCCAAGTTTATCAATACGTGCCTTGAGGAGCTTGAAGGTTAACTCCACGGTCTCGTTAGCACGCTCGCGGATGATGCGCACGACTTCTCCATCCGAGGTTTCAAAATTGATGCGATCGCGTAGTGATTCGTTGCGGGCAAAGATCGGCGCTAATTTTTTGTCGCTGCCGCCAGCTTCACGGAATGCCGCTGCAAACAACGTGATAAAATCCGACTGTTGGGATTGTTGCTGTATGGCTGCCTTATTTAGTGCTTCCAGGAATACGGGGTCTTTGCTATCATTGGCTAATGCCTGCACAAAGCCTTTCAAATCCACTTGCAGTACAACGCTCATACCGCCCTTGAGGTCAAGCCCCAGTGCTAATTGCTGCGACTTTAGTTCCTGATAGGTGTAATTTTTGAGCAATGGAACTTTTAAAATGCCCTCTGAGGACATCGAATCCAGGAATGCCGTTCTTTTTTCTTTAAAAACCACCGACTTCTGGTCTTCCGGTACCTGAGCGCTTGCTGCTTGAGCGTAAGCGTCGGCTGCTTTTTCTACCTTTTGCGTAGGTAGAATAAACAAGTATTGCACCAATGTAACCAGCGTCAATACCACCAGGAAGAACCGTACAATGCCTTTGCCTTGCATAACTTCCGTTTTACCTTTTTATAAATTTTTTTGAAAATGACTGTTCCGATGGCACTTTGAGATGCTGCTCATTTGACCTCTTTGTAAAAGGTGCTATTTATACGGATGTGACTGAAAATCAACACCTAAAGCGTCCTTTTCGGAAAAACTCTGCAAATATAAGCCTTTTAATTTATTTTTACGCACCATTTTGCAGAAGTGCAAAGGTAAACAGTTGTTCGGAATGTCCAAATTCTTTGTTAGGATATTGAATGTTCGTGCGGTACATATCCTTACTCCATAGCTTTTATCCTACCATTTTTTTCAAATTTTTCCTGTATTCACGAGGGCTGGCGCCCGTAATAAGGCGAAATTGTTTATTGAAATGAGAGAGATTGTTAAAACCGCTATCAAAACTCACAGCGGCAATGCTGAGGTGCTCATCCGTGAGGGCGCGGCAGGCGTGGGCAATGCGAATTTCGTTGACGAACTCGATGAAGGTCTTGCGCGTCAGTTTTTTAAAATATCGGCAAAATGCAGGCACCGTCATGTTGATGCGCTTGGCTACTTCTTCCAAGCTCACCTCTTCCTGAAAATTTTCCTGCACATAGGCGTAGATGGTCTCCATACGGTCATGGTCTTGTGCGTTTACCTCTACTGCAAATCCGGTAGCATGAAGCAAATTGTATTCTTCGGAGGTGGCTAATTGTTGTAGTATAGACAATAGCTCTAATAGGCGATCAAAGTTGTCTAATTCCAACATGCCAACCAGCCGGTCGCCCACTAATTTTTTAGTTTGCCCATAAAAAGACAGCCCCTGCTCAGCACGGCCAAAAAGCTGGCGAATGGCTTCCATCTCTGGTTTCTGCCAAAAGTCACGCCCCAGAAAATCCGCTTTCATCTGCACGACCACCTCTACATGCTCCTCCGACATGCCCTCTGTAAAGCCAAAATGTGGTAAATCGGGGCCCAGAAAAATCAAATCGCCATCCTTATAGTAAGAAATATGATCGCCAATGTGCCGCTTGCCGCTACCATTCGATACGTACACAATTTCATATTCTGGATGAAAATGCCAGAATGGCTTATTGCTACAATCCGTGAATTGACGAATCGTAAACGAGTTTCCAAAAACAGGTTCTATTTTTTCAAATGTTGCTTTCATAATCTTTTGGCAAAAAGTTGTTGTTCCAAATAATATTTTTAATTCTCAAAATCAAATCCGCACTAAATTAACAAATAAAATTTGGTTTTGGTTTTATTGTGTTAAAATAGCATTATAAAAGGATAAAATGCACGTAGTTTTTAGCACACCTGGGTCGTACCTTTGCACTGGTTTAGTTAGTTTCATACATTACCATTTAGTTTTTCCCGAAAGGGACGCCTTATGGCGAAATCATTAGGGAAGGTGGCATCCGGTAAACGCGGTGCCACTTTTTTATTGGATATTCCGGCTGTGCGTAAGAAGGGGGGGAATATGCGTACCGGATGATGGCTACAACTACATAAGTATTGTTTTTACGTTACATACCATGCTGTAAAAGTAGCATTTTTACAGCAGGAAATCAAGTTTTTATTTTATTTGATGGAAAAAAATGAAAATTTTGCCTTAAATTATGATACAAACATTGCGTGTTTTTGCATTACATAATCATAGCCTTGCCGTGGGCATGTGCTTCTTTAGCTTGAGCCTGCTGATGGGTACGTGGGTGGCTCGCATCCCAGATGTGCAGTTGCGTACCAATCTGTCGGACGGGCAGTTGGGCTTATCCATGCTGGGGCTATCATTTGGAGCACTGGTTAGCACGTTTTTGTCGGGTTGGATTTTGAATCGGTTATCCGTGCATCGAGCTGTTTTATGGAGCGGCATACTGTTTTGCTTGTCCATTATAGCGCCTGCATTCGCTTACGACCAGTGGTCGCTGCTGCTTGCCCTTGCTGTGTTGGGCGCTGCCAACGGCTTCATGAATGTGTCGGTCAATGCAGCGGCAGCCGCTATAGAAAAGCACGCCCGCTTGTCAATCATGTCGGCTTGTCATGGTATGTTTAGCTTGGGCGGCGTCATTGGGGCCGCTTCTTCTGGTTGGATTGCGAGCACGGGCTTAGCCCTGCCCTGGCATTTCATTGTGATGGCCTTCCTAACAGTTGGGCTACAATTAGCCCTGCGCCCCATTTTGCGGCAGCTTCCGGACACCAGCAGCACGAGCACACGCTTAGCCTTACCGACCAAATCTAAAGCCTTGTTAGTGCTGGCGTTCATTAGCTTTTGTGTTATCCTATGTGAGGGTGCTATTGCCGACTGGAGTGCGGTCTATCTTAGAAAAAATCTCGGTAGCGACGCTTTCTTAGCAGGATTGGGTTATGCTGGTTTTTGCCTTACTATGGCACTGGGGCGTTTTTCTGGCGATGTTATCCGTACCCAATGGGGCACGGTGCGTACTATTCGTGGTGGAGCACTTATTGGGGCTGCTGGATTGCTTTTGCTGGTGACGGCCACGCATCCGATTGCGGGTGTGCTTTGTTTTGTGCTGGTAGGCATCGGTCTTTCTACGATTGTTCCGACTGTTTTTGGAGCTGCGGCCAAAACACCTCATGTGCAGCCCAGTATTGGCTTGGCTTCTGTAGCCACAGCAGGTATATTGGGGCTACTCACGGGGCGTTTGCTCGTTGGCAATATATCCGATTGGTTGGGTTTGCAAGTAGCTTTGGCTTTCACGGCAGTTCTGGTGCTGCTTGCCGCTGGCGTTGCTGGAAAAATTAGGGTATCGGAATAGCAAAACTCAAGCGTCGAAATCCACGACAACAAGTTGGCTAACAGGGTGCGCCTGGCAAGTCAGGATATAGCCTGCTTCGAGTTCATCTGGTTCAAGTGCGTAGTTCAGATCCATTTCTACTTCACCTTCCAACAGGCGCGCTCGGCAGGTACAACACACGCCTCCCTTGCAGGCGAAAGGCAGGTCGGCGCCTTTTCGAAGCGCAGCATCGAGTATGCTATCGCCATTGGAGTACAGTGGAAATTCAAAACTACTGCCATCCAATGTAACGCGGATTTGTGCTTCAATGCCTGTCTTCGTGTCTTGCACTGTTTTGGGGCGTTCCGTTTTCATAATGCCCGTGGTGAACAGTTCTACATGAATGCGCTGCCGAGGTACGCCGCGCGCCAACAGCAGGTCGCGGATATCTTCATTCATCGCTTGCGGGCCACAGATAAAAAAGGCATCTACTTCATTGATATCGAGCATTTTATCAAAAAAAATTTCGCACTTTTCGCGCGAGATCCGCCCCGTGAATAGCTCATTATGATGAAATTCTTGACTCAAAACGTAGTGGATGCTCAGGCGTTGCAAGTACACGTTTTTCAAGGCTTCTATCGCTTCCCGAAAGATGATACTATCGGTAGCCTTGTTGCCGTAAAATAATGTGAACCGGCTATTCGGTTCTACTGCCAGCACCGTTTTGAGTATAGAAATGATAGGCGTGATGCCACTTCCAGCAGCGAAGCCGACATAATGCAACGCATTCGCCGGATCGGGCGCTACACAAAAATTGCCCATGGGGGTCATCACATCTAATGTGTGGCCAGGGCGCAGCACTTCATTTGCAAACGAAGAAAACCGACCGCTCGGCACTTTTTTTACAGCTATCCGCAGTGCCGCTTCCGTTGGGCTGGAACAAATAGAATAGGAGCGGCGAAGTTCTTCGCCATCCAGCATAACTCGTAGCGTTAAATACTGTCCGGCACGGTAACGATAATCCGACTGTAGCGCTTCGGGCACATCAAAAGCCACCGACACACAATCAGGGGTTTCTTGATGTACAGCTTTCACTTGAAGTGCATGAAATTTGGGCATGATGCAGCAATTTTTAGGAAATGATTCTCGTGTTTGAAATTAAGCTAATCTGTCTATCCAGAACATAAATGTTTAAAAATCAAACGTTTATATAAAATGTTATTCTTAGTAAAAACAAACGTTCGTTCGCAAAAATAAGGTTTTCCGGCCAGCATGTTGATTATTTTATGCTAAAAATCTTGGGGGTTAGCACACTGCGTAATAAAAAAGTGCATCCTGAACAGGATCAGGATGCACTTTCCGGCAATATATACCACAAAGAAGCAATTAACCCATGGCATTCACCTGTTTCATCAGGCTCCTTTTCAGGTGTGCTGCTTTATTCTTGTGCCAGGTACCGCGTTTGGCTAATTTATCAATCATACTAATCACCTTAGGCAGGAACTGTTCTGCCTCAGCCTTGTCAGAGAGTGTCCGCAACTTTCTGATAGAGGTGCGAGTAGATTTCTTATAATAGCGATTGCGCAGACGGATTCGTTCGTTCTGGCGAATTCTTTTTAAGGCTGATTTGTGATGTGCCATTTTTGCTTAACAGTTTTCAATAAAATTTTTAGCCAATGCAATTCTTTGTATTTTGGCGTGCAAATATACTGCTTTTTGTAAAAACGGAAAATTATCTGCTTTTTTTTTACGAAAAAAATAGCAACATTTTCTAATCGGGTAAGTTCAAGGGTAGTGAGGCAGAATGTATGATGATTTTGAAAAATGGACAATGAGGCGTAG
>CALMSP010000112.1 GCA_937872405.1 uncultured Saprospiraceae bacterium | reverse complement strand
CCAATGTCATTATGACCTGGGGCGGCCTGCGCGGCGGCATTTCTATTGCCTTGGCGTTGTCATTGACCGCGAACATGCCTCGTGATTTGATGCTGACGATTACGTATATCATAGTGGTGTTTTCCATTGTAGTACAAGGACTTACGGTAGGTAAGGTTGTAGAACGTATTTTAGGTAAACTAAACTAAAAGTAGTGCAATATGATGTCCGATAAAAAAACAAAGTCTCGTCGTGATTTTATTAAAACAGGGGCACTTGCCGCTGGTAGTTTCTTCATTGTGCCACGCTATGTGCTTGGGCGGGGCTTTCTGGCACCCAGCGATAAGCTCAACATAGCCGCCATCGGTGCGGGTGGTAAGGGCTACAGCGATATTATAAATGCTTGGAATAATGGTGCGAACAACGTTGTCGCGCTGTGCGATGTGGACGCTGTGCGTGCTAAAGCTGCGATTGAAAAGTTTCCGGATGCTCGGTTTTATGAAGATTTTCGCCTAATGCTGGAAGACCTGCGCGACACCATTGATGCGGTGACCATTTCCACCCCTGACCACACACATGCCGTAGCTG
The DNA here is from genome assembly GCA_937872405.1 of uncultured Saprospiraceae bacterium. Classification (GTDB taxonomy): domain Bacteria; phylum Bacteroidota; class Bacteroidia; order Chitinophagales; family Saprospiraceae; genus JADJNW01. The sequence goes on along the minus strand of CALMSP010000112.1, from coordinate 51,002 downwards.
CGATGGCAGCCATGCAGCTGGGTAAGCACGTATATGTGCAAAAACCCCTTACACACAACATCCGCGAGGCGCGCCAGCTTACCGAAGCAGCTCGCCAATACCGCATTGTCAGTCAAATGGGTAATCAAGGGGCTTCTAACCCTTCCCAAAAAGTGATGATGGACTGGCTTGACAAAGGGCTGGTTGGCAAGGTGAACGAGGTGTACGTCTGGACGGACAGACCCGTGTGGCCACAAGGCATACCAGTGCCGACCGAAGCCATGTCGCTACCGGAAGCGATGAGCACCGAAGATTGGGATTTGTGGATCGGGCCAGCGCAGTGGGCAGCGTATCATCCTCTTTATCATCCTTTTAAATGGCGCGGCTGGTGGAATTTTGGTACCGGTGCACTCGGCGATATGGGGTGCCATCTGATTGATCCAGCTTTTCGGGTATTAGGTTTGGGCTACCCAACGGAAGTTGAATGCAGCGTCGGACAAGTTTTTCTGCAGGATTGGGTACCAGAGCACATTCCTGACGGGTGCCCACCCTCGTCGAGTGTGCGGCTGAAATTTCTGCCTTCAGCACGTAACAAGTCGGAAGTGACCCTCATTTGGAGCGACGGCGGCATTCGTCCTTTCCATCCAGCACTAATCCCGAACGATGCACCATTGGGTGAGGCGGACAGCAGCAATGGGGTGCTAATGATTGGCGCCAAAGGTGTGATCAGTTGTGGCATTTATGGTATGAATCCTGTCCTCTATCTGAAAAATGGTCGTAAAATGGAGATGCAGCCTGCTCCTGAAAGTGCATCGCGCTTGCCGGAATTTGGGCATCAACTTGCCTGGGTAGAAGCTTGCAAAGCAGGCTTTGGTAGCGCTGCGCACCGATCTTTAACTTCCTCGTTCGACTACGCCGGGCCGCTCACCGAAACGGTGCTTATGGGCAACTTAGCCATTCGCAGCTACAACCTGCGCCGGGCGCGTGCCAACGGTAGGGGCTACGACTACTATGGCCGCCGCAAGCTCCTATGGAACGGTGCGCGCATGGAAATTACCAATTTTGCGGAAGCTAATCAATTTGTCGGACGCACGTACCGCGAAGGCTGGCAATGATTGCTGCCTATTGGGGAGCATAGCCTGGCCCGCGCAGAAAACGCCCCGGCATAGCACCTGTATGCTCGCCATTGCGCAGTACTTGTACACCATTCACAAACACATGCGCTACGCCGGTGGCGTATTGATGTGGGCGTTCGTAGGTGGCATGGTCTTGAATGGTGGCAGGATCAAAAATGACCAAATCAGCGAAGTAGCCAGGGCGCAGCAGCCCCCGTTTGGTGAGTTTTAACTTTTGGGCGGAGAGATGCGTCAATTTATAAATAGCTTCCGATAGCGATATTACTTGCTCTTCGCGTACGTATTTGCCCAGCAGGCGTGCGAAGTTGCCGTATGTTCGTGGGTGTGTACTGGATTTGAGCGCATCTCCTTCTGCGGCCGGTGCGCCGGCATCTGAACCAAAACTCATATATGGTAACTGGATTTGGCGTTTTATATTATCTTCTGACATCAGGAAATACACGACTTGCACCCGGCTACCATCTTCAATAACCAAATCAATGGCGGCTTCTTCTGGCGATTGCCCCCGCTGCTGGGCCACCTCTGCCAAGGTCTTGCCAGTGTATTGCTCGCGCAGGGTTTCATTGTCAAAACCTACCAACAATACACGTTCTGCTCCAGCCAAAGCATATAGATTTTCCCAATCCTGTGCATCCGTTTTCATTGCTTCAATGACCTTCTGTCGAATCGCAGTATTCTTCAGACGTGCTACCCAGGCCGCATAGCCGCCTTCCTGCACCCAGGGTGGCATAGCAGCATCCAAACCCGTAGAACCAGCAGTGTACAAATACATATCGGTTGTAATATGAAGCCCTGCCTCTTGTGCGCGATTGATGGTAGCCAGCACCTGATCAATTTTCGACCAGTTGGCGCGTCCGGCAAATTTTAAATGATAAATTTCTGCTGGCAACTTTGCTTCTCGGGCAATGCGGATCACTTCCTCTACCGCTTCTTCGATGCGATTGCCTTCACTGCGCATGTGCGTAATGTACATACCACCATACTCGCCCGCTACTTTGCACAGCTCAATAAGTTCCTCTGTATCAGCATAAAATGCAGGAGCATAGATGAGCGAAGAACCAATCCCCAGCGCGCCTTCCTGCATGGCTTGGCGTACCAGCATCGTCATCCGATCCAATTCTTCTGGGCTTGGTGCGCGATCGGCATAACCCAATTCATGCACGCGAATGGTGGTAGCGCCTACAAACGAGGCAATATTAGGTGTGATGCCTTTTCTTTCTAAATATTCAAAATGCTCAGCAAAGGTGCGAAGTTGGGCGCCATCTTCGGTGATTGTGGGTTCGCGGAAAGGCCCAAGCGAGCTACCCTCTCCAAGCACTTCCAGCGTGACCCCCTGTTTGATGTCGCTCATACCCCTGCCGTCTTTCGCCAAATTGGTTGCCCAACTGAGCACATTTATAAAACCAGGGCTTAAAGCCAAACCCTGTGCATCGAGTTCCTCTTGCCCAATGTACCGTTTGAGCTTGCCCACAGCCACAATGGTATCTGAGTTGACGGCAAGATCGCCAAGGAAGGGCGGCTCGCCAGAGCCATCATAGATCATGGCATTGCGAATGACAAAATCGCAAACCGTTGGCTCGGATTGGCACGCTGGCGCCATGGCTACTATTGTCAATAGCCAAACATAAACCAGATACATTGTTACTTTTTTCATACGTCGTTGGTTATTTGTCCACATGAACTGATTGGACGCACTTCCAATATTCAAACATGTTTTGCAAATTTATAAATAATTGTTTCACAGTGCTTTAAATAACAAGTATTTGATTTTTCTTAAATTATCAATATAAAAATGTAAAATGTTGATAACTAACGAGTTAAAAATTTGGTACGTCGGGTAAGATGTATTACTTTTATGTTGCTTACTGAGGTAAATTTCTGCCTACCTTTTCTATTTCCAAAGAGATAAGACTGCATACATCGCACAACGCCAGGGTACTTCCTGCGCGTATGCAGTGGTCACCTATTGCTAAAACCCTAAAATAGTTCATACTATGAAACACTATACCACCTGGATCAGTGCGGGGCTGATCATTATAGTCATTTGTTGCTACCCGCTATGGTTATCCGCTAACGAACGGCACACTACACCGGTGAAACACACCAGAAAGCAAACCGAACAATTGATACAAGAACATTTACTTCAGACGCCTATTGCGTTTCCTGCGCGTCATCGTGCGCGAATTCAGCGACTGATAGTAGAGCAAATTGAGCTGGGTCGAAAAGAAACGGAAATTACGCTGGGGCGTGCCAAGCTGTATTTTCCAGTATTTGAGTATTTCCTTGGGGCATACAATCTACCTGATGAATTCAAGTACATTCCTTTTGTCGAATCACGTCTGCGTACACAAGCGCGCTCAACGGCTGGCGCAACTGGGCTGTGGCAGTTCATGGAAGCAACAGGTCGGCAATACCAATTAATCGTTAATGATTTCACTGACGAGCGGCAAAATCCAGTAAAATCAACAGAAGCGGCCGCGCAATTCTTATCGGATTTGCTGAAGCGATTTGATGACAGTATGCTGGCAATAGCGGCCTTTAACTGTGGCCCCGGGACAGTACAACGCGCTATCCGCAAGGCAGGCAGCCGAGATTACTGGGATGTCGAACCCTATTTGCCGCAACAGACGCAGCGCTACATGCCAACCCTAATAGCGGCTATGTATGTTGTGCAATTTGGCGAATTGCATGGATTATCTCCGAAGCCATATCTTCCAGATAATCAGGACATTACCGTGCTGCGTATGCGTACTGCACTGCAATGCCATGAGGTAGCCGAATTGGGCGCGCTGCCGCTGCAGATTGTCAAAAAACTAAATCCCGGCTATCCGCAAAGTCCTGTCGCCGCAAGTCGTGGGACGCACTATCTGCTGCTGCCCAGCCCTGCCGCAGAAATCTTGCAGCGTCAAATGCCCCAGCAAGTGTTGGAATTCATTCCGATGACGCCCGCAGCCGAACAAGCAGATAGTATCCCTGAAACACCTATTATAGAAACCGCTCATATTGGGCAGTTGCAACGTTGGTTTTATCTACAAATCAGGGTGATGCAGCCTTCGGAGGAACTTTGCGCCGATGATGTATCGTGATGTTTTTAAGGTGCAAAAGGGTGATCGGGTAATGGGATGTGCATAAACAGTCGCTTATTTATTCCAAAATTATGAACTCTACCCCACTTTTTTTATTTTAGAATAAGTAGTAGCTGTTGTTTGAATCAACATGTTGCTCCGATTGTTTATTTTCAGCAAGTTATAAGGGGCTTAATAATATTTCAATCCACTGATGCACATACATTCGAACCATTCAAAAACCTACATCACAATGCACACAAAACTTTTCGTAGTGGCCATAGCGGTCATGCTGCTGTCTGCTTGCGGTAGTAAAAAAAGCGCCGATATGTCTCAATTTGCTGATGATGCGCAATTTCAGGCGGCGCACCACACACCGGAGGCGACCGCATTCCAACCCAAGGGTGAAATGGTTCAATTCGATACACCCGATGGGCAGTCAGGCAGCGCCTATGCACTTATACCTGAACATGCAACCGACCGTTACCTTTTTGTTATTCAGGAATGGTGGGGATTGAATGATCACATCAAACAAGAAGCCGAACAACTTTTCGATGCGCTCGATGGCGTGGCGGTGCTGGCGCTTGATATGTACGATGGGAAGGTAGCCGGCACCCCGGAAGAGGCTGGCAAATATATGCAAGCTATGAGCCAAGTGCGTGGCGAAGCCATTGTAAGAGGCGCATTGGCGATGATCGGCAAAGACGCCAAGATTGCTACCATTGGTTGGTGCTTCGGTGGCGGCTGGTCATTGCAGGCATCCATTTTGGCGGGCGAGCAGTCCAAAGCCTGCGTGATGTACTACGGCATGCCTGTGCAAAACGCGAAAGAACTGGCTCCGCTGAAAGCGCCGGTATTAGGTGTTTTTGCTAAGCAAGACGGTTGGATTACCCCAGAGGTAGCCGATAAATTTGCAGCCTTAGCCAAGGCTACGGGCAAACAAGTAGAAATTCACCAGTTCGATGCGGATCATGCTTTTGCCAATCCAAGCAATCCGAAGCACAATGCAACGGCGGCCGCTGAGGCCAATGCACTTGCACAGGCATTTATAAAAGCACGTTTGCAATAAAATGAAATGTTGGTGCTTATCGCGAGCAGCGTGCTTGTTGAGCTTCAAAGCTGGAGGGTTTCACCCAACCAAGCAAAGTGCGCTGCCCGCACCAAATTTTTGGCACATCTGATTCCTTACTATTTGTATTTTTACAAATATTTTCCTAAATTTCCACAGGGAAATACTGCTTCCTTGAGACAAGGATTTTTTGAGTTTGATTGCTACAAAATTCTTTTTTCCCCGTTTCTTCTTATATTTCAATTCTTAGTTGGGTAGGGTAGATAAATTTACCTTGCCATGCAAAGCGTTGAGAAAACGGTTAATCCAAACACATGAAACCTAATGTCTCTGTTGTTATTCTCCTAATTTGTTTTTTATGGATACCTTTTTTCACTACTGCGCAGCAGCGTGCTTTAAAAGATTTGCCGCTCGACTCGCTGGTGTCTTGGCTTTCTGATAATTTTGCGGTAACAGATCATTTTTATTACGATGCGCACCTTGCCTTGCGCAAGGCATTGCAGGAAAAAGACAACGCTGCCATCGCCAACTGCCATGCCTTGCTTTCCATGTGGCATTACGGGGCTACTTATCGCAATAAAGATTCTATTTTGTATCATGAAAAGCAAGGATTACATTATAACATTTTAACCCAAGATAAAGAAAATATTGCGGTTGCTTATGTTAATTATGGTACCTTTTTAAAAGATTTAGGTAAATATAAAGAAGGCGAGACACAACTCATGAAAGCGGTTGCGATTTATAAAGCTTTGGGAAATCAGGCAGGTATTGCCAATTGCTATCGGAGCCTATGTGATTTCGCCCGGAATGTATCGGATTTTAAAGAGGCGATTCGCTATGGAGAACTGGCAGTAAAAATGCACCGTGAAAACGGCAGTAGTCTGGAAGCCCAAATGAATCCCTTGCTGTGCCTGATGACGGCGTATAATGAAGCGGGGCAGCCTTTGAAGGCTATTGAACAAGCCAATCTGCTGCTGGATGCTCGAAAAAAAGGCTTGATTGAAGACGATCTGCATAATAAAATTTACATTTATTACCAACGTGCGCTGGCGTACACGGCGCTCCAACGTTATGAACTGGCAATCACCGACCACGAAACCATCCTGCAGTTGGATACATCTTATCATAGAAAAGATGCGGAAGAAGGACCCTTTCATGAAGATATTGCCAACATTGCCTATTTGAAAAAAGACTATGCTGCTGCCATTTCCAGCTTTTTAAAGCACATCAAGTATGAGCAGGCGCAGGGCAATGAAGAAACCATCATCGGAGCGCGCCTGAAACTCGCCGATTGTTACGCTCAAACTGGCAATCCTGTGGAAGCCTATCAACAAACGGTACAGGCAATGGATTTGCAAAAAAGGATATATGAAAACAAGTTGGCTGCTATCCGCACGGAATTGCGCGACAAATACCAAGCCGATGAGAAAGAGGAAACCATTCAGCAGCAACAGTTCCGTCTGCGACAACAGCAAACAATCCAATGGTTCAGCCTGGGGATAGCGGGTTTGCTCGCGCTGTTACTCGCCGGATTATTTTTAACCTATCGCAATAACCACTATCGTAGCCTACAACTCCAGTCGTTGAATGAAGAACTGGCGCAAACCAACGTGCAACTTGACCGCCGCAACCTGCAAAATGAAATCCTGCTCAAGGAAATACACCATCGGGTAAAAAATAACCTGGAAATGGTGTCGAGCTTATTGCTCTTACAATCTCGGCAAGTGGACGACCCCAGCGCGCGCGCGGTGATGGAAGAAGGTCAGAATCGGGTGCAATCCATTGGCATTGTGCATCAAAAATTGTATCAGGGCGATAATTTGTCGAGTATTGAAATGAAAGATTATTTTATCAACTTGAGCGAAGGCATTCTGGATACCTTTAATGCGGAAGATCGGATTCAGATTGAATGTATTATGGACAAACTGGAATTGGACGTGGACACGGCTGTGCCGATTGGCTTGATTGTGAATGAGTTATTGACCAATGCGCTGAAATATGCGTTCCCGAATGGGCGAAGTGGCAAAGTGAAAATTCAGTTGGAATCCACTGGCAATAACTACCTGCGCCTGGAAGTCGCGGATAATGGTATTGGAAAAATGACACAAACAAAAGGCACCGGATTTGGCTCGCAATTAATCGCTCTATTAACCCAACAACTCGGCGGCACCCTACAGGAAGAAGTGAAAAACGGAACCATCGTACGATTAGAATTTAGGAAAAGCAGCGTGGCGTGATGGAACACAACGTAAAAATTTTGATTGTAGAAGATGAAATGCTTATTGCAGCTAAAATATCTACCTTGCTTACCGAGTTGGGGTATGAAGTGACCGGCATTCTTGCTCGTGCTGAAGACGCGCTTGTGCATGCAACCGAAAATGCACCGGATATTGCGCTGCTTGACATTCACCTGAAAGGACACATGGATGGCGTGGAACTGTCACAGGCACTGCAAAAAGAGCGCGAATTGCCGATCATTTTTTTGACTGCCAATGCCGACGATGCGACCTTCAATCGCGCTAAAGCCGCTAAACCTTACGCTTTCATTTCTAAGCCTTTTAAAAAACTGGATTTGCAACGGGCCATTGAACTCATCATTAGCCGAATGGCTGGTCATCAAATACTTGAAACAGCGGAAGTACATTCAGAAGTGGCTTCGTTCATTCTGAACGATCGGATTTTTGTGCGCCACAAAGACTCGATGGTCAAGATTTTTCTGGAAGATATTTTATACATCGAAGCCGATCGTAACTACTGCCGCATTTTCACCAAAAACAAAGAATACCTGCTTGCCATCACCCTTAAAATCATGGAAGAAAAATTGCCGGCACAACACTTCATTCGGGTACACCGCTCTTTCATTGTCAACCTGGCACAAATAGACGAAGTTGCTGAAAGCCACGTCATCATTGCCCGCAAGGCAATTCCACTGAGCAAGTCGCTACGGGAAGAGCTGTTGAAAAGGATCCAGACGATTTGATTGTATCGGCGGGCTTTAGCCGCCGTAGTAGTGGGCGGCGACTAAAGCTCGCCGATACGCCGATCAAAAATCCCCCGCCTTCGCTCAAGAAAACCACCCATTCGTCCTCATTGGCTTGGTTGCAGTGCAGTTTTGCTGCTTTTTTATAGCATCATCATTTAACTAACACTACATTATGAAAAACAAATACAATTTTTTTGGACTTGTATGCCTACTCGCAGCCACTTGGCTGCTATGCTTGCAGGAAACCTACGCGCAAGCCTCGGAAATCCGAACGCCGAGAGGCGTCAAAATCACCATTTCCAGCAACCGAGGTAAAATTTGTGAAACGCCCTTAGTTTACTTGGAGGAGGAAGGACAACAAGGCTTTGACGAAGTACGGGCGCTGCTGCGGTGGTTCAATCCATATGTTAATAACTATCCGCCCCTGAATCGCTTACTGCAAAGAGCTTTTGAGCGGATACCACGCGAGCGATATTTTAAAGCAAAGGTAGGAGAACAAGTTACCATTACCATTGAAACGTTTTCGAGAGATACCAATTACATTTTTGGTGAATATCGATTATTTGCAAGAACACCAACTGATGATAATATTGCGAATTATGGTCTGGGTGAGTATAGGAATGGAAACTATACGGAGGTTTCAGATTTCGATTTGCGCTTTTCACGCTTATTCGAGATAGGACAAGTCGAGGAATCTAGTAATGATGCTTCATTTCAACCCTTAAAATCTACCCAACAAATCAGGGTTACTTTCTCGCGCCCAGCAGAACAGGCTTGGGTGTACCTTGCACTCGATGAATATTGTGTCCGAAATTGTCGGGATCAAAGAGATCCGCCCAAAAAATATTATAACCTCGTACTCCCCTTTGTCGTAGAAGGCATCATTCCGGAGGAAGTACCGATACTCGGCACAGTTACGGATCCACAATTGCCATATCTGGTATTGCACGACCCTCCGGGCGACGGTAGCTTCACCGAATTTCAAACCACAGAGACCACCTGCCGCAGTCTGGAAACAAACGTTGCAACGGATGAATCCAACTCTTTCAATGCCAATGTAAAACTGGGCGTAAAAGGCTCTATCGGGTTAGTAGCTACTGTTGATTATGAAATCTACGCCGAAATCAGAGGCAGCGGCGGCACCGGCAATGTTCAAATCCAAAGTAACACCAAACAAACCTGCGTCACCATCACTAGGGGCTTCTCGACTTCTGATGCGCCAAACGGCTCGGATGTATTCATTGGTTATGGCATGGATATGAACTATGGCGTTTACCGCACTATTGTGGTGGATACCAATCGTTGTCAGACCCGTATTGATTCGGCTTTGTTGTATGCGCCGATTCCAGGATCGGTGCGGCAGTTTGTTTATACCAAAGAAGGAATTGAAGCGGATATAGCAGCTTTACAGCGCATTGTAGCAGATTCGGTTGGCGTTAGTCCTACCGACCGTGCAAAAATTAAAACCATCAACGATGCTCAGAATCAAATTGACGCCTGGAAACAAATATTGCAACTCAATGAAGCCAACAAGAATGATTTGAATGCGCCAGCCTTGTTTGAAAACATTTCCTTCAGCGGCGGTGCGGGTCCGATCTCGCGGGAATCTTCCATCGAAATTACCGATACCAGAACCATTACGACCGAGACTTACATTGACGGAGCATTTGGTTTGCAAACAGTGGTCAACGTCGGCGGTTCGGGTTTTTCGGGCGGGTATGAATACAAAACCCAGAAACGCTTTGGTCAAACCACCGCGCAAAGTGGCACGGCTGCCAAAAATGTGCGTTACACCTTCCGCGATGATGATGCGGGCGACAAATTCAATGTGGATGTTGTACGCGACCCTATGTACGGCACACCTGCTTTCAGATTGAAATCCGGTACCATCAGTTCTTGCCCTTACGAAGGCGGCTACCAGCGCGACCAGCCTAAACTTAAGCACGACGGTGAAACGACGGATACGCTTATCAAGCAAGGCATTCCAGTGGGGAGTTCCGCTACTTTTAAACTGGATTTGTGCAATGAATCGAACGAAGCGCGGACCTATAATCTAAAACTCAATGCGCAATCTAATCTCAATGGCGCAGTGGTGACGGCAGCAGGTGTACCCTTGAATGGCAATGATCTGGGACAAACCTTTACGGTACCCGCCAATAGCTGTGTGCAAGATTTAGTATTGGAAGTTCGTCAGCTATCCATGATTAGCCCGTTGGCATATCCAAATCTGGAAATTTTCATGTATTCGCCTTGCGATGAAGACATTAAGTCCAGTGTGTTTGCATCGGTTTATTTTGGCACCGCTACCAGCACAAGGGAAGTTGGCGATGCGACATTGCTATCCGTTTTCCCCAATCCAACGAGCAGCCAACTGCGCGTGACACTGGCAGGTGATGATCGCATAGAATCCTATCAACTCAACGACCTGACTGGCAAGACACTGCGCCATGCGAATCTGAAAAGTGCCGTGCAGCAGACCGATCTGGATTTGAGCGCTTTACCCAAAGGCATGTACCTGCTGCAAGTGCGTTCGGGCGAGCGCGTGTATGCGAAAAAAGTGCTGGTGCAATAAATTTTCTCCAAAGTTATCGGACAATTCTAAGAGTATGTTTAAAATTCGTTTTTGAAGTCGAAAATGATCAGATTTGGGTTCTCACGAAGCGTTTTTTGAGCTGCATAGCAGCGCTACGGAGCGAGAAAAAGGCAAAGTGAGGTTCCATAGATGAACATTTGCAGACCAAAGTATGAAATTTAAACATGCTCTAAATTGTCCGATAACTACAACAAGTAATCACCCAACCAAGCAAGGTGCGCTGCCCGCTCCAAATTTTCTTTCGCTAGCTCGCGCTGCACCATCCCGTGCAGGTGTTCCAAAGGATTGTCGGTTTGTAGCAAGGCCTGAATATTCGATTCCTTCTGTAGTGCCAGCACCTTGTCGGATTCAGGCGGAGCGCTCTGTGCCGCCAGTTGCGCCAGTTCATTGCCAGTAAGCACCGTGCTGTGGCGGATGCTCGGAGGCAGTTGGTCAAACCCCATCCCGATTTGATTATAAGGCTGTACAATGGTATAAATAGATTCCCCACTGGCTCGTGTGTAGTAGGCTCGCCCCATGCGCCCCATGAGATCAATGCGCTGCGGATCAATCCGCCCGTTTTCGTCCAAAATGGCCTCATCAACGTGCAGCCGCACCACCCGACAGATGATGAGATACCCTGCGCCGCCCTTGTCGCCTAAAGGTATCACATCCTGTACTTGGCACTCCATTTGCACCGGCGATTCCTTTACGCGGTAGGGCTTAACCAAGTCAGAAGGGATAGGGGTAAGACCTGCTTTTTCAAATTCACTCACCTCCCTTGGGTACTCTACACTGGTCAAGGCCGCCTGTCTTACAATGTTATAAGTAACCACATTAATAACGACTTCCTTGGTTTCCAAGATGTTATGTAGGGTGTCTTTTGTAGTATTATCGGTTACTCGCCGATTGGAAGAGAACACCAAAATGGGCGGATTAGAGCTAAAACAATTAAAAAAACTATAGGGCGCCAAGTTGGGCACACCGGTAGCATCCACAGTGCTGGCGAAGGCGATTGGTCGGGGTGCCACTGCACCAAGCAAGTACTGGTGCAAATCGGCGGGTTTAATGGCGCCGGGGTCAATTGTTCGTATCATGTACTTTTTGATTGAAAGTCCTCTATATTGCTGTTCTGCTGGGTAGCCTGCCATCGGCCGCTACTTGTAATGGAGAGCCAATATAGTGTACCTTTACGAATTACAAACTCCATTGTATCGTTTTTTGATACGCAACTATTGCCCAATCGTTTCACCTTCGTAGAAAAAAACGGTTGAACAGCCCAAAATAAATGCAAATGTATGAAGCATCATTTTATAAAGATGACAAAATGGCGGTCGTAGGAGACTGGCAGCAAAATTGCAGTGAAACAAATGCGTTGTAAACAAAGTTTATGATCAGAAGCGGTGGCAACATCTTTGTCAAAATAACTGTCTTCTGATTAGATATGCCCTGTTATGTGGAAGAAAAAACAGACAAAAATGGTCAACAAAGAGCCTGTGGATAATCGAGAACAACTTCAGGAAACTCCTGATTACCAAGAAGTTGTAGCTGGTGAAGAACAGCCAATCGCTACGGAGGAATTTATACCAGACCCGGAGCGGCTGGATACGCACCAACATACACTCGAGCACATACATACCGAACTACAAACCATTCAGAAGGATTATGAAGACCTGAAGGACAAGCATATCCGGCTGCTTGCGGAGTTTGAAAATCATAAGCGGCGTACTGTTCGGGAAAAATTGGACATGATGAAAACCGCTTCACAGGACATTCTGACCGCCCTGCTGCCAGTATTGGATGATTTTGACCGGGCTGCTCACAACGAACAACTGTCGGATGGCATACAATTAGTGTATCAAAAATTATATAATACCCTGAAAAACAAGGGATTAGAGGTTATGCACAGCACAGGTGAGCCATTCAACCCTGAGTTGCATGCCGCTATAACAGAAATACCCGCACCAAGTGAAGACCTGAAAGGTAAGGTGGTGGATACCATCGAAAAAGGTTATATGCTTGGGGATAAAATTATTCGCCACGCAAAAGTTGTTGTCGGGAAATAAAAACCCACGAATCAAAATTCGGACATGGCTAAACGCGATTATTACGACGTACTGGGTGTACCCAAAAACGCTGATCAGGAAGAAATCCGCAAGGCATATCGCAAACTGGCGTTGCAATATCACCCAGACCGCAATCCTGATAACAAAGACGCCGAAGAAAAATTCAAGGAGGCTGCTGAGGCTTACGAAGTACTCAGTGACCTCGAAAAGCGCGAAAATTACAACCGCTTCGGGCATGCTGGTGTTGATGGCACACGGGGCTATGGTGGCGGTGGTATGACTATGGAGGACATCCTGCGGCAATTTGGCGATATATTTGGTTCCGGCGGCGGCGATCCGTTTTCAACTTTTTTTGATACGAACGACGGGCGACGCAGCGGTGGCGCCAGAACTCGTGGGCAACGCGGAACCAACCTGCGCATTAAAGTAGCCCTCACTTTAGAGGAAATTGCGACCGGCGTAGTCAAAAAAATCAAAGTCAAAAAGCAAGTCACTTGTGATGTTTGTAATGGCTCTGGTGCCAAGGACAGCAACGCGGTCAGCACTTGCGGTACCTGCCGAGGCGCTGGGTACGTGCGCCAAGTAAGGAGTACCTTTATGGGGCAAATGCAAACCACTGTAACCTGCCCAACTTGTAATGGAGCTGGCACAACCGTTACAGCCAACTGCTCCAAATGTAAAGGCGACGGCGTAATATATGGTGAAGAAACGATTGACCTCGATATCCCAGCGGGTGTGGAAGAAGGGATGCAATTGTCCTGGCGTGGCAAGGGCAACGCGGGCCTGAAGGGTGGGCCCCCAGGCGATCTGCTTATCACTATTGAAGAAAAGCCGCACGACTATTTGCAACGCGATGGCATGAACCTCGTACATGATTTGTACATCAATTTTGCAGATGCTGCACTGGGCGTGAGCACGGAAGTACCTACTATTGATGGTAAAGTGAAAATCAAAATACCACCAGGAACGCAGTCGGGTAAAATATTTCGATTGAAAGATAAAGGATTGCCTGCCGTGCAAGCGTATGGCCGCGGCGACCAGCTCATTCATGTGAATGTATGGACGCCCAAAAAGGTTACAGAAGAGGAGCGCCAACTACTCGAAAAGCTACGCAATATGCCCAACTTTCAGCCGCAGCCCATAAAAGGCGAAAAGGGTTTTTTTGCTAAAATGAAAGACTATTTCAAATAATACGCGCCTGTGGGGCGTTCCGGCTTCTGGCGAATGCCCCGCACATCAATACCATTTGCCCGATCTGAATATGCGTAATATGTCTGCTCCATTGATACGACTGCTTGTCGTAGGTACTCTGATCCTCGTTGCTGCCTGTAAGCCACGCTACTTATTCGAGCAAACCCATTCCCTGCCCAATGCCAGTTGGGACTATGCCGATACACTGCGCTTTTCTTTTGATATTCCTGACACAACGCAACGCTACGATTTGCTGGTTGCCATTGAGCACAGCACCGACTATCCTTGGCAGAATCTGTACACCCGCATCCATACCGTCTTCCCCGATGGGCAGCGTTTAAACAAACCCATTTCCTTTGAATTGTCCAATGAATTGGGGCTTTGGCAGGGCAAATGCAGTAGCCGTACTTGCCGACTTGAACTACCCATCCAACAAAATACTTATTTCAACCAGCCTGGACGTTATACTATTTTATTAGAACAATTTATGCGCGAAACGCCAATTACCGGCATACGAAGCATCAGCCTAAAGATACGCCAAGCACCTTTGTAAAAGGTTTGTTTTTATCATGTTTTTACGAAAGTATGATGTAATATGCACATAATTTAATGAAAAATTAACCTTTTTTCGTTTTTCTTAGCGTCTCTTTCAAAAATATTTCGAATTTTCGGATCGTTAGATTAGTGAGAAACCGATTCTTTGATCTCCAAAATCCCCCGCGCTATGAACAACCGATTTGAAGCTCAACGCAACCGCCAGAATCGCGCTACGGCGCTTTTTCTTACGCTTTTGTTTCACCTGCTGCTGCTCGGTGGCATTTATTATGCAAGCAGTAACAAAGCTGAAACCGCAGAAAAAGAAACAACGCCGGCTGCCCAGCGTGCTGGTGCTACTACTACTCAGCCCGTTAATCAACCTCCTCGGCGCCCATTGAAGCCTTGAGTCCCTATGGACAAGGCATAGCGCGCAGTTGGCGCCCAATAAATGCCGGGTTGGTAATGACTGGGTGGCTCGGAGTCATCCGGTCATTGCATATATTAGACTAAAGTCGAGTTATTGAAACACATCTTGTTCGATCTTGCTTCTGTATTTGCCGTAGCTTTTGCAAAAAAATTCTTACCAAAGCACCGTATCTATATTAAAGTCGCGTTAAATCTGCGATTTAAAAATTATATTTTTAACACATGTGATTAATTTCTGATGTTGTCCGTTGCAAGCACAACCTATCTCACAGCGCTCATTTTTGTTAAAATCATAATATTATAAGGTTTGGAAGTCCTATTGGAAGCCTTTATCTTAGCGGTATCGCTTTAGACCAACTGTTTTATGCAAGCACATTAAAATCCTGAATAATATGAAAACCATCCGAAACATCTACATGCTGTTGCTCGCGCTGAGTCTTTCCCTGCACGCGCATGCACAGCAGCGTACCAACACAGGCAACACGTATGCCCCAGGCTATTGGATTTTTGGCATCAATGCTGGGCTATCTTATCAGTCGAGCCATGTACCCGCTACGCTTGACGGTTTTGGACTTGGGCTTACGCTTGGTAAAAATCTGTACTATCAGCCGGGGTCTATATTTGCTTTTGACCTACGGGGCCGCCTACTCTATGCGCGGCAGTACGGGCTGGATACAAAACCGCTGGCCACTACGGATCTGCTGCGCAATCCAACACTCAATGGTACCTTTGGGCCAGATTATACCAATATCGGGCTGGCGTATCTTAATCACAAAACCACAACCGGTGAACTGGCGTTGGAAGGATTGCTCACGCTCAATCGCTTGCGAGAGCGCACTAACATTCATTTGGCGCTCTTTGGAGGGCTTGGGCTTGTGGGCTATGGCGCTTATGCGGACCAAGTAAATGCCCAAGGGCAAGAATACGCGCAAGGCTATAGTGGCATTGATACTCGGCTGGGCAACACTGCTATTCGGCGCGACCTGCGTAGCCTGCTCGACGGCACTTACGAAACCGCCGCCAGCAACGAGCGCGGCGCGGATTTCAATGTCTCGGGTGCTTTAAACCTGGGGCTTGAATTGGGGTATCATTTATCGCCTAATTTCCTGCTTTATGTAGGGCATCGCACGGCTTACACCGGCACGGATTACCTCGATGCAACCCCCATGACTGGTATGCGGAATGACCGCTACCATTACACCCACCTGGGCTTGCGCTGGTTGATTCAGCCCGACCGCGAGAAGCCCTTGTCGCGCGCGCCAGAGATTGACATCATCTCACCGTTGGGATCCCCCTTTACAACCAATAGCGCCAATGGGCTGGTAGTTGCTAATATTCGCTATATCAACAGCGCTGCCGACGTGGATTGCATTGTAAATGGTCGTTCAACACCTTTCCGCTTTAGCCAAGGTCGTTTCTCATTGGATTCGCCACTGCGCCTCGGCAGCAACGAAGTAACCATTGTTGCCCGCAATGCCCATGGACAGGATCGCAAAACCATTGTATTGGTTTATCAAGACAACATCATAGCGGACCCACCACGCCAACAGGCACCCATGATTCGGTTTATTAATCCGACAACAAGCAGCGAATATACTGGCGAAAGCGATTTCGGGATTCGCGCTTCTATTGACCATGTGAGCAATCGCCGCGATGTTACCTTTACGGTAAATGGGGCCCCGCGCGATTTCAATTTTGACAATGGCATCCTACGCGCCAATATACCGCTCCGCGAAGGCGATAACCGTGTGCAAATTCGAGCAAGCAATGCTGCTGGTAACGATGTATCAGAAGTGACCATCATCCGCGAAACGCGCCTGCCAGCGCCCATTGTCAACATCACAGAACCAACAGGTGGTCGTGCAGAAAGCATTTACAATACCGCCCGCGTGAGTGCTTCCTTGCGCCATGTGGCGAGCCGCGGCGATATTACCTTCACCATAAATGGTCGCAATGTATGGGGTTTTAATTATGATGAAAATCGAGGCTTATTCACCGCTGATATCAATCTGGATGCTGGAGCGAATACAGTGGTCATCACTGCACGCAACCAAACTGGCGAAGCCCGCGACGAGGTCACCATTGTGTATCGAGCGCCGCAGCCACAGGTATTTCCGCCGAGCGTGCGCATCACAGAGCCAGCGCGTAACACCTCCACGACCACGCAGGTTACGGCGCGCATTGAGGCGATCGTTACTAATATCAGCAACCGCAATGATATTACCTTTTCGGTAAATGGCAATCGGCGCACGGATTTCAACTTTGATAGTAGCAGTGGTCGGCTTGTCGCAAATGTGAATCTACTCATTGGCAACAATGATATTATCATTCGCGCCCTCAATCGCGACGGCGAAGACCGGCAAAGTGTTGCCATCCGACGCATAGAAGAACAAGCGAATCCGCCACGCTTGCCAGTGGTGCGTATAAATAGCCCAGCAAGCAATAGTGAAACGGAAAGTCCAACTGCTGACATACGTGCCAGTATTGAAAATGTTAGTAGCTCACAGGATATCACCTTTACGGTAAATGGCCGGAATCTGAGCAATTTCAATTTCAATCGTGGGCAGTTCACGGCGCAGACCCCATTGGAAGAAGGTAACAACACGATTCGCATTCGCGCAACCAATCGCGACGGTACCGACGAACAAACCATCAATATCCGCTACCGTCGGGCGCAGCTACTGCCGGTGGTGCGTATCACTGCCCCAACAAATAATAGCGAAACAGCCAACGCGACCGCCCAATTGCGGGCTACGGTGGAACATGTGGACACGAAGGATCAAATCAACTTGCTTGTCAATGGCCGTAGCACCAGCAATTTCAATTTTGATCGCAACCGCCGCGAAATGACCGCTACCCTTACACTCAATGATGGCAATAACACGATTAGGTTAGAAGTTCGCAACAACAGTGGCAACGCTAATGACCAGGTCAATGTACGCTATCGCCGAGCAACGCCGCCTACCGTGAGTATCAGCGCGCCCGCCAACAACAGCAGCACGGAGCGCGCGAATGTCACCCTGCGCGCGCGCGTGACCAACGTGAGCAATCGCAATGACATTGTGGTGCGATTGAATGGCAATTCAGTTACTAATTTTAACTGGAATGGTAGTGAACTCAATGCCGAACTCACCCTCCGCGAAGGTGCCAACACCATTTCCGTAAGGGCAGTCAATGCAGATGGTTCTGACGAGCAGTCGGTGACGGTGCGCTATCAGCCTGTACCGCAACCCCTTGTCACCATTACGGATCCAAGCAGTTCGTCATTTAACATCAACGCGAATACTTACCTCGTAAAAGCCCGGGTGCAGCATGTGAGTAGCATCAACGATATCACAGTGCGTGTAAACGGCGTGGGAACCCGCGTTTTCAACTTCGATACTAAATCTGGTGAGCTTACCCTGCGCACAGTGAACCTGCGGCAAGGCGACAACGATGTCAATATCCGTGCTACCAACAGTGCAGGTGCAGCTGAGGCAAGCCTTGTACTGCGCTATGTGATGCCGCAACCGCCAGTAGTGACGATCACCGAACCACAGCAAAACTGGAGCACTAACCAGAATCGAATTCCGGTAACGGCTACCATTACCAACGTAAGCAAACCGCAGGATGTAACTTTTCAAGTGAATGGTGTAACCATAACTGCATTTACACTCAATGGCAGCGCTTTTGCCGCTTCCGCAGATTTGAAAGCCGGCGAGAATACCATTCTTATTAGTGCTCGCAACAGCGATGGCCGCGATGAAGCGACAGTGAAAGTCACTTACACACCGCCTATTGTGACCCTGCCTACGCCTTCCGTGCGGATCACACAACCTGCCCGAGCGGGCGTGACAGTAGATAAAAATACCTACACCCTGCAAGCTACGCTGATTAATGTAGCGGTACGCGAAGAGATTACCCTTTGGGTGAATGGTAAAGAATGGGCGGACTTTAACTACGACGCTAAGAAAGGTCAGCTGACTTCCGAATTGACGCTAACGCCGGATACCAATACCGTGCGTATCCGCGTGCAAAACCGAGCAGGCTCAAACGAGGCGCAAACTTCTATTTTGTACAAACCAAAAGCAGGAACCATAGCGCCGCCCGTCATCAACATTGAGTCTATTTCTCAACCAACGGTCAATCCTTTCCGACCACAGGAGGGTAGTAGCACAATAATTGCAAAAATAGACAACATAAAAGGCCGTGAAAGTGTTAAAATTTTTGTAAATAGCGTCCTAATTGATGACTTTTCGTACAACACATCGTCAAAAAGAATAGAAGCTACCGTCCAGTTGAAACGCGGTACGAACCAAGTCATTATCATCGCAACGAATGAAGGCGGTTCTACAGAAGAATCAAGAACAGTTGAATTTTAAGATCATTTAAAGAGCCGCTGTCAAAAATATTCAAAATTTCTCTTCAGGTTTTGTCTCGAAAGGGCGAAACCAAGAGTCGGGTGATTTCTTTCGGAAAAGGCAACTTTTGGTTGCCTTTTCTTTTTTAAAGGGTAGCATCAGGTATGAAAAGAATACTCATCATCATAGGCACACGCCCTGAGGCTATAAAACTGGCGCCAGTCATTCGGGCATTGCGGCAGAAATATGCAGGTGTCGAGTTGCGCATCTGCGATACCGGACAACACCATGCACTCAAGCTACCTATATTCGACTTTTTTGACATCCGCCCGGATTATCAGTTACAAGCTTTACATACCGAATTTACCTTAGCCGATCAGATGGCTTATCTATTGGAGCATTTATCGAAAGTAATACAAGATTTCCAGCCCCATTTGACGGTGATACAAGGCGACACCAATACAGCGCTTGCCGGTGCTTGGGCAAGTTTCTACGCGGGCGTTCGGGTAGCACATGTGGAAGCTGGGCTGCGCACTTTTGATAAAACAGCACCTTTCCCAGAAGAAGTCAACCGCCAGGCGATTGCCCGCATCGCCGATATCCACTTTGCCCCTACGATGCTATCCAAGCAGCATTTGTTGCAAGAGGGTGTCCCCGAAGCGCAGATTCACCTTACCGGCAATACGATAGTGGACGCGCTACATTGGGCACTCGCACAAATCAGCACGCACGAGCCTCCATCTGTACAGCGCTTACGCCAACAGTTGAAGCCCTTGCAACAAAGCTATGATAAGATGCTGCTGCTCACACTGCACCGCCGCGAGAACCTATACCAACATCAAGAAGCCATAAGCGCTGCTATTCGTAATGTATTGACAATCAACTCCTGTTTTATGCTTTGGCCGGTACATCCGAATCCGGTAGCCCGCCAATGGGCAACCCAATTATCGAAAGCATTGCCCAATCTACTCCTCGTCGAACCCTTAGCTTACGAAGCTTTTGTCTGGGCTATGCAGCAATGTGATCTAATTCTTACAGACAGTGGAGGCGTACAAGAGGAAGCACCAAGCTTGGGTAAGCGCGTGATTGTCATGCGGACACACACCGAGCGCCCAGAAGCGCAAGCCTCTGGTGCTGTATGGAAAGTAAGCGTAGATAGTCAAACAATACAGAATGCTGTGATGGAATTGTTACAAATGCCAGCCGATAGGCGCGCATCCGATGGCGGCAATCCTTTCGGCGAAGGCAACAGCGCAGAAACTATTGCCACTATTTTGAACGATTATCTTTGCTAATCTACAGCGATAGCCAGTTGTTTCCGCGTCACGCGACCAGATTGATACAATGCAGCTGGCAACGTATAATGCTCTTGCAGCAAATTCAAATATTGCTGAATAACAATCTGTTCATCAAATTCGCGTTCCATTTTTAAGCGCGCATTCTTACCCATGATGAGCCGATCCACCTTATCCATTAGAATAAACTGCTCCATTTTGTCCACTAAATCCGGCACATTGCGCAAGTCGCATAGAAATCCAGTACGGCCCTCTTCTACTACTTCCCGACAGCCTGGCTGGTTGGTGGTTATGATGGGCGTTTCCATACTGGCAGCCTCCATCAAGATGCGCGACAGCCCTTCGCGGTAGTAGGATGGCAGCACCACGCAGTCTGCTTTAGCCAAAAAAGGACGAACATCAAGGGTTTCGCCCAGGTATTCGATCACGCCTTCATTTACCCATTGCTTCACCGTAGCGATTGGAATGGAGTGAATGCCATTAGGGTCAAGCATACCCAAAATGCGAAATCGCACATACGGATAGCGCTGACGCAGCAGGCGCGCTGCCTCTACAAATTCGTAGATACCTTTATCGGCAATAAGCCGACCAGAAAATAGAAAACTAGGATAATCTGGCATTTTCTTATCTGACAGTGGTTTGAAAAAACCCGTATCTACGCCTTCGCCGGACAGCATTTGTAGTTTATTCGGCTGCACCATTTTCATATCTATTAATTCAGTTACATCTCGCTCATTAAGTGTCAGCACTTTACGATGAAGCGGTAAAGCTAATTTATACAATTTCAGGCCAAGCCAAGAAACAATACCATTGGCAGGATTACTCACATGCCCCATGCCCGTGACCACTGCGTAAGAAGGAATACCAAGTAGTGCCGCCGCTATACCGCCAAAAATATTTGGTTTGATGGTATAATGAAGCACCGCATCAATCTTGTGTCGCCGATAGATTTGGTAAAACTGGCGAACCAAGGTGATGTCATCCAATGGATTGTTGCCGTAAAAATTGATGTTTACTGGCTCGAATATAAATTTTTCTTTTAGAAACCGACGCTCGAATCGGTCAGGGGCTGCCACTACGATGACTTGAATGCCCGATTGTTGGAGCTTGCGTAACAGACCGATGCGAAACTGATACACCCAGCGGGCATAGTTTCCGGTGACGGCAATAGTTCTGAGTTGTTTTTTCACTTTCCTTATTTGGTTTCGTTTGCATAAAACGCCGCGGTAAGCAGTTCTGTGTTTTGCCTTTATTTGGGTTTTATGCTGTGTAGCTCATAGTATGTAATAAAAAATTTTCACGCTTAGCATCATGAATATGAAGCGGTATGCACCTCATGCACATGAAAAATAGTCAGGTACAAAACTAATACAAAGAAGCACGTAAACGACTGACCAACAGACTATTAAACCTTGAACCATGCATCAATGAAATTATTACAGACATTTCATAATAGCCTTAATAAAATTGTGTTTGAACCACTAACGAGCACAAGCACATCAGATTAATGACATGCTAATGTGATTGGGCTATAGGCCTTGCAGCATAGTTTTACCTACAAAGGATTAGAAACAATGTTGCAAAGTAATGGTAATCAACAGTTTACGTTGACCGGGCAAGTTTGTGTTGGTTTGTGAAAGAGTATCGAGTGGAACGATGCCGAAAGATACTACATTTAATGATAGCCTCCAAGTTATTTACAAATAATTTTCTTCATTGCGTTGCATGAGTTGTGCGGTGAGTTGTTTGATCTCTTGCTCCCGCTCCATTGGGTGGATGAGCAGAACGTCCGGCTCATCAATAACAATAAAGCCTTCCAATCCTTTGATTACCAAAAGTTTACCTTTGGGCGCACGCACCAAACAGCGATTCATTTCTTCTACCAGCACCTGTTCGGCTTGTATAACGTTGCCATTCGCATCTTTTTCGGATTCGGCATAAAGAGATGCCCAAGTACCCAGGTCTGACCAGCCAAAATCGGAAGGAATTGTAAATACGTTATCCGCTTTTTCCATGATAGCAAAATCAATGGAAATACTGGGCGTATCAGGATATTTGGCATCAATGAATGCTTGCTCGGCGGGTGTATTGTATAAATCGTTGCCTGCCTCCAAAATGGTATAAATGTCGGCGGCATGACGTTGCAACGCCTGCAGCACGGTTTGTACACGCCAGACAAAAATGCCAGCATTCCAGAGATAATCGCCGCGCTCCACGAAGGTGCGAGCTTGTGCCAGCGGCGGTTTTTCTGTAAACTGTTTTACGCGATGCACCGATTCGCGCACGGGCGTTGGCTCAAAATGAATGTACCCGTAGCCCGTATCCGGCCGCGTTGGGCGTATGCCGAGGGTGAGCAAGGCATCGTTCGTGGCGCAAAAATCAAGCCCTTGCCGAAGGGTTTTGATAAATGCATCTGTATCGAGAATGATATGATCGGATGGAGCTACAATCAGGTTAGCCGTTGCATCAAGCGCTTGCATTTTGAAAGCGGCGTAAGCGATGCAGGGAGCGGTATCGTTGCGCGAAGGCTCTAAAAGTATTTGATTATCAGTGATTTGTGGTAGTTGCTGTTGCACTAAATCATGATAAGCGGCGTTGGTTACAATAAAAATGTGCTCTGCTGGGCATATTTTCAGAAATCGCTCGAAGGTCAGTTGCAGCAGCGATTTGCCAAGCCCAAGTATATCCAGAAATTGTTTGGGGTGCTTATTTCGGCTGGCTGGCCAGAAGCGGCTGCCTACCCCCCCAGCCATGATTGCCACATACACCTTTGATTCGGGCATTGTTATTAATTTTGTTAGTTTTGCCGACAAAAATAACTTTTTTTATCAAAATCGGCATCAAGGATAGTTCCTTGTCCCGAATCCGCAACTTAGCATGGTGCTGAACGTTATATGAATTAAGAATAGTTGGCTACACTCAAAAAGATTGCGTTTATTTTATCGAAAAGGTTGATTATCAACTAAAAAACCCCGAAATTAGTGCTTTGCAAATATGTGTAATGGGAGGGCTTTTTACAATACACTGATTTTCAGCGATTTGAGCAAAAAAACTTTTTTTACATGAGAAAGCGATGGCTTTGTGGAATACAAAAGCTAAACACACGAACCATGACGTATCGTAAGTTTTTTATGTTGTTCGTAGGTCTGCTGACCTGTTATCCCGTTTTGTGCCAACAGATCGGTGAGCGTGATGTGGCCTTACAAGAAAAATTCATTGATGCTAACCGCGAGCGCATTGTAGGCAACATTGAAAAAGCAATCCCACTATTCGAGGAAGTACTACGGCAAGACCCTACCAATGCCGCCGCGGCATATGAGTTGGCGCGCATATATGATGATCGTGACGACAATGAAAAAGCGTTGCGCTACATTCGGATGGCAATCAGCGCCAGCCCCAGTAATCTCTGGTATTACCGATTGCTGGGCGACATTTACCAAAAGCAAAGCAAAAACCGCGAGGCTGCTGCCTTGTACGAAGACTTGGTGAAGCGCGAACCGCTCAATGATTATTATTACTATCGCTGGGCTTATTTCCTCATTCGTGCGGATGACATTGCCAAGGCGCTAAAAGTATATGACGAGTTGGAGAAACGGGTAGGCGTTAGTGAAGACATCATCCGGCGTAAGTATTCGCTCTACGTAGGCATGGGCAACAACAAAAAAGCTGCCACGGAACTGCAACGCTTGATAGCCGCCTATCCGAATAATATAGAATACCGACACCTCCTCGCGGGTTTCTATGAACAGATTGGAGAAACGGGGCTGTCTCGTATTGAATATAAAAAAATACTCGACCTTGCACCCGATGATGCCCGCGCCAATATGGCTTTGGCCGGCACCCCTGACAAACAACACAACGATATTCAGTTCTTGGCTTCGTTGCGCCCGATTTTTAATAATGCAGATATTCCTATTGATCAGAAAGTAGGAAAAATTATGCCAATCATTACCAAGGCAGCTGATACCGGTAATCGGGAACTCGCAGAGGCAACCTTAGAACTTACCACGCTACTGGAAACCGTACACCCTGCTGACGCTAAAGGTTTTGCGGCTTCCGGCGACTTGCTGTACTACTCCGGCAACCGCCTTCGCGCACTAGACAAATACAAAAAAACACTTGAATTAGACGATACGGTTTTTTTGGTATGGGAACAATTGCTTCGCATTTACTTGGATATGAAAGATTACGTTTCCTTACGTAAATATTCGGACGAAGCGATAGACATTTTTCCAAATAAAGCGTTACTTCATTATATGAACGGCGTTGCCAATTATGAACTAAAACGCTACAACGAAGCACTCAACGCCTTGGAAGAGGCCATTCGGATGATAGGCAATAACGGGCGCCTGTTGTACGATATACAAGTGCATAAAGGGTTGACGCTTCATGCCCAGAAAAAAGGTAGCGCCTCCAATGAAGCATTTGAAGCAGCTCTAAAACTCAATCCCAAAGCCCCAGAAGCACTGCATTATTACAGTTTTTGCCTGGCTTCTCGCGGCGAAACGATTGAGAAAGCTCAAAACATGGCAAAACAAGCCAATGAACTGGCGCCGGAGCGTGCCGATTTTCAGACCAACTACGGCTGGGTGCTGTACAAAGCCAAAAACTATACCGATGCCCGGCACTGGTTTGATAAGGCCCTCAACAACGGTGGCATGGATGACCCCGAACTGCTGGAACACTACGGCGATCTGCTTTTCCAAATGAACGACGCAGATGGGGCATTGCAATATTGGCTCCGAGCACAAGAGAAAGGCGGCATGTCAGAAACCTTAGAAAAGAAAATTGCCAACAGAAAATTGTACGATTAAATAGCAACAAAAGCGAAGGTACAAACAACATCATGTCAATCAGAATTATCACCCTACTCGTATTGGTCACTGTTTTAATGGGCTGCGGTGCATCTAAAAAAGCAGCACGCACGGACATCAACAGAGACAACCCTGAAGCGCTTTTTCGCCATTTGATTACCAATCAAGTAAAAGTCAAATGGTTCAGCGCGCGCGCCAAAGTAGATTTTGCGGATGACAATATGTCGTTGGGCGCTGTGGCAACTATTCGAATGCTCAAGGATAGTTTAATCTGGGTTTCCGTAAGAAAATTAGGCTTCGAAGTAGCCCGTGCCCAGATCACCAAAGACTCGGTTTATGTCATAGACCGGCTCAACAATGCTTACGAAGTATTCGACCTCAGCTATCTCGAACGAACCTACAGCCTTCCGGCAAGTTTGGAAGTTATGCAGGCTATTTTGTTGGGCAATCCGGTGTTTTTTACAACTACAGGATGGCAATCGGCCAATACCAAAGAAGGGCTTCAGCTAAACGGGAAGAACCAGAAAATGGATACCAGTTACCTACTTGACGACAAAACCTTAGCCTTGCGTCAGATGCGCTTCGAAGATGCCCGCAGCGAGCGAAAAGTGAATGTAAAATTAGAAGAATACAATCAGTTGCCTGATAATCAGAAATTTTCGTATTTTCGTATTATTGAAATGACCAGTCGGGAAACCGGCAAGGTGAAAGCAGAAATCCGATTTTCCCAGTTAGAAATTAACATCCCAAAGGATGTACGCTTTGAAATACCAAATCGTTACACACGCACTTCCTACGATGACTAAGCGCCTCAGCCTTCTATTGTTAGTTGTGTCCGCAACCTTCTCATGGCTCTGCGCACAACAAAACCGTAACGAACTGGAAGACAGAAGGAAACAGTTATTGGAAGAAATTAAACAGACCTCGCGCCTTTTAGAAGATACCCGCAAAAGTAAAGCGACAGAACTCAACCGCTATTTTGCCTTACAAAATCAGATACAAAAACGACGCCAATTAATACAAACGCTATACCAAGAGGTACAGTCGGCGGATACGAGTATCGTGCAAGCCCACCGAGTCATTCGCTCTCTGCAGGAGGATATGTCGCGCCTACAACGGGAGTACGCCTCCACGATGCGCACCGCTCTGCGCTATCGGGTTAACCAAAGCTTCACCCTGTTTTTGTTTTCCGCGCGTGATTTTAGCGACGCCAGACGCCGGTGGCAGTACATTCGCCAGTATTATCGCTACCGGCAACGCCAAGCCGAACAGATCACACAAACGCAGCATACCCTCACTCAACAAACCGCTGAATTGGAAAAACAAAAAACCGAAAAGCAGCGCCTGATGGCGGTACAACAACAACAGCAGACCACGCTCAATGCAGAACTGGCAGACAAAGACCGGCTGGTACAAACCCTCAAATCAGATGAAAACAAACTCTTAGCAGAGCTTAACCGACAGCAAAAAGCACACGAACAACTCAATAAAACCATCGAAAGCATTATCCGGTCGGAAATGGCTAAAAAGAAAAAAGAAGCTCGAACGCCCGAAGCACTCACAACAACGACAAGCTCAACGGGCCCTACGCCAACGGATGCCCCAGGTATTTCCAGCGATTTCAAAAATCGTAAAGGGAAAATACCTTGGCCCGTGAGCAAAGGTACTATCACACGCTATTTTGGCAATCAGCCACATCCTACGTTACAAGGTATTCAGATACCAAACAATGGCATTGACATTCGTACAGAAGAAGGCGCAGAAGTGCTGGCTGTCTTTGAAGGTAAAGTCAGTTTAGTGCAGTTTGTGCCGGGTTTTAAGAACACCATATTGGTGCAGCATGGTCAGTATTTTACGGTTTATTCTAATTTAGAAGAAGTGTATGTCAAGCGCGGCGAACAGATCAATGCTCGACAGCCAATCGGCAAAATAGACAAAGACAAGCCCGAAGTGCATTTTGAAATTTGGCGCGAAACACAACGCCTTGACCCCATGGGCTGGATTAGCGCACAATAATGAAACTTTAAAGCCCATACAGCGGTTAGTCAACACATAAAGCCAAAGATTTACACCCATGAAAAACGACTGGAAGGTAAGGACAGAACCCCAAAAAGGGTTGAAAATAACGGAAGAATATACGGTGCTCGTTGGGCTGGTACAAAAGGACCAAACGGAAGCACAAATTAATGAATATCTCGACGAATTAGAATTTCTGGCGCTCACAGCGGGTGCCCGATCCGTTAAGCGCTTTATGCAAAAGTTGCCGCACCCCGACTCCCGCACCTTCATTGGCAAAGGAAAAGTAGAGGAAATTCAAGAATACATCGAGCGGCATGAAGAAGTCAATATGGTTATTTTCGATGATGACCTGACCGGCAAGCAAACGAACATTCTCGAAGAAACCCTAAAAATAAAAATTGTAGATCGCAGTAGCCTCATCCTCGATATTTTCGCTTCGCGTGCACAAACGGCTCAGGCCAAAGCCCAAGTTGAGCTTGCCCAAATGCAATACCTCCTGCCCCGTCTGCGCGGCCTCTGGACGCACCTCGAACGCCAACGCGGTGGTATTGGGATGCGTGGCCCCGGTGAAAAAGAAATTGAAACCGACCGCCGAATTGTACGCGACAAAATATCGCAACTGAAAAAAAAGCTGGAAAAAATTGACCAACAAAATGTTACCCAACGCAAGAATCGAGGCGACCTAATTCGGGTATCCCTGGTGGGTTATACCAATGTCGGTAAGTCCACTTTAATGAATGTACTGAGCAAATCGGACGTTTTTGCAGAAAACAAACTCTTCGCCACACTTGATACCACTGTGCGCAAGATCGTGTACGATGGCGTACCAATGCTGCTATCTGATACGGTAGGGTTCATTCGCAAACTGCCGCACCACCTCATCGAAAGTTTTAAATCAACCCTCGATGAAGTACGCGAAAGCGACATCCTATTGCACGTAGTGGATATTGCACATCCGCAACACGAGGAGCATATTCGAACCGTTAATCAAACATTAGAAGAACTCGGTGCGCTTGACAAACCCACGCTGATGGTATTCAATAAAATGGATTTGTATCGGGAAAAATATTATGATCCATTTATTGACCAAGAAGCCCAAGAAGAAATAGAAGAAGGTTTGCGCGGCGGCATGAAGCATTTATTCGGATATGACAATATATTTGTGTCGGCCCTAAGCCGCGAAAATATGGATAACCTCCGCGAAAAGGTGCTCAGCATGGTAAAGCAGCAGTACAAAATTCGCTACCCGTATCAGGTAAAGCAGTGGACTTGAGGGGATGTGTTTAAAATGGAATGCTCAAATTGTATTTTTTTGCTAAGTGAATAAACCCTTGAATGAACCCGATACATTCGAAATACGCCGAACTACTTACGCATTATTGCCTTGAAATCAAAGCAGGTGATCGTTTATACATTCGTGCCTCTACCTTAGCCGAACCCTTGGTGCGAGAAGTGTATCGCAGTGCCCTGCGCGCCGGCGCACTGGTAGAAGTAGATTTAGAATTTCAAGGGCAAAGGCGTATTTTGCTTGAAGAAGGCAATGACATGCAACTGCAGTACGTGCCGCCACTCATGCGTCAGGCATTTGAAACCTTCGATGCGTACTTGCACATCCGTGCGCCCTTCAACCTTCGGGAAGACCAGCAGGTGCCCGCCAGGCAAGCCACTACACGCAGCCAAGCACTGCATGCCATTCAG
The DNA here is from genome assembly GCA_937872405.1 of uncultured Saprospiraceae bacterium. Taxonomy (GTDB): domain Bacteria; phylum Bacteroidota; class Bacteroidia; order Chitinophagales; family Saprospiraceae; genus JADJNW01. Next base: position 21,812 of record CALMSP010000112.1, on the reverse strand, counting down.
AATACTTACTTCCAACGCGCAGCCACCCGCGCCCTTCGACGCAACCTATGTGAGTACCCTACGCAGGCCGGCGCTCAGGAGGCCGGTATGTCCTTAGAGGCTTACGAATATTTTATCTATAATGCCTGCAAACTATTTGATGACAATCCTACACAAAGCTGGCTGGGGGTGCGTCATAACCAACAACGCATTGTAGATTTTTTGAATAAAAAGAGCCACATCCGATATTGGAGCGATGGTACGGATATTACCTTTTCAACACAAGGGCGAACCTGGATCAATTCGGACGGGCAGACCAACATGCCTTCCGGGGAAGTTTATACCGCTCCGGTGGAAGATAGCGTCAATGGTGTTGTGCATTTTTCTTTCCCCGCTATATACATGGGATATGAAGTAGAAGGCGTAACTTTGTGGGTGCAAAATGGTTATATAGAGCGCTGGGAAGCTCGGCGCGGGCAGGAAATACTCGATCAGGTATTTTCAATGGACGGCGCACGACGCTTCGGCGAAGCAGCCATCGGAACTAATTATAACATCACTTGTTTTACTAAAAATATTTTATTCGACGAAAAAATAGGCGGCACCATACACCTGGCTGTTGGGCAATCCTATCCACAAGCTGGCGGAAAAAATCAATCCGCTGTACACTGGGATATGATAGCAGATATGCGCGAAAATAGCGCTATCTTTGCCGATGGCGAAAAAATTTATGAAAACGGTCAATTTTTAATATAAAAACAAGCGACGCTGAATCCCGAAAACACACGAAGTACATGCCAGGCACAAAAAACCGTGTCAAACGCCCGATTGTTAATGATATTATGCTTAAATTGCGTATCTAAACACTGTTTTTCTGGCAATACAGACCAACAAAGCCATTGTTAACCAAAAACTAATGCTCAAAACCGTGAACAAAAACATTGCATTTTTAGAATTAAAGTATGGTAACATTTACGGGGGCTTCCCAAATTTCTATGCAATCAGTGAAATAGCGCTACTGGTATTCGAACCCGAAACCAACCGTATCTTCCTGGAAAGCTGGATAAACAATGCGAACGTAAACATAGTCAACGTTTTCGCCAAAGTAAATGAATTAGGACACACCATCGGACGCGGAAAAGAGGTCATCAACCTTAAAACCAACCGAAAAATGCCCTTTCGCGAAGATTATCGGCTCGACGAGCGTAGCATTGATTTTGCATTAAAGAATCTGCGACCAACCAAAAGGCCGATTCAAAACTTCTTGATGAAAAATTTTCAGAAGTACCGGTTCCGCGAAATTGTTGTATTTGATGGGCGTCGCGATATTTTCTTATGCGAAAAAGCAGGCGTTAACTTCGAGCGATACAAGATCATTGATATGCAAAAAGACCTCAACAAAGAAACCGAGTATCTTTTTTCACTGAACAAATTAGCCGTTGTAATCAACTTTGACTTTGATCGCTCGTATCTGCGTTCTAATAATCTGGAATACTGGTTGCACCCGATTGCTGCTCGCCAGATTATGCCCAAATCAGCAGCCTACGATGCCGCCCGCCTGATGATGGTGTACAACGAATATTATCAGTTTCGCGATGATTTTATGCTCAAAGCCGCGCTGATTATCAATAAAATACAGAATACAAAAGTTTGATATAACTACCGTTGTATCAGCATCTGCAAAGCGCTCGCTTCCCTTTTCTGGGAGCCGGGCGCTTTGCGCATGTTTACCGCAGGGCTTCAAACTGCATATCCATGCGGCAGCTAACCGAATAGGGCGTAGATGTACGAAAAAAGAAAATAACTTCCACCTTGAAGCGCTCTTGTATCAGGTTGCGCCGCGCATTGCGCAGGGTTGGCAGCAGGTCAATACGCTCGCGGGCGCGCCCACGCAAGTCGTCAATATAAAACACTTCATCTGCTAAAGTACAGGGTTGCGGCCCTTCGGCACAAATCAGCACAGATACCTGCTCCACAAATTCATACCCAAAGTTGGCGCCATCCAACGAAATAATACGCGCCGATACTGGGCTGATGGCACTAATCACAGCGGTATCCACTTTATTTTGCTGCAAAAAAAAGCCAATGTTCGTTGGCATACTACGCCGTTCAAAAGCCCAAGGCAAACTGGCGACCAACCCAGCCGGTATTTCAAATCGGACATCCGGATACACCAACTCAAAAAGCCGCTCCCGACTATCGCGCACACAGGCCGTACCCAATAGCAGCACAAGTAGCCCGCAGATCCATATTTTTCGTCTTAAAAAAATTAGCTCGTAAAACATCAACAAAAGATTTATTGCAAAAAATAGTTGTTCTTTAAAAAATTGCCTAATTTTCGCTACTGCTGTACAAATAATCCTTGCGTTTTTTAGCGATTCGCCAAATTTATTGTAATTTTCTTTTACTAAACACAAGAACCGGAATAGCCATGGGGGAACAGAAAGTAACGTTAGCTACTGATAATCATGTTATTATGCAACGCTTTGTGCGCAATTTGCTGCGCGACGTGCAGGCAATAGAGTACATGCTGGAGAACGACTGGTTTGAAAGTGATATTGTCCGCATTGGTGCCGAACAGGAAATGTGCATTGTGGATCGGAAAACCCTGAAGCCTGCGCTCATCAACATGGAAGTACTCAAAACAATGAAAGACGATGAATGGGTCGGTACAGAGTTGGCTAAGTTCAACTTAGAAACCAATTTGCTGCCGCGCGTCTTTACCAACAAGTGCTTGAGTGAAATGGAGCAGGAAAACCGAGATTATTTAGATAAAATTCGTAAAAAACTCAAAAAATGGGATGCCGACCTGATCCTGACAGGTATTCTGCCTACCTTACGCAAGCATGACTTGGAGATGGATAATCTTACCCCAAAAACCCGCTACTATGCGCTGATGGAATCCATTAATAGCCAATTGATTGGCTCTGCTTATGAACTGCGCCTGATGGGCATTGACGAACTATTGGTCAAGCATGATTCGCCCCTGTTAGAAGCCTGCAACACCAGCTTTCAGGTACACCTGCAGGTATCACCGGCCAATTTTGTCTGCATGTACAATATCGCCCAGACACTTGCGGCACCCGTGATGGCTATTGCGGCCAACTCTCCCATCGTCTTTGGCAAGCGCCTTTGGCATGAGAGCCGTATCGCCTTATTCCAGCAAGCGCTTGACATTCGCACCACACACGATCACATGCGCGAACGCAGCCCCCGCGTAAGTTTCGGTACAGGCTGGCTCGACGGCTCCATTCTGGAAATTTACAAAGAAGATATTGCCCGATTTCGGGTGCTTCTGAGCGCTGACGTGGAGGAAGATTCTATCAAATTGATCGAACAGAACCAAGTGCCCCGCCTGCGGGCTTTACAAGTGCACAACTCTACCGTGTATCGCTGGAATCGCCCCTGCTATGGTATCAGTGATAATGGAAAACCACATTTGCGTATTGAAAATCGGGTGCTGCCAGCCGGCCCTACCTCTACCGACGAAGTGGCCAATGCTGCGTTTTGGCTGGGTGCCATGATGGGTATGGCCGAACAATGCGCCGATATTCGTAAAAATATTTCTTGGGAAGACGTGCGCGACAACTTTGCCAAAGCGGCACAGTTTGGTATTGATAGTAAGTTCACTTGGTTCAAGGATAAAAAAATATCCGCGCCTGATCTGGTATTGTCAGAGCTGCTACCAATTGCTCGTAAAGGGCTGGAAATGAGAAAAGTAGATAGCTCCGATATTGATAAGTACCTCGGCATTATTGAAGAACGTGCCAAACGCCACATGAACGGCGCACGCTGGCAACTGCGCGCTTACACCAAACTTTTAAAAGAATGCGGACGCGATGAAGCCCTCACGGTTATGACCGCTGCCATTATCAAAAATCAATCCAAAGAGATGCCTGTACACACTTGGGAACTGCCCGAACTGGGCGATCTTGATGACTACCTGCCCTCCCGCATCAAAGTGGAAGAATTCATGGAAACTGATCTGTTCACGGTACAGAAAGATGACCTAATAGAACTGGTGGCCGAACTCATGGACTGGCGGCGCATTCGATATATGCCTGTGGAGGACTCCAAAGGCCGACTTGGTGGACTGATTACCTCCCGATTGCTACTTCGGCATTTTGCGCGCAAAAGTCGAAACAATGGTCAAGAGGCTTTCATGGTAAAAGATATTATGATTGCCGATCCTATTACAATTGGGCCCAAGGCAACCATCATTGATGCGCTGCGCACCATGCGGGAAAGTAAAATTGGCTGCCTGCCGGTAGTGCAAAATGACGAGTTAGTGGGCATCATCACCGAAATGGATTTTCTAAGAATCTCGTCGCGGCTTATTGAACGCTTAGAGAAATAATAGGGTTACAATAATAACATTAATATTATTTTGATTTTGTAAAATGCTGCAAAACAGGCAGTTAATAAAAAAATTACAAACAGAGAATATTATAAAAAATAAATTAATCGCGTAATTGCTGCTGTATAACTTGCCATACCAATTCGGGTTCAAAGCCCTTGCGAATGGCATACTGCGCTATTTTGTGGTGCTGGGCAAAGGCGTCGGTTTCAGCTACTTTTACTTTTTGCTTTTGCAAAATTGCCAGCAGCGTAGCCTCATACGCTGCCGCTGGAATTTCTTCCATAGCTTTGCCAATGGAATACGCCGATACTTTGCGCGCTTGCAGTTCTTGTTCGATGCGGCGGCGGCCCCATTGCTTCATCCGAAATTTGCCGCGAGCATAGGCCCGAGCGTAGCGCTCTTCATTCAAAAAATTATCCGCAATCAGTTGCGCCATAATTTCCTCCAACGTATCCCCGTATATCCCTAAATCAAGCAATTTACCGCGCACCTCCTGATGCGAGCGCTCCTGATAGGCGCAGTAGCGCTGGAGTTTTTGCAATGCCGCTATTGGCGATAGTTTTGGCTTCATTATTTTACAAAATATTAATCTTTTATTTTAATCAAACTGTATCTTTCGGCGCTTCTTTACGTCACAATGGCACCTATTTTTTCATTCAAAACCCTCTAAAAATATGGAAAATTTTTTTAACTGGGAAGAGCTTACTCGATTAATCACGGCCTATGCGCCAAAAGTTGTTGGGGCATTATTAACCCTCATCGTCGGATTCTGGATTATTGGCCGTATTACAAACATTGCGCGCCGTGCGATGGAACGCAACAAACTTGACCAGAGCGTGACGCCTTTTTTGTCCTCCATTATAAATGTTGGGCTAAAAATATTGCTGCTGATAAGCGTAGCGGGTATGTTCGGCGTGGAAACCACCTCGTTTATTGCTATTTTTAGTGCACTCACACTTGCCATTGGTTTCGCGTTGCAAGGTAGTTTAGGGCATTTTGCCAGTGGCGTATTGATTCTTATTTTTAAACCGTACAAAGTAAGCGATCTGGTGAGCATCGGCGGCGGACAAACGGGCACAGTGGAAGAAATTCAAGTGTTCAACACGGTATTAAAAACCCTTGATAATAAGCGCATTATCGTGCCCAACGGCGTGGTAACGAACAATGTTATCACCAATATTTCTGGGCAGGGCATCCTCGGCGTTGAGTTGAGTTTTAGCATTAGCTATCAAGATTCGATTGATCGGGCCCGTGAGATCATCCTGCAGGTGGCCAATGAATGCCCGTACATACTCAAAGAGCCTGCAACTGCTGTGGTTGTTGGGCCCTGGGGCAATAGTGCCATTCACTTGGCGTCGCGTCCATTTTGCAAAAGTGAAAACTATTGGCAGACGTATTTCTACATGCACGAACATGTTAAAAAAGCTTTTGATGCCAATAGCATTAGTATTCCATTTCCGCAGATGGATGTGCATGTGCGTCAACCAGCAAAACCGTGAGTGCGCCCAACATCATATTTGATCACCGTTTGAAAATAAAAACAATATTTTTGCTTTACAGGTTGGTTGTCAATTATTTACGAATAAGCTAACTTGCAATGCTTAATTAACAGTTACAAGGGCCTTGCGCGATGTGTGCATAATGCGTAACTTTGCACACGCATTTGGTTACAAGTGCCTTTGAGGTCCCATAGCTCAGTCGGTTAGAGCATCTGACTCATAATCAGAGGGTCCTTGGTTCGAGCCCAAGTGGGACCACATTCTTCAGGCAAAGGCCAGTGATCTGCGCTACAGAAACTGGCTTTTGTTCTTATCAGCGGTCTGAGTAGGCATCTTAACGAGCATAGTTTTTCAAATCAGGAAACTGGCTCACGAAAGCCCGCGCCTCTTTCGCATCCGTCCGGCGTCCAAATATATATGCCGCGATATGGGCACCGCTCACGCCCCGTGCGACCAAGTCTTTTTGTAAGCGCTGTGCTGCCGCGAAATTATCTACCGCCCCAACCGTGTAACGCAAATACGGAAAATCCAAGGTTTTTTCTATCATCGGATGCGCAAAATCCTGCAATAGCGGGCTTTTATAAGCACTTTTGGTGGCTACAATTTGCACTTTATAATGTAAATCCTGTTCCAGGGTAGCGTTGAACGGTACTTTCGGCGGCCCTTTTGAAGCAAGCACCTCATCGCCAATGATCACAAATTTCAACGCAAAATCTGCTTCGGGGCGAGCTATTGGTGGCGCTGGTAGCGCCGCTCGTAAGAAAATAGCATCCGTAGGAGTACCAGCGCGCGTGAGTTGCTCGGCAATTTTTTCGGCATGTCCGATTGCCAAAAACAAACCATCGGGTATAGAAGATGAACGGAGGGCATACACACTGAGTACGATTTTCCGGTTCCGACCAGCACCCAATAAGCGGTTGATGTTACTAAAAAAATTCTGAGCGGTACTTTTTCGCAGGTCATCAGGCGTATTGAAAAACAATTCGTTGGAAGCCGTTTCGGCAGTAGAATTGGAAGCTGACGCAAGCGCCGTATCAACTTGTTGGGGCACGGGCACAACCGGCGGTGGCGCTATTGGCGTGTAAGTCACGTAGGCGGCTATTGGCATCTCCTGTTCTATCAAATAGTCGTTAAAATAGGCGATATACAAGTCGCGCATACCAAAACCATCTTTTCGGGAAGACGAAAAGAATCCGGTAAAGCCATCATTAGCAAGTCGGAAATGTTCATCATCGGCAGCCGAATTAATAGGGATACCGAGGTTGACAGGCTCTGTCCAACGCTGCAAATCGGGCACATATACGCTTTTGAAAATATCCAACCCGCCGATGCTGCGTTCGCTGTGGTTAGAGCTAAAATAAAGGGTTTTGTTGTCGCGGCAGAAGAAAGGTGAGGCTTCGTCGTAAGGGGTATTGATATCGGGGCCGAGGTTTTCGGGGCTTGTCCAGCGGCCATTGCGCCAAGCAGATTTATAAAGGTCTGATCCGCCATAACCGCCAGGGCGTGTGCTGGCAAAAAAAATCAGGGTATCATTGAACAAGAAAGGGGTCCCGTCTCCGTTGCGTGTGTCTATGGGTGTTAGGAAGGGGTCGGTGCTGATGAGGCGCTCCTCCAATTGCCGAAAGGTATCTATCAGCAAATCGCCACGCTGTAATGTTGGTCCACGAAAATAGATGAGGGCGCTACCATCTTTATTAAAATCGAGCAAAATTTCGTGCTGCGGGCCATTGAGTTGGTAAGGCATGGGCTGCGCGTTCGTCCAGGTTCCTCTTTGATTTTGGCAAAAAAACATATCGCTGGCATATTGTCCTCGTTGTTCATCGGGGGCCCCACGTTCGTTGCGTTTACCGCCGATATTGCCAGGTCGAATGGACGAAAAATACAGCCGATCTTCATGATTAGGGCTGACTACTGGCAGGAATTCATCATAAGGCGAATTGACGGCGCGGCCTAAGTTTTCCACGTAGGCTCGGGCCGGTTTGTACTGCATTTCTTGCCCGAATGCACAACGCCTGACAATGTCCACCACCATTCGGCGATTCGGGTGGTCGGGGGCTATGTTTTTTAGGTACACCTTGAAGTGCCTGCCAGCTTCCGCAAACTGGTGCCTGGCGTGAAAAATTTTGCCAAGGTAAAACCAGCATTCTGGGAAAGGTGATTTTTCCTTTTCGACAAGTGCTTGCAGGATGGTGGCTGCCTCATCAAGGCGGTGGAGCTGATATTGGCAAAGGGCAATCAGAAAGCGTCCTTCGGCATCATTTCGACTTAGATTGCGCGAACTTTGTAGGGTTTTGAGGGCGTCATCGTAGCGTTGCCAGGCGAAAAATTCTTTTGCGCGTTTTTTTAGCTCGGCATCACTTTGTCCGTAGCTGTTAGTGGCACCTATCAATACAAGCAAAAGGAGTAGTAGTCGCATCATATTCATGTAACGTTTTTTTAAAAACGCACAGGAGCTGACACTTATTACAACCCTCGCTGCATAGAACCCCGCCCTGGCTATTCATAGCGCAAGGACTCGATGGGGTCGAGCCGAGCCGCTTTTAGCGCAGGATACAAACCGGAGATCAAGCCGACTGCTGTACAGGTCAGCACCGCAATGGTAACCCACAGCCAGGGCAGTAAAAAACTTCCACCCATAAGCAAGGTAACCACATTGCCAATTAAAACGCCAAGGATGATGCCTACCAACCCTCCCAGCAGAGAGATGACTACGGCTTCGGTCAGAAATTGTACCAAGATGCTCTGGCTGGTAGCGCCAATGGCTTTACAAATGCCGATTTCGCGGGTGCGCTCGGTAACGGATACCAGCATGATATTCATCAGACCAATAGCGGCTCCCACCAGCGTGATCAAGCCGATGCCGATGGCCGCCAATCGAAAATACAGCGTATTCTCTTTGATGATGCCAATCAAACTGTCGCTCTTAGAAAGTTCAAAATCGTTTTCCTGCGAAGCTTTTAGCCCTCTGATATTGCGAAACAATCCAGTAGCTTCGGCCACGGCATTATCAATCTGAATGGCATCATTTACCGCCACTAATATTTTATAATTGGTGCGGTCGGTACCAAAATACCGCTTACCCGTTTGCAATGGGATAAGGATACGGCGGTCTTCGCTTTGATTCATACTGGAGCCGCGCGATTTGAGCACCCCGACTATTCGCAGTTTGATGTTGCCCACCGAAATAATTTGATCCATGGCTTTTTCTGGCTTCCCTTTAAAAAGGGTATTCACCACATCCATGCCTATAATAGCCATGTAGCCACCATTGAATGCTTCGCGCGAGGTAAAGTTGCGCCCCAGCTGTACTTCGAAGCCTTTCCCGTCGAGGTAGTTTTCGTCAATTCCAAAAATATAGACGTTCGGATTCGTTTTTTCGTTGGCGTATTTTACCGTAGCAGTATTAGAGCAGAATAAGGATACAGAGGTTCGGGCTGGAAATTCAAAGCGACTTTTGAAATCCAAAGCCTGTTTAAAGGAAATATTGTCTCCTTGTTTTATCTGTACACCTTGCCGGCGGCCTTGCCCGCTTTTGGGGTCTATATTAAAGGTGTTGGCACCCAATGACGATAGGTTGTTGCTCAGAGAATAAATGGCACTATCAATGGCTGTAAGAATACCTACCAAAGCCATGATACCAAAGGCAATAATCATGAGCGTGAGCACTGCTCGGAGCATATTAGAGCGAATAGCGCGCAGGGCGAGCTTAAGATTTTCAGACATATTCATAGCGCCGGCAATATTTTTACCACTTGTAACAATTCTTTCGTTCAAATGTAAGACAAAATGCGTCCGTGTCGGTTTTTTGTTCGATGAATGCAGCAGAACTTTAGACAGAGACACGGTGTGCTCAAGCCAGCATTGCTTGCATAGGTGCACAAAGTGCTGGGTAGAGGGCGCTGCTGGTAGCCAGCATGGTTTTACCGAAAAGGTAGTCGCTCCCGCCGCGAAAATCCGTCACGACGCCACCTGCTTCCAATACTATTAGTGCCCCTGCCGCCACATCCCAAGGTTGAAGATTGTATTCAAAGAACGCATCAAAACGTCCACAAGCCACATACGCCAAGTCAACCGATGCTGCCCCAAGGCGTCGCACGCCGCGGGTACGTTGCATGAAATAGCTCAGGGCTTGCATATATTGGGCTAAATTTTCAAAGTCGGAAGTTGGGAAACCCGTAGCCAATAATGCTTTTGACAACACTGCATTGTCTCGCACCCGAATACGTGCCTCATTGCACCACGCGCCACCGCCTTGCCAGGCATAGAAGCATTCTTGGCGATTAACTTCTTGAACGATTCCTACTACTATTTCATGCTGATGCTTCAGCGCTACGCTTACCGCGAAAACGGGCACGCCATGCAGGAAATTGGTCGTTCCATCCAGCGGATCAATTATCCATTGCCATGAACTGTCCTGCGCAGCTATCGTTGCTTCCTCGGTCAGAAAAGTTGATTCGGGCAGTAGCTTACCCAATCCTGATACCAACAATTCCTCGGCTTGCCGATCTACATAACTAACCAATTGATTGAAACTTTTTTCTTTGATGGATTGCCCCTGCACTTTACCCAGTTCTTGTTGCAGGAAGGCACCTGCCTGTCGGGTGATGGCAATTGCTTCGAGTCACAGCGCTTGGTAAGACGTCATAGTAGTATTGCTTGGTCGGATAAAGGTGTTGCATTCAGGCGCTGACTGCCAACAAGAGCAGCACAGCTATATTGTAAATGTTATTTATCCCCATTATTTACCAAAGTATAAATGCCCGGTAAATGCCGTCCCTGCTCATTATAATCCAATCCGTAGCCGATAACAAAGTCTGGTGGTATTTCAAATCCAGTGAAATCAACTTGTAAAGGATGCTGCAAGGCTTCTGTTTTTACCAACATAGCAGCAATGGCGATAGAAGCTGGTTGTTGCTGTTGTAAGGCTTCACAAAACACACGCAGAGTATTGCCGGTATCCACAATATCTTCTACGATGATGATGTGGCGGCCTTTGATGTCAATTTTAGATTCCAAGGCTACCTGCACTACACCCAACGATTGCAATCCTTTGTAAGAAGAAAGCCGCACAAAGTCTATCTCGCAGGGTATGCTGCTGGCGCGTATCAGGTCGGCTGCAAATATGAAAGCCCCATTCAAAACCCCTATGAATAAAGGATTTTTATCTGTGTATCTGGCGCGGATCTGCTCGCCCAGTGTTCGCACCCTGGCTTGTAAGGTTGCTTCATCAATTCGCGCTTCAAACAACAGATTATGCGCTTTGAAAAGAGGTTTCATGGTTTCAGTTTTTTCACAATATTAAAGACCACTTTGGGGAAAAAGCGATTCAGAAAAAAGATCAGCCGTTCTTTGGCCGGCCCAGGATGCACGTCGGTTTTACCGCTTCGGATAGCTTGCATAATAGCGGCCGCACAGGCTTCTGGCGAGATACCGTTGTCAATATTGCGATCGGCGGCAGCAAATGCGGAGCCATCGCCGGTGAGGGCATTACGGGCGATATTGGTATTGACCGAAGCGGGGCGCACCATTAATATGCGTATATTCGATTGCCAAATTTCGGCGCGTAAGGAAGCAAAAAAACCTTCTACGGCATGTTTGGATGCGGTGTAGGCGGTACGCCAAGGCAAGCCCACTTTACCCGTCACACTGCTCAGTACGACGAATATTCCTTCGTTGCGTTCTAAAAAATGTGCCAACACCAGATTGGACAAGTGAATGGTGCCGAAGAAGTTGATTTCCATAATATTGCGATACACTTCAGGTTGGGTATCCTTGGCAAAGCTGCGCTGAGAAACACCACCATTATTCACCAGGACATCAATTTTACCGAAGGTTTGTAGTACAGTTGCGACCTTTTCGGGCATCGTATCAGCGTCCGCCAGGTCCATAGAGAGCACGAGCACCGCAGCCGGATTGTTGCAGTTGTTTTTTACGCGCGCTAAGGCATCGGCTCGCCGCGCCGAGAGCACTAAGGTAGCGCCTGCCGCCGACATCACATACGCCAAGGCCTCGCCGATACCAGAGGATGCGCCCGTAATCCAGACAACCTTGTTTTGAAAATCTGTCATGTTCTTTGTTTTATTTCAGCAGAAGAACCTGTGGCACCTGCCGGTTGTTGCAAATATTTGCAAGGATGCAAAAAAATACCCGAAAAGCTAAGGTAATTGTTCTGCCAGAATCATCCAACTGTTTATATTTGGAATCCTAAACAAACAATAAAAGACGGGGTCTGTCGTCATATGGTCTAAATAATTTAACATATCGAAGGAAATGGATTTACAACAAGCCAAAATTTTAATAGAAAAAATCGGGGCATTGCACAAAAGTGTGAGCTTGAATAAGGGGCATATAGCAGCCATTGAGCGCGATCTTATGCTGAGCTATATTCGCCAATTGTACGATGTATTTCTGGATGTGCCGGCCAATCCACCGATTGAAGAATTGCCTAAAACGCAGCCGCGCAATGCCGAAACAGAACCCGTGCGCCGCACCTACACGCCGCCAAAAATTATTGACATTTCGGATACTCCCAAACCACCAGCAGTAACCGCAGAACCAGTGGCTACTACGCAGCCGACGACTACAACCCAGAAACAGGAAACACCCCTTCAGCAGCCTTCGCCGCCTATCACAAAGCATACGGGGAGTGCAGACATTGAAGCCCTCTTCAACCATCGGCAGACCAAGGAGTTGTCAGAAAAACTGAGCGACCGCCCAATTACGGATCTGACCAAGGCTTTTGCTATTAATGACAAACTGCTGTATATCAATGATTTATTCAAAAAAGATAGTAGTGCATTCAACGAAACGCTGTTGCTGCTCAATAAATTTGATCGGATGGAAGAGGCCAAAAGCCTTTTGGTAAATCTTGCCGAACAATACGGCTGGACGCAGGAAGAAAAAATCGAAACAGCACAAGATTTCATCAGGACGATCCGGCGCCGCTACGTGTAGCCGTTTTCTACGATAATTTTATCAAATCATTAGATGAAAATATGAAAAAGATAGGGGTTTTTACATCTGGCGGCGACGCGCCAGGCATGAATGCTTGCATACGAGGTGTGGTGCGCACGGCACTGCACTATGGCATAGAAGTAGTTGGTATCCGACGAGGATATCAGGGCATGATTGAAGGGGATTTTGTGCCTTTGCAAGCCAATTCGGTCAGCGGTATTATTCATCTGGGGGGCACCATCCTGCGGTCAGCTCGTAGCGATGCCTTTCGCACACCGGAGGGGCGCCGCGATGCCAGAGCACAACTCCAGCAAGCAGGCATTGACAAGATGGTGGTGATTGGCGGCGACGGTTCTTTTCGTGGGGCGCTTGTTTTTATGGAGGAATACCCAGAAATTAGTATGGTTGGTTGCCCCGGCACCATTGATAATGATCTTTTTGGCACCGATTATACAATTGGCTATGATACCGCCATCAACACGGCCATGGATGCCATTGATAACATTAAAGATACCGCTAATGCCCATGATCGGCTTTTCTTTGTAGAAGTGATGGGCCGCGATGCAGGCTTCATCGCACTACCCGTAGGCATTAGCACGGGCGCTGAGGCTGTAATGATACCAGAAACCCCCACAACGATTGATGATTTAATCAAAACACTGGAAGATAACTGGCAGCGCAAGAAGAATTCCAGCATTGTAGTGGTTGCAGAAGGCGATGAGGAAGGCGGTGCGTTTAAAATTGCAGAGGAAGTCAAAAAACGGTGCTTTAATCGCTATGAAATCAAAGTCACCATTTTGGGGCATATTCAGCGTGGCGGACGCCCTACCTGCTTAGAACGGGTGCGCGCAAGCCGGATGGGTATGGAGGCCGTAAAAGCCCTACAGGATGGTAAAAATGCTGTCATGATTGGCGAAGTGGCGAGTAAAGTGACCTATACACCATTTGAAAAAGCTACCAAACATCATATTGAGATCAACTCAACGCTGCTGGAAATGGTTAATATATTGTCGTGAGTAAAGCTACCGACGGTTTGCCGCACCGATAGTTTGTCAGGTTGCATTTCAAAATACATGCCTATGTTCCGACAATTGTCTATAAAACTTCGTGAAAGCCTACTTTATCCGGCTTACGCGGTCGCGCTCATGTGGGGCATCCATTTAGCCCAGCAGGTATTCAACTTCAGTTTGGTCAATTGGGGTATTCTACCTTTGCGCAAAGCCGGATGGTCGGGCATTTTTTTTTCTCCGCTCATCCACGGCGATTGGGGGCATCTATTAGCCAATACCTTCCCTATTTTTTTTCTTGGTGCGCTTACGCTTTTTTTCTATCGGCGTGTAGCGTTTGCTTCCTTGCTTTTCATTTACCTGCTCAGCGGCCTGCTTACGTGGGCGCTGCCGTTTCAGGGAGGCTGGCATATTGGCGCAAGCGGCGTTATCTATGGCTTGTGGGCATTTATTATCTGCAATGGTATCCTGCGGCGCAACCTGCGCGCTATCGCTTTAGCGCTGATAGTTGTCTTTTATTTTGGCGGTATGCTGGCAGGTATTCTACCAGGGCAGGAGAGCATCTCCTGGCAAGGGCACTTGGCGGGCCTATTAGCCGGCGTCTTCACCTCGTTTTGGTTTCGTGACACCATTGAAAAAGCAGAAGAAAAACCCCGCTACTCCTGGGAATCCGAGCCAACAGAAGAAAAAACCTTCCTTGACCCTAATATTTTTGAACAGCCCAAAGCGGAGCGCGAACACCAAAACCGAGATAATTTTTCTGGTTGGTTCTCCAATCGAACCTGACAAATTTGCTCAAAAAGAAGGACACAAACTCTGCTTTATCTTTCGAGGTATTGACATTTTGCGGAAGGCATCTGTGGCAATCCATTACATTACAATGACCAATATACAGCCTGCGGAACAAAGGGTTTTTATGAATGCAATGATTTGACAAACAAGACATTATACAAAAATAATGCAACTAAAAAACTTCATTAATGGCGTATTCGTACCCCCGTTCTCTGGAAATTGGTTAGATAATATCAACCCTGCTACCGGACAAGTATATGCAACCCTGCCCGATTCCGATGCGCGTGATGTGCACCTCGCCGTAGAAGCTGCGCAAAAAGCATTTCCGGCTTGGTCGAAAATGCCACTCAACGAACGCGCAGGCCTACTCACCCGAATTGCTGATGGCATTGAAGCACAATTAGAAATACTCGCAGAAGCGGAGGCAATGGATTCCGGCAAAGCCATTACAACCGCCCGCACCGTGGACATCCCGCGCGCCCAAGCTAATTTCCGGTTCTTTGCGCAAGCGCTAACGCAGTTTGCTTCTGAGTCGCACCATACAGCTGGTGAAGCCATAAATTACACGTTGCGCCAACCCATTGGTATTGTAGGATGCATTTCTCCTTGGAATCTACCCTTGTACCTATTTACTTGGAAAATTGCGCCCGCACTGGCGGCAGGCAACTGTGTCATTGCTAAACCTTCCGAACTTACGCCGATGACTGCTTTTTTGCTGTCGCAAATATGCACCAATGCTGGGCTACCTGCAGGCGTGCTGAATATTATACATGGATTGGGGGATAGCGCTGGGCAGGCTATTGTGTCGCATCCTGAGATCAAAGCCATTTCCTTTACTGGTGGTACATCCACTGGGCAACGTATTGCCGCTATTGCCGCGCCAATGTTTAAAAAATTATCGCTTGAACTGGGGGGTAAAAATCCAAATATCATATTTGCCGACTGCGATTTTGATCAAGCGCTTGACACAACTGTGCGTGCTTCTTTTGCCAATAATGGTCAGATTTGTCTGTGCGGTTCTCGCATATACGTGGAACGACCCATGTACGCTCGATTCCGCGATGCGCTGGTGCAGCGGGCTGCTCAACTCAAAATAGGCGATCCGTTGCGCTCCGATAGCGAGCTTGGCGCGCTGGTGTCGGAAACGCACCTTCATAAAGTGGAGCACTATCTCCAGGTCGCCCGCGAAGAAGGTGGCACCATCCTCTGTGGCGGCGAACGCCTTCCGCCTGCTGACAACCAATCTCGCGGCTATTTTCTTAGCCCAGCAGTCATCGAAGGTTTACCCAACAACTGTCGTACCAATCAGGAAGAAATATTTGGGCCCGTGGTTACTATTGCACCTTTTGATACCGATGCGGAAGCCGTTCAATTAGCGAATGACAGCAACTATGGTCTGGCTGCTACCGTTTGGACACAACAGCTTAGTCGCGCCCACCAGATCGCAGAACAATTGCAAGCGGGAATCGTGTGGGTCAACTGTTGGATGCTGCGCGATCTGCGCACCCCCTTTGGCGGCGTCAAACAATCGGGCCTGGGGCGCGAAGGTGGCTTCGAGGTACTGCGGTTTTTTACGGAGGCTAAAAACGTATGCATAAAATACGGCTAATACCATTTACGATCTTAGAAGTCCGATTTTTGGATTTTGTAAAATGTTGAAAAACAAGCTTTTGAAAATAAATATCTGCTGATTGATAATCTGTCTT
Organism: uncultured Saprospiraceae bacterium; assembly: GCA_937872405.1. Taxonomy (GTDB): domain Bacteria; phylum Bacteroidota; class Bacteroidia; order Chitinophagales; family Saprospiraceae; genus JADJNW01. The sequence goes on along the minus strand of CALMSP010000112.1, from coordinate 5,515 downwards.
TGTTTTTTGAAAATGGTCTAATATGCATGTTAATTTCATGTTATTTTTTTGTGTATAGCCCCCTATTTCAAAGGGAGTTATTGCATCTTTTTTTAAAAAGGCGTACCTTTAATTACAAATCTTACAGCATAATGAAAACAAGTCCTATTCTACATGGAATCTGGTTACTCTCACTGGCGTTTTTTACATCCTGCCAACCACAGCTTCAAGAGATACCGGAACAAGTGATGGGCCTCGCCCCAGTGTACGCTACAACGGATTGGCGTGTTATCAAAGTCTCCGATTCCCGTGCTATCCAGAAATTAGGCAAAATGTATTACAAAGACGGATACATCTTCGCTGGTGAACGCGGGCAGGGCATTCACATTATTGATAACCGTGATCCGTTCAATCCCCGTCGTCTAAAATTTATTGAAATTGCTGGTAATTCAGACGTTGCTATTAAAGGCAATTTCTTGTATGCCAATAACCTTTTTGATTTGGTGGTGCTGGATATTTCCAATCTGGATCAGATTCGGGTGGTCAGCCGTGTGGAAAAGGCTTTCCCTAACATAGAAGCAACGCCTTTACCAGACAATTATACTGGCTTCTTCGAGTGCACCGACCCTGCCCGAGGGGTGGTGTCTCATTGGGAAGAACAATTATTGAAGCGCCCGCAATGCTGGCGATAAGCTACTAACACATTCCTTACCACTAAATTAATATAGCCATGAAACAACTACTTCGTTTCTCTTTTTTGCTACTCGCCCTTGCGTTGCTGTCGCAATGTACAGATCTTGAGACAGCTTCGCCGGATAGTGCCGGCACTACGGGCGTTGGCGGCTCTTTAGCCCAATTTACCATCGTTGGCAATTTTCTTTATACTGTGGATGCAAGTAACCTGCGTACTTTCGATATTTCCAAACCAGATGCGCCGGAACTTCGGCATTCGACAAAAATTAGTAGCAACGACGTGGAAACCATTTTCCCGCTCAACAACTGGCTGTTTCTGGGCACACAAAGCGGTATGCTGATTTATCAACTTAGTGCCAATGGCAATCCCAGTTTTGTATCTGCTTATCAGCATGTTGTGAGTTGCGATCCAGTAGTGGCGAATAAGGAATTTGCCTACGTTACCCTGCGCGCCACCGGTTGTCGTGGAGCGGGCTTTGGCGCTGCGGATCGCCTCGACATTATTTCTATTGCGAATATCCGACAACCGCAGATTATATCATCCTATTTTATGCGGGAGCCTTATGGGCTTGGGGTAGATGGTACTACGCTTTTCGTATGCGATGGTCGCTATGGCGTGCGGGTTTTCAATGTAGCCAATCCGTCGTCCATTGTGGAAATAGCGCATCTGGAGGGGTTCACCGCTTATGATGTCATTCCTCTGCGCGGGCTACTGCTAGTAATTGGGCCAGAGAACATCTATCAATATGATTATACGGATTTGCAAAATATTCGCCAGATCTCACAAATTCCTTTCGGGGTATGATGTTTTTCAAACCTTGGAGTAGGCACACCACAACATTTATATGGTTGATGCTGCTACTGAATAGCCCCGTGCTGTTGCAGGCACAGCAAACCGACTTCCCCACGTCGCAACCGCGTCTCATTGGTAAGCTCTCGTTATTCTCATTTCTGAATATTAATTATCCGGCAATCCAGATCGGGGTAGAGCATCCACTTACCCCACTGGTATCCCTGCATCATCAGGTAGGCTATTTGCTGCCGCCCAGTGGACTTGGTATTGTCCGACTACCAGAGATGGAGCGGTATTTTGGATTTCAGGTGCGAACTGGCGGGCGGCTTTACACCAAACCCTACGCCCCCAATCAATTCAATCGTAACTGGTTGGAGCTACATGTAGCGTATCAGTTGTCGGATGCTGATATTACCGGTGATTTTTGCCGGTTTGGGTGCAATTTTCGACAACGTTTTGTATATAATAGGCGGCGCGAGTTTTATATTTTTAGTCTTGACGTTGGCGCCTTAGGCTATTATTCCAGCCGATGGATGATAGAAGCCGCGGGTGGCTACCAATGGCGTTTTTTTAAAGACCGATTTTCGGATATTCCAGAAGACGCTACACTGCTTACCAACGGTTCTAATCTGTTAGAATGGCAATCAGTGAGACCCGGTGAGGACAATCTTTCAAACAGATTTACGATGCGATTTTTAGTGGGATATATTTTAAGATAGGGATGGGTTGAAAGGTTTGAAAGTTGAAAGGCATTTTATACCAATTTCAACAAAAAACGCATTCAAAGGCAGCTAACTATTTGTTTTTCAATTTCATACGAATTACAGATAAAAACGGCATCTAAAATTTATTGTCTATTGTCTAAAATCTGACATCGGCATCAGGCCATCTAAGATGGTATTTATTGTTCACATTAGGCGCCGCTAATGTCTTGCGATATTTCATGCATTATGCTTTTCCTACAAATTATCGGATGTATTGTTGCAAGTCCCAGTATAATCGCTAATTTTAAGCGCTTTTCTATTTTAACAAAGAACGATGAAAAGACAGGCAGGATACTTCATTTTATTGTTGGGGCTGATGCTGATTTTGTTGTACGGGCGTTTTCCAACGTATTTTCAATGGGACAGTAGCAAAGTGATATCAGGATGGGGCGATGGCTACAAAACGTATGTTGCGCTGGTGTATCATGTAAAATATGATAGCAGCTACACCCATTCCGGTGCGATGAATTATCCCTACGGTGAACACATAGTGCCCGGCGATGGGCAACCCTCATTATCCAACACCCTCCGATGGATTAGCCATAATCTGGTGGACATTTCAGACTTTGCCATACCAATCTTGCACTTTTTTATGTTTGGCTCGCTGCTGCTTTGCAGTGTATTCTTGTATCTCTTGTTTCGGGAGCTTGGTTTGCCAGGCTGGTACGCCGTGCCTGTGGCTATTGGTATCAGCTTTTTGTCGCCGCAGATAGAACGAATGGTTGGGCATTTTGGGCTGGCGCATCCGAGTTTGCTACCTGCAACGCTGTATCTGCTGTTGCGCTTAGAAACCACCTGGAAAATATCGTATAGCCTGTGCTTGGCTGGCGTAGTCCTGTTTTTTTCGTGCTTGCACTTCTACTTTTTTGCAATTCTGGTATTTACAATATCTGCGTACTTCCTTTTTAGCTGGCTGCAAGACCCCAAATGGCGCCAACTGCCCAAATATGCGTTGCATTACAGTATTCAATTGTTGCTGCCCTTAGCATTTTTTGTGTGGTGGATATATTGGAATGACCCCGTGACAGATCGTCCGGGGAAACCTTGGGGCTTTTTTGCTTATCGGGCACATTGGGAAGGTGTTTTCCTTTCTATGAAAATGCCTTTTTTTCAATGGATAGACCAACAGGTAGTAAATATTCGAAAGGTGGACTTTGAAAGTAATGCCTACGTAGGTTTGACGGCTTTTGCGGCTACTTTGGTCTGGCTTGGCAGAAGTTTTTACTATCGGATGCAGCGCATGCCTTACAGTTTTGAATCAGAGATTCGGCCAAAGACCTGGCTTCGTGCTACCTTTTTGAGTGCCATTGCTATCTTGTTATTCTCTTTCGGATTGCCCTTTACTATTAAAGGTATGAGTTGGCTGCTCGACTATTTGGGGCCGATCCAGCAGTTCCGCTCCATTGGGCGCTTTGCGTGGACGTTTTTTTATGTCATTAATATAGCTACATTTGCCGCCCTGTACTATTGGGCAGTGAAAGGTGCCAGCATCCGATGGGTGTTGCCGGCTTTAGCCATTTTCCTGTTGGGTTACGAAGCATGGATGTTCAATAAGCATATTGATCTACAGCCTGATTATATTGAAGAATTGGTGCCAGATAATAGTTTTGCCCAAACACCCGGACAGGCTTTTTTTGACGCCTACCAAGCCAGTATTCCTATACCTTATTACAGCATAGGCTCCGACAATTTTTGGTGGGAAATGGAAGGTTTTATTGGTCAAAAGGTGGGTTCTATTGCCATGCAAACTGGGCTGCCTACCACCGGCGCTATGCTCACGCGCGCTTCCCTGTCGCAAACGATCAATCAGTTGCAATTGGTGCTGGAACCTTATCGCGTACCCGCGCTATTGAATGATTTACCCAATCAAAAACCCTTGCTGGTAGCCTGGGATAGCCTGCGGGTGCAGAAATATCCGACGCGCTACGATCACTTAATTGAAGATTTGCAAATGGTATATCGGCGGGGCGAGCTGACCTTGTATCATCTGCCGCTTTCCATCTTTGCCGAGCGGATCGCCCAGCGCAAACAGGTAGTCCGGCAAGCAATGGACTCCTTGCAACTCTACACACATGGCGATATTCGCTCAACGGATAGCGTGCAAAATTTTGTACGCCTGACCTGGGACGACCAAAAAGCAACCAAACACTATCTCGGCAATGGCGGATTGGAAATACCAGCAGCTAAACCAACGATTATTTTTGATGGTACGATCCCTGCATTACAACCTGGCTGGTATCTTTTTTCTATCTGGATGTATTATCGGCAAGACCTTCACCCGCGTACTACCTACGAGCTTACCGAGTACAACCCCGATGGTTCGATCGTGCAGCAGCTGCGCTATCAGGCTCGCCAGACTGTTTCCACTTTTGATAACAACGGCTGGGGATTGTTAGAATTAGGTATTGAAATGCGCAATCCTGACAATCGCTTAAAAATTCAATTCTATAATACAGATATGCGCCATGGATCGCTCTGGCTCGATGAAATGCTCATTCGGCCCGTTACAACCGACCTGTATCAGCGCAATAATCAAATGCTGTGGTACAACAATCGCTGGTGGGAAAATAATTGACCCCACTACTTGTCTTTTTATTAGAAAACCTTGCAAAGCCTTATGCACCTAAGCGACATCATTCTGCTTGGCGATCCGCGCCTGCACCAACGCTGCGCACCAGTAGAACCCGCCGAATTAGACAGGCTCCTCCCTATAGTAGAGGGCATGGCTAATGTTATTCTTGAATTTCGAGCCAAATACCAAGCCGGCAGAGCTATTGCAGCGCCCCAACTTGGCATCATGAAGCGCCTTGTGGTGCTTCATATAGATCAGCCCGTGGCTATTATCAACCCCGTGTTGTTCGATAAAAGCGACGACATGATGGAACTTTGGGATGATTGCATGAGCTTCCCTAATCTGCTGGTGCGCTTACAGCGGCACCGCTATTGTAAAATGCACTTCCGCGATTTGCAATGGCAGGAACAGGTTTGGGAACTGGAAGATGATCTTTCAGAACTCATGCAACATGAATGCGACCATTTAGAGGGTATCCTAGCTATCCAGCACGCCAAGGATGTTCAATCGTTCCGCTGGAAAATTGCCTAAGGCGTATGCTGGTTTCCATTTTTAAATTCAAAACACCTGAAATCATGATCAAGAATTATTTTATCGGATGTCTTGCACTGCTATTGTCGGGGTTTAGCTTCGCGCAATCCTTCACGCTGGAGCAAATCATGAGCAGCCCTTTCCCTGAGAATATGACCGCCGCACCTGCTGCTGCACGCTTCG